>PDSQ01000042.1 GCA_002747055.1 Gammaproteobacteria bacterium
GACCTTGATAGCTCCGATCGCGATGGAGGAAGGTTTGCGCTTTGCGATACGGGAAGGGGGTCGCACGGTCGGTGCCGGCGTGGTCAGCAAGGTTATCGAGTAATATCGCGTAGTTTTTTATGCAGGCCAGTAGCTCAATTGGCAGAGCAGCGGTCTCCAAAACCGCAGGTTGGGGGTTCGATTCCCTCCTGGCCTGCCACTTCATTCGGTGAGTGGTTATATGTCTTCTCAGACAAGCGAAAGTTCAGGTGCTTGGGATGTTATCAAGTGGCTTTTTGTTTTGCTGCTTGTGGCTGTTGGTGTGGTAGGTAATTATTACTATGCCGATCAGTCACTTCTATATCGTGTTCTTGCGCTGGTTGTTTTAACCGCTGTCGCATTGACGGTGGCGGCAACTACCATAAAAGGGCGCCAGTATGTCACTTTGATGAAGGAGGCCAAATCCGAGATTCGTAGGGTGATATGGCCTACGCGTCAAGAGTTACTGCAAACGACAATGATCGTAGTTGTTTTTGTTTTGATTGTCGCTCTATTTTTGTGGGGGTTAGACTCCCTGGTTAGCTGGATTATATCTGGCGTTATTGGTTAGGTGGGTGTCTGTGGCTAAACGATGGTATGTTGTTCATGCGTATTCGGGCTATGAAAAGCATGTGATGCGTGCGCTAAAAGAGCAGATTGCGCTGAAAGACATGTCTGACAAGTTTGGCGAAATCTTGGTGCCAACTGAAGAAGTGGTCGAAATGCGCGATGGAAAAAAGCGTAAAAGTGAGCGCAAATTCTATCCAGGTTACGTGCTGGTGCAAATGGATATGGATGATCAGTCCTGGCATTTGGTCAAGTCGACTCCCCGGGTAATGGGGTTTGTCGGCGGAACCCCTGATAAACCGGCTCCGATTACCGATTTTGAAGCCGAAGCAATTCTTAGTCGAGTTGAAAACGGTGCGGCTAAACCCAAGCCAAAAACATTGTTTGAGCCAGGTGAGGTAGTTAGAGTTATAGACGGCCCGTTCGCTGATTTTAACGGTGTTGTAGAGGAAGTGGATTACGACAAGAGTCGGGTCAAAGTCGCTGTGTTGATTTTTGGCCGGTCTACTCCTGTAGAGTTAGAATTCGGACAAGTCGAAAAAGATTAAATAGGTAACCGTTTCCTGCCTGCCCTACTCAAGCGAGGGTGGGCTTTTTGTGTCTTGGTTGGTAAATTGTTTTTTTAGAATAGGGGGAGCCGAAAGGCGTTAATACCCAAGGAGATGAAATGGCCAAAAAAGTAAGTGCTTATATTAAGTTGCAAGTAGCAGCTGGTAAAGCGAATCCCAGCCCTCCTGTTGGTCCTGCATTGGGTCAACATGGTGTTAATATCATGGAATTTTGTAAGGCGTTTAACGCTCAGACGCAAAGTGTTGAGCCTGGTTTGCCTATCCCGGTGATAATTACTGTTTACACTGACAAGAGTTTTACTTTTGTCATGAAAACGCCACCTGCATCGGTATTGTTAAAGAAAGCCGCAGGTATCAGTAGCGGTAGTGGTCGCCCTAATTCGGAAAAAGTAGGTGTCGTAACTCGTGCTCAGTTAGAAGAAATTGCGGCGATGAAAGATCCTGACCTTACTGCAGGTAGCCTGGATGCGGCTGTTAACACCATCGCTGGTACTGCCAGAAGTATGGGCTTGAATGTGGAGGGTGTGTAAGTGGCTAAACTGACGAAAAGACAGAAGCAAATTAAAGAGAAAGTTGAAGCAGGCAGATTTTATCAGGTCGAGGATGCCGTAACTTTGCTTTCTGATTTATCTTCCACTGTCAAGTTTAAAGAGTCGATTGATGTTGCCATCAATCTGGGTATCGATGCTAGAAAATCAGATCAGGTTGTTCGCGGCGCCACTGTTCTTCCTAACGGAACTGGTAAAAGCGTTCGAGTGGCTGTCTTTACTCAAGGTGCTAACGCTGATAAGGCTAAGGCTGCAGGTGCTGATCTGGTAGGTATGGAAGAGCTTGCGGAAGATGTTAAAAAAGGCAATATGGATTTTGAAGTTGTTATAGCGACTCCAGATGCGATGCGAGTTGTTGGTCAGCTTGGTCAAATATTGGGTCCAAGAGGACTTATGCCTAACCCCAAAGTGGGAACGGTAACACCCGATGTCGAAACAGCGGTTAAAAACGCGAAGGCGGGCCAGGTAAGATATAGAAACGATAAAAACGGCATCGTTCATTGTCAGTTGGGTAATGTAGAGTTCAGTCCAGAATCGATCAAACAAAATCTTGAAGCACTTTTGTCTGACCTGAAAAAAGCGAAACCCGCTGCGGCAAAAGGCGTTTACTTGAAAAAAATTACTCTCTCATCGACTATGGGGCCAGGTTTGTCTATAGATCAGAGCTCTCTAGAAGTTTAGGGAAGTATAGGTACTTTGTAGTTAAGGCTTGAGCCGAGACTGTCAAAGACCGCAGGTGCGTTTATCGCTTAATTTCCTGCGCAGACGGTGTCGCGTTGTTCTCTTGAACTGTGTGCACCGTAGTTTTGCCCGAACAAGGGTTGTCTAGTTGGTCGAAAGATCAGTAAACAAAGGAGATATCCAGTGGCAATTAGACTCGAAGACAAAAAGGCTATTGTGGCCGAAGTCAACGAGGCTGCTAGTGATGCTTTATCAGTCGTAATTGCTGATTACCGGGGTGTTACCTCAATAGGTATGACGCAATTGAGAAGTAGCTGTCGCGAACAAAATGTCTATATGCGTGTTGTCAGAAACACGCTTGCGAAGCGAGCAGTAGCCGGGACTGAATTTGAATGTATTGATGATGCGTTGGTTGGACCAACAATTCTCGCATTTTCCATGGAAGATCCAGGTGCCGCAGCGCGAATCCTGAAAGACTTTGCCAAAGAAAATGATGCATTCGAAATAAAAGCACTTGCTGTTGGTGGCGAACTTCTTGGTGCAGATAGAATCGATAGGCTGGCTAAATTGCCGACGCGTGATCAAGCGTTGTCGATGTTGGCCGCCGTTATCCAGGCTCCTGTTACCAAGCTGGTTAGAACACTTAACGATGTGCCAGGCAAGGTGACTCGTGTCGTTGCAGCCGTTCGTGATCAAAAGAAAGACGCAGCCTAATATATATTTTAACTCTTACATTTCAGGAGAAGAGAGTCATGGCTCTATCTAAAGACGATATTTTAAATGCAATTGCAGAAATGAGCGTGATGGACGTTGTCGAGCTTGTTGAAGCGATGGAAGAGAAATTCGGTGTCTCTGCGGCGGCACCCGTTGCTGTTGCGGCGGCGGCCGGCGGCGGTGAAGCCGTTGCCGCTGAAGAGAAAACCGAGTTCGATGTTGTGCTTTCTGCAACAGGTGAAAAGAAAGTTAACGTTATCAAAGCAGTTCGCGGTTTGACCGGGCTGGGCTTGAAAGAAGCTAAAGCAATGGTAGACGGCGCGCCGACAACTGTTAAAGAAGGCGTTAGCAAAGATGAAGCAGAAGCGGCGAAGAAAGAGCTTGAAGAAGCAGGCGCAACTATAGAATTGAAGTAAAGCGTGTTAAGACGTTATTGCGTAAGCAGTAAATGGAAATGGCTGACAGTGTATACTGTCGGCCTTTTTCCGTTGTATATGCTATATAGTACGGACAGTTTATGGGAAAACGTTGACACCCGAAACCAATCTATCAGGATCAATCCCTCGCACCTTTAAAACCCCTGGGGTAACCTAATGACATACTCTTATACTGAGAAGAAACGAATCCGAAAAGATTTTGGTAAACACCCTACAGTAATGGATGTTCCTTATCTCTTGTCCATCCAGTTGGATTCATACAAAAGTTTTTTACAAATAGATTGTGATTACGCAGAGCGGCAAGAGGTCGGTTTGCATGCAGCGTTTAAATCTGTCTTCCCGATTTTGAGTTTCTCAGGTAATGCCGCACTGGAATACGTATCTTACCGTCTCGGTGAGCCCGCTTTCGATGTCAAAGAATGTCAACTTCGCGGTGTAACTTATGCTGCGCCATTGAGAGTGAAAGTTCGGCTAATTATTTATGACAAAGAATCTTCCAATAAAGCGATAAAAGATATAAAAGAGCAAGAAGTTTACATGGGTGAAATGCCCTTGATGACTGAGAATGGCACTTTTGTAATAAATGGAACTGAACGGGTGATTGTATCTCAGTTACATCGTTCGCCGGGTGTGTTTTTTGATCACGATAAAGGAAAAACGCATTCCTCGGGTAAGCTGTTGTACTCTGCTCGAGTGATTCCCTACCGTGGCTCGTGGCTCGATTTTGAATTCGACCCAAAAGACTGTGTTTTTGTGCGTATTGACAGGCGTAGAAAGCTGGCTGCGACCATTTTGCTACGCGCATTGGGCTTTAGCTCCGAAGAAATGCTGGACGAGTTTTTCGATACCAGCAAATTTTACATTGAAGGCGATGTTGCCAAGCTTGAACTGGTGCCTAGTCGACTACGTGGTGATATCGCTTCCTTTGATATTTTGGATGATAAGGGAAATGTCGTTGTTGAACAAGGGCGACGTATCACTTCCAGACATATACGTCAGTTGGAAAAAGCTAATATTGAAGAACTTATCATTCCTAAAAACTATATGGTAGGGCGGGTCATCGCCAAAGACATTGTCGATCCCCAAACCGGTGAACTGCTGGTCGAGTGCAATACCGAAATAACGGAAGAAATTGTCGAGAAACTGACTGCCAGTGAAATAAAGGTGGTCGAAGTATTGTATACCAATGAGCTGGACTGTGGACCTTTTATGTCCGATACATTGCGTATTGATCCAACCAAGAATCAGCTGGAAGCACTGGTTGAAATCTATCGAATGATGCGTCCGGGAGAGCCACCTACCAAAGAGTCAGCTGAAAACTTGTTTTTCAATTTGTTTTTTACCGAAGAAAGGTACGATTTGTCTGCCGTCGGCCGGATGAAGTTCAATCGACGGATTGGTTGTACAGAAGAAACGGGCGAAGGCGTCTTGGACAAAGAAGATATCATTGCGGTTCTGAAAACCCTGATCAATATCAGAAATGGTAAGGGTGAAGTGGATGATATCGATCATCTTGGCAACCGGCGCATTCGTTCTGTTGGTGAAATGGCTGAAAACCAGTTTCGAGTTGGCCTGGTTCGAGTAGAGCGAGCGGTTCGAGAGCGATTGAGTCTGGCTGAATCAGAAGGTTTGATGCCGCAGGATTTGATCAATGCCAAGCCGGTGGCAGCGGCAGTGAAAGAATTCTTTGGGTCCAGTCAACTGTCTCAGTTTATGGATCAGAACAACCCGTTATCCGAGATCACTCATAAGCGCCGTGTTTCCGCCTTGGGCCCGGGAGGGTTGACCAGGGAGCGCGCCGGTTTTGAGGTTCGAGACGTCCATCCTACACATTATGGTCGGGTTTGTCCTATCGAAACGCCAGAAGGGCCAAATATCGGCTTGATAAACTCGCTGGCTACCTATGCCAGAACCAATGCCTATGGATTCCTTGAGAGTCCGTACAGAAAAGTGGAAGACGGTGTCGTTACTGACGACATTGACTATTTGTCGGCGATAGAAGAGAGTGAATTTGTTATCGCCCAGGCTAGTGCACACACCGATGAAGAGAAAAGGCTGACGGAAGAATTGGTTACGGTAAGGCACAGAAACGAGTTTACCGTCATGTCGCCTGAAAAAGTGAACTATATGGATGTTTCGCCCAGGCAGGTTGTGTCGGTTGCCGCATCGTTGATTCCGTTTCTGGAACACGATGATGCAAACCGGGCCTTGATGGGGTCGAACATGCAGCGACAGGCTGTGCCAACCCTGATTTCCGAAAAACCGCTAGTGGGTACCGGTATCGAGCGTATCGTGGCACAGGATTCCGGTGTCTGTGTCGTTGCTCGCAGGGGCGGCTGCATAGAGAATGTCGATGCGGGCAGAATCGTTGTTCGGGTCAACGATGAAGAGACGCCAGCCGGTGATGCCGGTGTAGATATCTACAATTTGACCAAATACACACGCTCCAATCAAAACACCTGTATCAATCAGCGTTCTTTGGTGTCCGTAGGCGATAACATCGAGCGTGGTGACGTTCTGGCCGATGGCCCTTCAGTCGATATGGGTGAGCTGGCGCTTGGTCAAAATATGCGTATCGCATTTATGCCATGGAATGGTTATAACTTCGAGGACTCCATTCTTGTTTCGGAGCGAGTGGTTGAGCAAGACAGATTTACCACTATCCATATTCAGGAGCTGACCTGTGTTGCCCGAGACACCAAGCTTGGCAGCGAAGAAATCACAGCCGATATACCTAACGTCGGTGAAAGCGCTCTGGCAAAACTGGATGAATCAGGGATTGTCTACATCGGCGCTGAAGTAGGGCCGGGCGATATTCTTGTCGGAAAAGTGACCCCCAAGGGTGAGACCCAGTTAACGCCAGAGGAAAAACTATTACGCGCTATCTTCGGCGAAAAAGCCTCTGATGTTAAAGACACTTCACTGCGCGTTTCAACCGGCACACGTGGCACTGTTATCGATGTTCAGGTGTTTACCCGAGATGGTGTCGAGAAAGATCAGCGCGCCCTGGATATCGAAAAGGCCGAATTGGATAAGTTCCGTCAGGATCTCAAGGACGAATACCGTATTGTCGAAGAAGCGACTTTTGAGCGCCTGCAAGGATCGCTGGAAGGCAAAACCTTGATTGCCGGTCCTGGCGTCAACAAGGGTGATATCGTTGCCGGTTCAATGTTATCTGCGTTGCCTCGTCAAGAGTGGTTCAAACTTCGGTTTGAAGATGATGAGTTTAATGAACTGCTGGAAAAGGCCGATGCTCAGCTAAAGGAGAGGAAGTCCGAACAGGAGGCGCGCTTTGAAGACAAGAAACGCAAGCTGCAGACTGGCGATGATCTTGCGCCTGGGGTATTGAAGATCGTAAAAGTCTATGTTGCGGTTAAAAGACGAATACAGCCGGGTGATAAAATGGCAGGCAGACATGGTAATAAAGGCGTTATCTCTGTCATCATGCCCGTTGAAGATATGCCTTATGATCAGCATGGCGAGCCTGTTGATATTGTATTGAATCCGCTAGGTGTGCCTTCTCGGATGAATGTCGGACAGGTATTGGAAACTCACCTTGGAGCGGCGGCA
Organism: Gammaproteobacteria bacterium; assembly: GCA_002747055.1. Taxonomy (GTDB): domain Bacteria; phylum Pseudomonadota; class Gammaproteobacteria; order Pseudomonadales; family Oleiphilaceae; genus LZORAL124-50-18. Next base: position 7,105 of record PDSQ01000042.1, read on the forward strand.
AAAGGGCTTGGCAACAAAATCGACAGTATGATTCGGCAGCAGAAAGCCGTGGCTGATATCCGCGCTTTCCTGGAAAAAATCTATAATGAAACGGGTGGCAAGTCTGAGCAATTGGATTCGCTAAATGATGAAGAAGTAAAAGTATTGGCAAAGAATCTGACGCTTGGCGTGCCGATTGCCACGCCGGTATTTGACGGTGCAAAAGAAGAAGAAATAAAAGAGTTGCTCAGGCTTGCGGATATGGATGATAGTGGGCAAACCTGGTTATATGATGGTCGTACGGGTGAACGATTTAGTCGTATGGTCACTGTTGGTTATATGTACATGCTGAAACTCAATCATTTAGTGGATGACAAGATGCATGCGCGTTCAACAGGCTCTTATAGTCTGGTTACCCAGCAACCCTTGGGCGGTAAGGCACAATTCGGTGGCCAGCGTTTCGGAGAGATGGAAGTATGGGCGCTTGAAGCCTATGGCGCCGCCTATACGTTGCAGGAAATGCTTACCGTTAAATCAGATGACGTTAATGGTCGAACGAAAATGTATAAAAACATTGTCGACGGTGATCATAGAATGGAACCTGGTATGCCTGAGTCATTTAATGTTCTGGTTAAAGAGATTCGCTCTCTTGGTATCGACATTGAGTTGGAGGCAGAGTAGTTCTGCCTCGGCAACATTGTATTTAAACAAGTTTCGTTAACCTCCATTTGGGGTGATAGATAATGAAAGATTTATTGAATTTACTTAAAAACCAGAACAACAAACATGAATTCGATTCCATTCGAATAGGCCTGGCTTCGCCGGAGATGATCCGATCCTGGTCATATGGTGAAGTAAAAAAACCGGAAACGATTAATTATCGTACGTTTAAACCGGAACGAGATGGCTTGTTTTGTGCCAAGATATTTGGTCCGACCAAAGATTACGAGTGTCTTTGCGGTAAATACAAACGCCTGAAGCATCGTGGCGTAATCTGTGAAAAATGTGGGGTTGAAGTGGCGTTGGCCAGTGTCCGTCGTGATCGTATGGGGCATATTGAGCTGGCCAGCCCGGTTGCGCATATATGGTTTTTGAAGTCGCTTCCTTCCAGGATCGGTTTGTTACTTGATATGACATTGCGGGATATAGAACGTGTTCTGTATTTCGAATCATTTATTGTTATTGATTCCGGAATGACCACCCTGGAAAAAGGGCAGTTGCTTTCGGATGAGCAATATTACGAGGCTCTTGAAGAATTCGGTGATGAGTTTGAAGCCAAGATGGGGGCTGAGGCGATTCAGCGTCTGCTTAGAGATATAGAGCTTGATTCGGAAATAGAGTCGTTGAGGGAAGAAATTCCGGCAACCAACTCGGAAACCAAGATCAAGAAATTATCGAAAAGATTGAAACTGATGGAATCTTTTCATTCCTCCGGTAACAAACCTGAATGGATGATTCTCGACGTTCTGCCAGTCCTGCCACCTGATCTGCGGCCCTTGGTGCCGCTCGACGGAGGTCGCTTTGCGACTTCCGATTTAAACGATTTATATCGCCGGGTGATCAATCGAAACAATCGTTTGAAGCGTCTTTTGGAATTGAGTGCGCCAGACATCATCGTCAGGAACGAAAAGCGTATGCTTCAAGAGTCGGTGGATGCCTTGCTGGACAACGGTCGTCGAGGTCGAGCGATCACGGGTTCAAATAAACGTCCTTTGAAATCACTTGCAGACATGATCAAGGGCAAGCAAGGCCGCTTCCGGCAAAACTTGCTTGGTAAACGAGTTGACTATTCCGGTCGTTCGGTAATTGTTGTCGGTCCCAGTCTAAAGCTTCATCAATGTGGTTTGCCCAAGAAAATGGCGCTTGAACTGTTTAAGCCATTTATTTTCAGTAAACTGGAGCACCGAGGATTGGCGACAACCATCAAGGCTGCCAAAAAAATGGTAGAACGAGAAACCGCTGAGGTCTGGGATATTCTGGCCGACGTTATCAGGGAGCACCCGGTGATGTTGAATCGGGCTCCAACGCTTCACAGGCTTGGTATTCAGGCGTTTGAGCCTGTTTTGATCGAAGGTAAGGCCATTAACTTGCATCCGCTGGTTTGTGCCGCTTATAACGCCGATTTCGACGGCGACCAAATGGCTGTTCACGTTCCGCTCACCCTGGAAGCCCAGTTGGAAGCGCGTGCATTGATGATGTCTACCAACAACGTACTCTCGCCGGCTAACGGTGAACCCATTATTGTACCTTCCCAAGACGTGGTGCTTGGTTTGTACTATATGACTCGGGAGCGGATCAATGCGCCGGGCGAAGGCATGGTTTTCGCCGATGTTACAGAAGTTCATCGTGCCAATGGTGCCGGTAAAGTCGATCCACAGGCCAGGGTGAAAGTGCGCATTCGAGAGGTGACAATTAACGACGATGGAACTCGCGATGAAAGTTATTCGTTGATCGATACCACGGTAGGTCGAGCATTATTGTATGATATTTTGCCGGATGGCTTGCCTTATTCGTTGGTCAACCAAGCGATGACAAAAAAAGCGATTTCGCGTTTGATTAACGCCTCGTATCGAAAGTGTGGCTTGAAAGAGACCGTTATTTTTGCCGATCAGCTGATGTATCTCGGTTTTTCTCAAGCCACCAAATCTGGTTCGTCCATCGGTGTCAATGACTTCGTAATTCCCGATGCGAAAAAAGGGGTGATCGAAGCGGCAGATAACGAAGTAAAAGAAATCGAATCACAGTTTTCTACCGGTCTGTTAACCCAGGGAGAAAAATACAACAAGGTAATAGATATCTGGTCTCGGGCAAATGACAAAGTGGCCAAGGCGATGATGGAAACGCTGGGTAAGGAAAAAGTCATCGATCGGGACGGTGATGAAGTCGAACAGGATTCATTCAATTCCGTCTATATGATGGCGGATTCCGGAGCGCGGGGTTCCGCGGCCCAGATCAGGCAATTGGCGGGTATGCGCGGATTGATGGCCAAGCCGGACGGTTCGATCATTGAAACCCCGATCACAGCTAACTTTAGAGAGGGGTTGAACGTACTTCAGTACTTTATCTCTACTCACGGTGCCCGAAAGGGTCTGGCCGATACCGCATTAAAAACTGCTAACTCGGGTTATTTGACAAGACGTCTTGTCGATGTGGCTCAGGATATGGTGGTCACGGAAGTCGATTGTGGTACCAGTGAAGGCTTGTTGGTAACTCCGCATATCGAAGGCGGTGATGTCGTTGTTCCGCTTGGTGATCGGGTTTTGGGGCGGGTATCGGCCCGTGATATTTTTGCGCCGGGTGATGCAACCGAAGTGGTTCTGCCTGCCGGCACATTTCTCGACGAAACAAATGTTGGGATTTTAGAAGAAGCCGGTGTCGATGAAGTCTGGGTTCGCTCCGCAATCACTTGTGCGACCAAGTATGGTGTCTGTGCAAATTGTTATGGCCGTGACCTGGCTCGCGGCCATCTGGTTAACGTAGGTGAGGCCGTTGGGGTTATCGCTGCCCAGTCGATTGGCGAACCCGGTACACAGTTGACGATGCGTACATTCCACATCGGTGGCGCTGCGTCAAGAGCGTCTGCTGTCGACAATATACAAGTCAAGCATGGTGGCAAGGTTCGTCTGCACAATATGAAATCGATTGAGCGCAATGACGGAAGTCTGGTTGTAGTATCCCGTTCATCCGCTATGGCTATCGCCGATGATCACGGCAGGGAGCGAGAGTGGTACAAGTTGCCTTATGGTGCAATATTGACGGCAAAAGATGACGATGAAGTTGCAGCAGGTCAGATCGTCGCCAAATGGGATCCCCACACCCACCCAATTGTAACTGAGAGAACGGGTAGAGTTCAGTTTATCGGTATGGAAGAGGGCATCACTATCACCTCCCAAACCGATGAGTTGACAGGTCTTTCCACTACGGTGGTCATTGATCCCAAGGATCGACCGGCAGCGGGTAAGGATTTAAGGCCAACGATCCAGCTCCTGGATGAAAGTGGTGAAACTTTGAAGATTCCAGGCAGTGATGCGCCGGTGCAGTATTTCCTTCCGGCAAACGCGTTGATCTCCCTGAAAAACGGTGACACCATCACCAATGGTGATATTGTCGCGAGGGTTCCTCAAGAGTCTTCGAAAACGCGGGATATTACCGGTGGTCTGCCCAGAGTGGCTGATCTGTTCGAGGCCAGAAAGCCGAAAGAATCCTCCATTCTCGCTGAAATAACCGGAACGGTAAATTTCGGTAAGGAAACGAAAGGCAAGAAGCGTCTGATTTTAACTCCGCCTGATGGTGGTGATCCAAATGAAACATTGATACCAAAATGGCGTCAATTGAATGTTTTTGAAGGTGAAAAAGTCGAAAAGGGAGAGGTGATTTCAGACGGGCCTTCTAACCCACATGATATCTTGCGACTGCTGGGCGTTGGCGAGCTGGCCAAATATATTATCAATGAAATTCAGGACGTTTATCGATTACAGGGTGTGGTCATTAACGATAAGCATATTGAAGTTATAGTTCGTCAAATGCTTCGAAAAGTGGAAGTGTTGAGTCCTGGAGACACGCCGCTTATCACTGGCGATCAGGTCGAATATTTCCGTATTCTCGAAGAAAACGAAATCGCTGAAGCCAAAGGTATGATGCCAGCAAGATATGAGCGTGTATTACTGGGTATAACCAAGGCGTCGCTTGCGACCGAATCTTTTATTTCTGCTGCCTCTTTCCAGGAGACAACGCGCGTATTGACCGAAGGCGCGGTTACCGGTAAGCAAGACTTTTTGAGAGGGCTTAAGGAAAATGTGGTGGTGGGAAGGTTGATCCCCGCCGGTACCGGTCTGGCTTACCATAACGCAAGGAAAAAGGCGCGAGGGTCGGTCGTCTCTGAAAATCTCGGGGTAAATCCTGATGAAGTGGCGGAAGCATTGGCCGCCGAGTTGAATAAAGAGCAAGACTGACATTGGTCGTACCTAAAATAGCGGATTGTTCGTAAAATATTCAGCTAATGTTCTTGACTATGTGGGAGGGGGTCATTAGACTTGCCTCCCTAAATTTTATGGTAGGTCGCTATGTTGGTGGTCTATCGCATTGATGAAACTGGAGTAAGCTTGCATGGCAACGATTAATCAGTTGGTGCGTAAGCCTCGTAAACGTGTTGTTGAGAAAAGTGGTGTTCCTGCTTTGCAGAGCTGTCCTCAACGTCGAGGCGTATGTACCCGTGTTTATACGACAACACCGAAAAAACCCAACTCGGCACTGCGGAAAGTGTGTCGTGTCAGATTGACCAATGGTTTTGAAGTGACTTCGTACATTGGTGGTGAAGGTCATAATCTGCAGGAGCACAGCGTGGTCCTGATTCGCGGTGGCCGGGTCAAGGATTTGCCTGGTGTTCGTTATCACACCGTTCGTGGCAGTTTGGATACCTCGGGTGTAGCCGATCGCAAGCAGGGTCGTTCCAAGTATGGCGCAAAGCGTCCCAAGTAGAGCGGCTTGATCAAAGCCGTATTGTAGAAAGTGTCGAGTTGAGGTTGGCCGTTCCAATCTTATACAAAGTGGTTTTATCTAGTTTTCAGTTTCAGTGTAACTATTGCTGGTTCAATCGATGGTTGGTTCAGCCAATAGCTAGTTCACCGATAAGAGTAAGGCCGTGATAGATGTCACGGAGGAACCTGAAGACCTATAATTGAATAGAGGGCTTATCATGCCAAGACGTCGCGTCGTCGCTAAAAGAGATATATTGCCAGATCCTAAATTTGGAAGTCAGAAACTGGCGAAGTTTATAAACCATGTAATGATTAGTGGTAAAAAGTCTGTTGCCGAAAAGATAGTGTATGGGGCGCTGAGCACTATAGAGGAAAAGTCTAAAGGCGACCCCATGGAGCTGTTTGAAAAAGCGCTTGAAAATATCCAGCCCATGGTCGAGGTGAAGTCGCGCAGAGTCGGTGGCGCGACATATCAGGTTCCGGTAGAGGTTCGGCCCAGTCGTCAAACGGCTTTGTCGATGCGATGGTTGGTTGACTATTCGCGAAGGCGTGGCGAAAAGTCAATGGCCCTTCGTTTGGCGGGTGAAATACTGGATGCATCAGAAGGTAAGGGTGCCGCAGTCAAGAAGCGCGAAGATGTTCACAAGATGGCAGAGGCCAACAAAGCTTTCTCGCACTACCGGTTCTAATACCAGAGGAATAGTTGAGTGGCACGCAAAACCCCAATTGAAAGATATAGAAATATTGGAATCTGTGCGCACGTTGATGCTGGGAAAACGACCACCACGGAGCGGGTTCTGTTTTATACCGGATTGTCCCACAAGATTGGGGAGGTGCATGATGGTGCGGCTACAATGGATTGGATGGAGCAGGAGCAGGAGAGAGGGATAACTATCACTTCCGCAGCGACAACCTGTTTCTGGTCGGGCATGACGCAGCAGTTTGATCAGCATAGAATCAATATTATCGATACTCCTGGGCATGTCGATTTTACCATCGAAGTGGAGCGGTCTTTGCGTGTTCTCGATGGAGCTGTGGTGGTCTTGTGTGGTTCTTCCGGCGTTCAGCCGCAAACCGAGACAGTTTGGCGTCAAGCTAACAAGTACGAAGTTCCCCGGCTGGTTTTTGTTAACAAGATGGATCGCGCAGGCGCTGATTTCAAAGCGGTGATTCGTCAGTTAAAGGAACGTTTGGGAGCCAACCCCGTGCCGCTGCAAATGACAATCGGTACTGAGGACAAGTTCAAGGGTGTGGTCGATCTGATCAAGATGAAGACCATTCTTTGGAGCGAAAATGATTTGGGGATGACCTTCAAATACGGGGAAATCCCGGACTCTTTGCACGTTGAATGCGAGCAAATGCGCGAGCAGCTCGTTGAAGCGGCTGCTGATGCTACCGACGAACTAATGGAAAAGTACCTTGAAGTTGGTGAGCTTTCCGAAAGTGAAATAAAGTCTGCTATTCGTAAGCGAACATTGGCTAACGAGGTTGTGCCGGTTCTGGGTGGTTCTGCCTTTAAGAATAAAGGCGTTCAAGCGGTGTTGGATGCAGTTATTGAATACTTGCCGTCACCCACCGAAGTGAAGCCCATAGAAGGTGTGCTTGCTGACAACGAAACTCTCGGCATTCGGAAAGCAGAGGATGACGCTCCGTTTTCGGCACTTGCTTTTAAAATAGCGACAGATCCTTATGTGGGTACGCTCACTTTTTTCAGAGTTTACTCTGGAACACTGGCATCTGGTAGTACGATTTATAATCCGGTCAAAGAAAAGAAAGAGCGTATCGGCCGAATGGTGCAGATGCATGCAAATAGTCGGGAAGAGATCAAAGAGGTTCGAGCGGGTGATATCGCGGCCGGAATAGGGTTGAAAGATGTCACTACCGGGGAAACCCTTTGCAGTTTGGAAGATGTCATAACTCTTGAGAAAATGGAGTTTCCAGAGCCGGTGATTTCTGTCGCCGTAGAGCCCAGGTCGAAAGCGGATCAGGATAAAATGGGTGTTGCCCTGGGTAAATTGGCCCAGGAAGATCCTTCCTTCAGGGTAACGACTGATGAAGAAACCGGGCAGACGATTATATCCGGAATGGGTGAGCTGCACTTAGATGTTATTGTCGATAGAATGCGTCGGGAATTTAGTGTCGAGGCAAATATTGGTAAGCCTCAGGTGGCATATAGAGAAGCGATTCGACATACTTGTGAGATCGAAGGTAAGTTTGTTCGGCAGTCCGGTGGTCGGGGTCAGTATGGTCATGTCTGGCTTAGGTTTGAGCCAGGAGCTCAAGACCAGGAAGGTCTGGAGTTTGTCAACGAAATTGTCGGCGGTGTCGTGCCGAAAGAATATATACCTGCGGTAGAGAAAGGCATAGAAGAACAGATGCAAAATGGCATACTTGCTGGGTATCCCTTGTTATCTTTAAAGGCTACCTTGTATGATGGGTCATTCCATGATGTTGACTCTAACGAAATGGCCTTTAAAATCGCAAGTAGTATGGCGACAAAGAAGCTTTCCGATCAAGGCGGTGCGGTGTTACTTGAGCCTGTTATGAAGGTAGAAGTGGTCACCCCTGAGGAAAATATGGGTGATGTCGTTGGTGATTTGAATCGAAGGAGAGGGTTGATTCATGGAATGGATGACTGCTCTTCTGGTAAGGTTGTCGATGCGGAAGTGCCCTTGGGCGAGATGTTTGGTTATGCAACCGATTTGCGGTCTGCGACTCAGGGTAGAGCTACTTATACGATGGAGTTTCTGAAGTATTCTGAAGCGCCAAGCAATATAGCGGAAGTAATTATTAATAAAGGTTGATTGGGAAATTTAAGAGGTGTAATTGTGGCAAAAGAAAAGTTTGAGCGTACCAAGCCCCATGTAAATGTCGGTACCATTGGTCACGTCGATCACGGTAAAACGACTTTGACGGCAGCGCTGACGCGTGTTTGTGCAGAGGTTTGGGTCACGCGGATTATGTCAAGAACATGATTACTGGTGCAGCTCAAATGGACGGTGCTATTTTGGTTTGTTCAGCTGCTGATGGTCCGATGCCGCAGACACGAGAGCATATTCTGCTGTCTCGTCAGGTTGGTGTTCCTTATATTATTGTGTTCCTGAACAAGGCGGACATGGTGGATGATGAGGAATTGCTGGAGCTGGTTGAAATGGAAGTGCGAGAGCTTCTGGATCAATATGAGTTTCCGGGTGATGATACGCCGATCATTATTGGTTCTGCGTTGTTGGCGTTGGAAGGCAAAGATGATAATGAGATGGGTACGACGGCGGTCAAGAAGTTGGTTGAGGCGTTAGATGAATATATTCCTGAGCCTGAGCGAGCGATAGATCAGTCTTTTCTGATGCCGATAGAAGATGTGTTTTCGATTGCTGGTCGTGGCACGGTGGTCACTGGTCGGGTAGAGCGTGGTGTTGTCAAGGTTGGTGATGAAGTAGAGATTGTTGGTGTTAAAGAGACGGCGAAGACGACTTGTACTGGTGTAGAGATGTTTCGCAAGCTGCTTGACGAAGGTCGGGCGGGTGAGAACGTGGGTGTTTTGTTGCGAGGTACCAAGCGGGACGAAGTTGAGCGTGGTCAGGTATTGGCGGTTCCTGGGTCGATCACGCCGCACACGAAATTCGAGTGTGAGGTGTATGTATTGAGCAAGGATGAAGGTGGTCGACATACGCCATTTTTCAAGGGTTATCGTCCGCAGTTTTATTTTCGCACCACGGACATCACGGGTTCCTGTGAATTGCCGGAAGGTGTCGAGATGGTAATGCCGGGAGACAACATTCAGATGACGGTGACCTTGATAGCTCCGATCGCGATGGAGGAAGGTTTGCGCTTTGCGATACGGGAAGGGGGTCGCACGGTCGGTGCCGGCGTGGTCAGCAAGGTTATCGA
>PDSQ01000014.1 GCA_002747055.1 Gammaproteobacteria bacterium
CATTTTAAATATATGGTCCACTACAGCAGACGGGGCCGAATCTGTTATCTCGGTCATCTGGAGATTCTGCAGCTGATCTTCCGCACCCTGCATCGGGCAAAAGTGCCGGTACATTACAGCAAGGGTTTCCATCCCTCACCAAAGGTCTCCTTTGGCCCGGCGCTGCCAGTGGGCACCGAGAGTATGGCGGAATATTTTATGATGGATCTCAGCAGCCCCATAACATCGCTTGATAAGACACAACAGCGCCTTAATGCGACCCTGCCACGGGGACTGCAGGTGCAGCGGATTGAGCGTTCAGCAAAACTGCCACAGAAAATGATCGTTGACTATCAGGCAACTCTTCCTGCCACAATCACCCCATCTCAGCGGCAGGAAATTGCAGATTTTCTGGCAGCCAAAAATTTTATTATCCATAAGATCCGTAAAAAAAAGAGTAAAGAGATAGATATCCGCCCGTTGATTACCGAAATAAAAATAGAGAGTGATAATATCCTGCTGCTGCAGATGCGCAGTGAAACGACTCTGCCCGGCGCAAAACCCACAGAAGTGCTGGAGGCTGTTCTAAAACTTGGCAATGAAGAGAGTCAACAGATAAAGATTTTGAAAAAAGGATGGTATGCACGCAGTTAACCGTATTGAGAAAATATAGTCGCATGCTTGACGTTACAGATAAAAACAACAACGCTGGCAGTCCAATCGAAGTATTTCTTGCGTTTTTAAAACTCGGCCTTACCTCTTATGGTGGTCCAATCGCCCATCTGGGATATTTCAGAAGAGAACTGATAGAGCGTCGTGGCTGGCTCAGCGATAATCAATTTGGTCAGCTGCTTGCAATCTGTCAGTTTCTACCTGGTCCTACCAGCAGTCAATTAGGATTTTGTATCGGGTTGCTGCGTGCGGGCTGGCTGGGTGCACTTTTGGCTTTTTTAGCTTTTACTCTACCCTCAGCGATCTTACTTATTGCCTTCTCGACTATCCTGCCAATGCTGTCAGGTTCTGTTGGAGTTAAAGCGGTTCATGGATTAAAACTTGTGGCTTGTGCTGTCGTCACTGATGCTGTTCTTGCCATGGCCAAAAGACTTTGTCCTGATATCACCAGACGAGCCATCGCTGTTCTATCACTTGCTGCACTGCTCCTCATTTCTTCGACTACTGTTCAGTTCCTTGTTGTTGTATGCGCCGCTTTAGCTGGGACTCTCTTATTACGTAATATTACTGCGCCTGACAGTGCACATAAAATACCAATTTCGTATAAGCCTGGTGTTGGAGTCCTGTTCATTCTTTTATTTGGCCTGCTGCTGATTAGCCTGCCGGTATTTGCAACCGCAAAACCAGATATTCTTTCAGTAGCCGGAGCGTTCTATCAAGCAGGCGCCCTGGTATTTGGTGGAGGACATGTTGTCTTGCCATTGCTAAAGGATTCTATCGTCACTTCAGGTTGGGTGACTCCTGAACAATTTTTAGCAGGGTACGGAGCATCTCAGGCTATCCCGGGGCCAATGTTTGCGTTTTCGGCTTATTTGGGTTCCGTTTTATCAGCAGAAGAGAGTGCCTGGCTTATGGCTCTGGTCGCATTGGGTTTTATGTTTTTACCCGGATTTCTCCTCATCATTGGCGTGCTGCCTTTTTGGAGTGCAATTTCACAAAAACCTCTGGCCAGTCGAGCTATTGCCGGGGTAAACGCAGCTGTTGTCGGTTTATTGGCTGCGGCACTGTACAACCCTATCTTTACTTCTGGAATAAACGGTCCAAGTGACGTTGCTATTGTGGTCGTTGCATTTGGCTTACTCACAATATGGCGTTTATCACCTCTGATAGTTGTCGTTTGGTGTGTCTTTGCCAATATTTTTTTGTTGTGGTTATAATAGAATTAAATGCGGTACAATTGCGCTAACAGGTTATTTCACCGGATTTGTTGCACTCGCCGGTAGACGCTGCGATATCACTCCAACCTGGCAAAAATTTCAGAGAAGAACCCCCTTTGCCCCAGAGCTGGTTCCAACTCGCAGGCTATCTGTAATCTGTAACAACTAATCAAACCAATTTACAGGAGGCAGCATGGAAAACGAAAGATTTGCAGCCGGGTTAGAAAAACTGCATGAAATTGATGGAGAGGCGGGACAAAATGTTATAGATAGCCTGGCCTCCATTGCTCCGGATCTGGCAAAATATATCATTGAGTTTCCATTTGGTGATGTTTATCGGCGTCCAGGACTGGATTTAAAAAGCCGTGAGATAGCGACCGTTGCCGCGCTTACAGCATTAGGCCATTGTCTGCCCCAGCTTAAAGTTCATATAAACGGCGCGTTAAATGTAGGCTGCAAGCCGGAAGAGATCGTCGAAGTAATCATACAGATGGCGGTATATGCAGGATTTCCGGCTGCGTTAAACGCTATGTTTGTCGCAAAGGAAGTTTTTGCAGAAAGAGATATTATCAAGGCATAATAACTGAGAATAGATAGTGAGACAGAGCGTTTAAAACTCTGTTCCCGGATGGGAACAAGTCGTCTTATTAAACTCACCTCACATACCGGAAAACGCACTGATATGGGAAAAAGAGTACTTGCAGCTCTCTGCCTGAGCCTCTTCTTTTATCTGGTTCCGGCTGCTGCCGGCCAGACAGAACAGGAGATTGCCCGGCAATATATTACCAATGGCGGTTTTCAGGTGGGAGATAAACCGCTGCTGCAATACAGGGCAGAAGAGCTCTTTATTCCGGCTTCAACCCAGAAAATCCTGACCGCCCTGCTGGCGCTTGAAACGTTGGGCGCAGATTTTCGCTTTACCACCCGCCTCTATCTCGATGACCAGCACAACCTT
>PDSQ01000015.1 GCA_002747055.1 Gammaproteobacteria bacterium
CCGCTAACCCACTGTTTCTTAACAGCTTTCTAGCTGAAAACCATCCCGGAACAACCAAGAGCCGCGAATTATACACGCACTCAATAAACCGTCAATAGCGTTTCAGTATGTTTTTCTGGATATTTTATCTGCCCCAAAACAAATTCTTTTAAAACCAATACCCTGGCTGCATATATAATTTTATTGTTCTTATAAAATTTTACAAAATCAGGCTACATGTCCGACCCAACTCAGGCAGAACTTCTCATCTTGTCGAATAACCGCAGTTGCTGCAATACTAGCCCGCAGATAATCAGCAACAGCCCGTACAAGGTAGACGGCAGAATATTTTCACCCAAAAACATACTGATAAATAATAATGATAGAAACGGAGAAATAAATATCAGATTAGAAATTTTAGCCGTACTTTCCGTCAGTTTCATTGCCGTCAGCCACAAAACAAAGGTCAAGCCCATCTCAAACACACCGATATAAAACGCACCCAACACCCCCGGCTTAATGGTAATGCGCAGACAAAATTCATCAGCAACCCCACCACCGGATCACGCCGATCACGTGTATTCAAAATCCAGTACAAAGCCCACAGTACCGTGCTGAACAAGGCCAGCCCGACACCAGACAGGTTGGTGAAATTAAGCCCCAATACATCGCCTTTGGTCGATAACACCAGCACCCCTGTGTAACACAACAATGCTGCCACGACATCCTTTCCACTCAGACGATGCCCTAACAAAGGTACGGCCAACAGGGTCATAGTCAGTGCCCAAGTATAATTTATGGCCTGAGCCTCCTGCGCCGGTAACAACTCATAAGCACGAAATAAAACCAGATAGTAGACCATCGGATTCAGTACACCGAACAGAACTGAAAGCAGATAATCCTTACCCGTCAACTTCCGGAGCTGCCCGAGACGCCCCTGCACACCAAGAATAATCACCAGCACCAGACAGGAAACCGTACTGGCCAGCAACAGTAATTGCGCCGGAGTCAGGTAATTCAGACTTAATTTGAAGGCTGTTGCTACCGTTGACCAGAGAAAAACGGCGGCCAACCCATACAGATATGCCTGGGTTTGTTTATTCATGACAGCTACCGGAGAAGATTGCCATACACAATATAAGTATTAATCCAGAAACCGACTGATCAACATCATCTCACCCTGTACCCCTTCCGGTAAAGGAATGCGCATCTTATGCCCACTTCCCGGCGCTACTTCGACCGACTCACCTTGTAAGGTTTCCATTCGCTCCAGCACCATTTCACAATTGCCTTCCGGCAGCACAAATTCCAGCCGATCACCCACCACAAAACGGTTCTTTACCTCGACTTCCACCCAGCCGTTATCACGATCCACATTGAAAGCTTCAGCGACAAACTGCTGCTGGTGTGATTTCGACGCTCCCTGAATATAGTTCTGATATTCATGCGAATGATGACGCTGATAAAACCCGTCGGTATAACCGCGATTCGCCAGATTCTCCAGCACCCCCAGCAGTTTCGGATTAAACTCACGCCCGGCCAGCGTATCATCAATCGCCTGACGGTAGGTCTGCGCAGTCCGTGCCACATAATAATGTGACTTGGTCCGCCCCTCTATTTTCAGGCAGTCCACACCAATCTCCGTCAGACGCTGTACATGCTCCACGGCCCGCAGATCCTTGGAGTTCATAATGTAAGTGCCGTGCTCATCCTCAAATACCGGCATCAGCTCACCCGGACGCTGTGCCTCTTCAAGAAAATACACCTGATCCGCTAAAGGATGACGCTGTTGCTCACCACAACCACTGACACTATTTTCCGGCTCTGCCTTCAGCGCATCTAGCGGTAAAATCGCTTCCTGTGGCACGTATTTACCTTCCGGTGCTTCCACAGCGGCACTGGTTTTATATTCCCAGCGACAAGCATTAGTACAGGTACCCTGATTCGGGTCACGACGGTTGAAATAGCCGGATAATAAACAACGCCCGGAATAGGCAATACACAGCGCCCCGTGCACAAAAACCTCCAGCTCCATATCCGGACATTGCTGACGGATCTGTGCAATTTCATCCAGCGATAATTCACGTGACAAAATCACCCGCGTCAATCCCAGACTTTCCCAGAACTTTACTGCTGCATAATTGACCGTATTCGCCTGCACTGATAAATGTACCGGCATTTCCGGCCAATGCTCCCGCACCAGCATAATCAGCCCGGGATCCGACATAATCAGCGCATCCGGCTGCATATCAATCACCACCTGCATATCTTTGATAAAGGTACGCAGCTTACTGTTATGCGGAAAAATATTGACGGCCACAAAGAACTGTTTGCCCAGCGCGTGTGCCTCCTGAATCCCCTGCCTCAGATTGGCATGGTTAAATTCATTATTCCGCGCCCGCAACGAATAGCGCGGCTGACCGGCATAGACCGCATCAGCACCGTAAGCAAACGCATGGCGCATAGACTTCAAGGTTCCCGCCGGAGCGAGTAATTCTGGACGTTTCATGGTTTATCGGCCCAAGTCCGCAACAAAAACGGGATTATAGGTATTTCGCCAGTCATTGAGAAGGGTCGAACCGCTCGGTGTCATTATCCAGACCTTTCCGTGGGGATTTTTATTTGCTGGTAGAAATACAGCAAAACAGGAGAATAAAAACAACAAAAGACCCCGAAAGGTCTTTTGTTGTTACAGCAGGATGTATTCGCCGATTATTCAGCCGCACCCGCCGCCGCATCATCATCAGCCGCTGCCTTCATGCTCAGTCGCATACGTCCCTGACGATCGATTTCAATCACCTTAACCCGCACTTCATCGCCAACATTGACATAATCCGTGACTTTTTCCACCCGCTCAGCGCTGATCTGAGAAATGTGCAACAGACCATCTTTGCCCGGCAGAATAGTGACAAAAGCACCGAAATCCATAATTCGCGCTACTTTACCGTTGTAGATCTTGTTCAGCTCCACTTCGGCAGTAATATCCTCAATCATCGCCTTCGCCGCACGCGCAGCATGGGCATCAACCGCAGCAATCTTGATGAAACCTTCATCATTAATATCCACTACAGCACCGGTTTGTTCCGTAATACTGCGGATGGTTTCCCCACCCTTACCGATCACCTCGCGGATTTTCTCCGGATTAATCTTCATGGTGACATAACGCGGCGCATGATCAGATAACTCACCACGC
>PDSQ01000044.1 GCA_002747055.1 Gammaproteobacteria bacterium
CTATTAATGAACGTTACTCCAGAGAAGCGGGCGATATGCTGTTACGCCAGATCGCCCAGCGCCTGCGCTCAATCTTTCCTCCAAGCCAGCTGTGCCATACCGCAGGCGATGAGTTTCTTATCTTTTCCCATGATATGCTGCAGAGCAAAGGAACTTCCGGCTGCTCTTCCCAAGCCAGAATCGATGCTCTTCGCTTGCTGTTCACTCAACCTTTTTTTCTTGATGGCTCACCAGTGGAAGTCTCTTTTTCCAGTGGTTGCTGCGGAAAATACCATAAAGACCTTTCTCTTGAGGAGTTAATACGCCGGGCAAATATCGCTCTTTTCCGGGCCAAGGAGACCGGACAGGGCAATCATAGATGTTATACAATCATTGAGCAGCAGATTGAACGGGACAAGATCCTCGCTGATTCATTTCCTTATGCCATTGACAACGACGAGATTTCATTGGTATATCAGCCTCTCTGTGTTAATGGCAGTAACACTCTTTTTCGCCTGGAGGCATTAAGTCGCTGGCATCACCATGAGCTGGGCGAAATCAGCCCGGAGGAGTTTATTCCCATCGCCGAAAAAAACGGTTTTATGCTCCTTTTCAGCCGTTTTCTGGTGAAGCGGGTCTGCCTTGATATGCTTGAGATGGAAAAGGGATATGGTGAAAAACCAACTATCTCCATTAATATAACCTCCCGCCAGCTGCTGGATACAAATTTTATAGATTCCACCATCAGCATACTGGACAAGGCTGATATCCCCCGGGATCGCCTCAAACTGGAGATCAGGGAAAATCTCCTCTCCACCGATACCGAGCTGGTGCTGCCGATAATGGAGAAACTGCAGCTGGCAGGGCTGGAGATGACCCTTGATGATTTTGGCACCGGCGCCTCTTCTTTAAGCTATATCAATAAAATCCCAATAAAAGAGATCAAGATTGACCAGAGTTTTATTGGCGGAATCCCGGACGATGAAGAGAGCGCAGCTCTGATACGCTCAGCCATCGCCATCGCCTCTGCCAATAACTTCCGGGTCATCGCTGAAGGGGTCGAAAACAAGGTGCAAAATGAGTGGCTGGCGCAAGAGGGATGTACTCTGATGCAGGGTTTTTTCTATGTAAAACCAATGGATCTCAAAGAGGTGATCCTGTGGTGCAAAGAAAATTCCTCCCCCGCAGCAGACAACTACCAGACACAGGACAACTAAATTTATAGCGAGGATAGTACAACACGATGAAACCGGGCGATAAACTGACACGACTTATTCGTATCCCTCTCCTGATCATCACACTGTTATTCTCCGTGATAGTGATCACATCCGTAGTACTGCAAAATCATAACAAGACCAGGCTGCTTATTTCACATCTGCGCCAGGATTATCTTGTCAAACAAAAAGAGCAGCTGCGCAGTCAGGTAGCACAGTTTGCGCTGCATACAGAATATAAATCGAAAAAATTTTATAAAGAAGCCACCCGGTCTCTGCAGAAACAGGTAGAGACCGCTCTTGATATTGCCAACACCATCTATACTGAAAACAAAGGAAAAACAAGAAAAGAGATTGTCGATCGTATTGTCGCGACACTGCGTAATATCCATTTTAAAAAAGACCAGGGCCTCTATTTCATCTACACGCCGCAGGGACAAGCCATTATGGTGCCAAACGACCCTGGCCTGGAAGGAAACATGGTCTGGGACAGGCAGGACGCAAACGGTCTCTTTTTTGTCAGAGAACTGATTGTTCATGCACTGACAAAAAAGCGCGAACCTGTTTCCTGGTCGCTGAAAAGATCGTATGACTCCGAAACGAACCTTAACAAGATCGGTTACAGCTCCTATTTTGCTAAATGCGACATTATCATTGGCGCTGAAGAGAATATTGAAATACTGCAACAGCAGCTGCGACAAAAGCTGCTGAAAGGAACCTGGCAGAGACACTCCCAACATTACGATCATCTCTTTGTTATGGATAACAAAAAAGAGATAATCGTTGAGCCGGTCTTTCTGATACAGGAGCCATCTCTGTGCCTTCCTGACAAAGTGACATTTTCATTACTGGAGGCAGAACAGCCTGCCAGTGGCGAAAGCTTTTTAAGCTATAATTGTGATAAACAGAAAACATCACTTTTTCTCCGAACCCTTCCCGAGTGGCAATGGTCTGTTGGTGCCATAAAAAAAGAGGTTTCTCCAGACAACTTCCTCGCTGATAAAATCGCCCTTATCAAACAGCAGAACAGGCTGAACAACCTGCAGCTGCTGATAAACTGCCTCCTTATTACCGGGGGTATCGCCTGCCTCTCATTCTATCTGAGCCAGCGGGCAAACAACAGTGTCTACAGAAAAATGATGTTCGATGATCTTACAGGGCTGCCCAATCGACACTCTTTTGTTCTGCAACTGGAGGCAGAGATTCAGGCGGGGAACACTGTTGCTATCCTTAATGTGGATATCGACGATTTCAGCACCATTAACGAACGTTTCAACCGGCAAATCGGCGATCGACTGCTCTGCCAGATCGTTGACCGGCTCAGGGCTGTGGTGGATTCCGATAACCACCTATGTCATGTGGCCGGAGATGAGTTTCTCCTCTATTTTGAAAAAGTAATCCCCTGTGAACTGGGCGAGATAGATGTTCTCAACGAGATTTCCGCAGTAAGAGCCGTTCTGCTTGAACCTTTTATCATCGGTGACGAAAAGGTTCATATTACCTGCGCCATCGGCGCCGTCTGTTCCGGCAGCTTCAGAAGTTCGATTAATGATTTGCTGAGAAGGGCAAACATCATGCT
>PDSQ01000045.1 GCA_002747055.1 Gammaproteobacteria bacterium
GCATATAGGTCGGCGATGCCTTGATAACCAACTGGCATGGGCACAAGCCAACCGTGCCCCTGCTTGATGGTGCGCGTTGTCCACTTCACCTTGCCATTGGCTTGGATTTGCGGCTCATGGTGCAGGGTGGCAACATCAAGCAGCACATCCAACGCGGTTATTTCCGGGTTTTGTTGCTGGCTTTGCGTGATAAGCTGGGCAAATTCTTCTTGTGCGTCCATCAGCACAAAAGCGGGCGTAAGCAACATAGCTACGTCATCAATGCTTTCTGTTTCAACAAACCGAACCTGTGCGCCGAGGTGCTGCACACTGCCGCCTGCGATGCGCGACTGCTGAATCCACATTTCTGCATTTTGTGGCAATTGCTGTTTTTGCTCGGCTGATAGTTCATCATCGCCCAGCACCTCGACCACAAAGCTCATCATCACGCGACATTTACCCTCCTCGATGATCGAGGCGGTTTTACCATCTTTTTTGATGGGGTTGCGCGTTTGGTTAAAGGTGTAGTCACTGTATTTACTGGTGCGATAGGCCTGTACCTGCAAGTCGTGGCAGGCCAACAGCACAGTAATGGGGCTGGAAATGGTATTAGCACCTGCAATCACCACCTTTTGAAATACCAAATAGCCGACCACTTCTTGATGACTCATCATTCGAATACTCCTATACCCAGACGGCTTTTCTGCTGAATCATTGCCTCAATCTCGCGCTCCCATTCAAAGTGTTCAGCGTCGGCAAATTCGTATTTAAGCTCGGGGAACTCCGCTTTAAGCAGGTCGTTCAGCCAGGTTGCAAAACGCTTAATGATGCTGGCTCGCCAATCGTTTTGCTCTCGCGCAGTGGCAAATTCTTGCTCTTCCACCAACTCGCCACGTTTGGGATCGAGCCAAAGCTTTTCTTCCCACGCCAGCTGATAGGATTTTGACCAGCCTTTGGGCAAGCCTTGCATATGCTCCGTCAAGGCAAACAAATGGTGGAGCACAGCATCAACCGCCATTTTGCGCTTGTCGCGCAGCTCGACCGTATTGCGGCTGCTATCGGTCACGCCAAAAATGACTTGCATGTCATAACGCGCATAATAAGCAAGGCGTTTACCAAACACACTGTTGGCAAATTTTGACACCTGATAATTTTGTTCAAAACGGATTTGAGGCGGTAGTGAAGGCAGCAAATAGTTGCGCCCACCTTGGCGGATGGTCAACTGACTGACGTTTTGCGGTTTTGTACCTCCAAGCTGAATGGAGGCAATGTCAGGCATACTTACATAAGCGTGCTGCTCGGGGGTTACCTTACTGCGGTTTTCGCGTGCGGTTTTATTTTCGTCGCTGTAGCGCAGTTCGTTCATGCGCTGATAAACCTCGTGTGTCAACGCCGACGGATACAGCGGTACCAGCGTGTGATACCTCGACTGCGACAGAGTTTCGCCAGAGTAAGGATTGACCGGCCACAAGGTTTGCTTATTACGCTCGTGAGTTGTGGGTGTGGTGATGCGGTTTGTAAGCGCATCTTTAAATACCTGGTGGCGGTATCGGGCAAGCTCTGGGTCTGATGACAACGCAGCAATCAGCTCGGCATCGTCGTTCAAAATTAAATCACGAACCTTAACCGCGCCTTCTTGAGCTGCAAAATCAAAAAATGCCGCCAGTGGTAAAGCGGCAGCATTACCGTTCGCGTCTAATGCAGCATCTGCCACACTGTGCGTGCCGACCAACTGAACAGGCAGCTCATGCTCAGCAACAAACGCCACATTATCGCCCTTGGCATCGGGGTGAATCCCTTTAGAAATATGTGTGCCAAAATGGAGTTGTTTTGCCATGCTCTCGGTAGCCTGGGTCAACCAGTCTTCTTGCTCGAACTTCGCCTGGATGTCGCGCAATTTTTGTTCAAGCTGGTGAATTTTCTCGGCATTACCCACCTCTCGCGCTTTGACGAGTTGTTTTTGCTCGGTTTCGGTTTTCTTGCGATATTGCTCCTCAAGAAACGCCTGGATAATCGTCATACTGCCCCCGTGGTTTTCAGGTACTTTGGCTAATTTATGGTTAGCTTAAACATTAATAGCACTTTCGTCTATTTAAAAAATAATAAAAATAAAACGGTTTATAAAAAATAAAATGGTGTACAATGGTTATACGCAAATGCGGCTTAGAAAGTTTTGTTTTTCTTATTGTTTCAGCTTTAACCGCCATACGGCGGCTTATCACCTGCGTAATGGGCTGATTTGGGGCGCAGCGGAAAACCACCAGCCCCAATTAACGCACTTGTTATAACTCTGCAATGCGTGACAAAGTTTCAGGATGGTGTTGCACCAACTTTAATAAAGTAACTGCCTGACCATTTGGGACACTACGCCCTTGCTCCCAGTTTTCTAGCGTTCTCGAAGATGTGTGCAGCAAACGAGCAAACATACCACGCGACATATTAAACTGTTCGCGAATAGTCACTATTTCATCAGGCGAGATGTTTAACTCATTCACATCATTAATTGCATGAGTTCTCAGGGTTAATTTTCCTTCTGAGTGCGCTTTAGCCTCAGTAAGAGCTGAGTTTAATTCAGTAAATAAATCACGCTTGCTCATTACGCCACGCCTCCATAAATTTTTTTAACTGCTTTGTTTGTTTTACCGTTAAATCCGACATTTCGTTTTTGCCATAAATAGTGAGCAAATAAAAACGATGCATTTCATCTAAAAAATAATAGATAACACGAACACCACCTCGCTTCCCTTTGTTTTTACTTGCCACTCGAATTTTACATAAACCACCTGTACCTTGAATGACATCACCCTGCTTAGGGTTAGACATTAGCTCACTCTGAAAAAACCTGAACTCCTCATCGCTAAGGTAATGATCACGATACTTTTCAAATATGTTTGACTCAACAAATACACTTTTCATAGCAAACAGCATACGCTAATAACGTATAGAAAGCGAAGCATACTATTGATATGAAAGCGATATGAGCTATAACATAGGCATTGGGGGCCCCTTTTACCTCTCTACTTTTCTTCTACAAAGCCTAAAAACGGATTGAATCGCCAGCTTTTGCCTTCGGTGAGAGTGACAATGGCATAGCGGGTTGCCAACCCTCTGAGCGATAAGTTCGGCTCAATGGTAGAAACAGCACGCAGAGCATCGGTCA
>PDSQ01000030.1 GCA_002747055.1 Gammaproteobacteria bacterium
GAAAGCAGAGGCTCAAAAAGACAGTGAGGTAATGTGGGTGAAAGTAAAAGCGCCCACATTATCATGATGAAAACTGGATTTTTCAGGGTCGACTAAGTAGACGCATTTCGACTTGCGTGTGTGTGAAAAGGAGTTGGTATGTTTAAGAATAATAATTGGTCGTTAGTGCGTCAGTTGAGCCTTGGTGCTTTTGCTCTGATTGTTCTGGTGCTGGCTTTGGTATTGTTTGTCAGTGGCTATAAAACCAGCGATATCATGTTGCGTCAGATGGCTGCCGATCAGCAGCGTATCGTGGAAGTCGTAGCAGCGCAACTGGACGCTATTCATAGTTCTTTTGATAAACGAACCAAACGACTCGCCGATGCGCTTTCCAGCCTCTACCCCGATAACTTTGAATTTGATCGTAGCACGAAGATGCAGATCGGTGATTACCAAGCGCCGCTGGTCTTTCATCATGGGGAATTGGTGAATTTAAATTTTGGTCTGGTCGATCGTATTGCTAGTTTTACCGGCGGAAATGCCACAATATTTATTCGCTATCAGGATGATTTTTTGCGGGTGACGACTTCACTGAAAAATCTGGAAGGTCACAGAGCCGTGGGTACATTGTTGGGAAAATCCCATCCGGGCTATCGCATGCTTATGAATGGTGAGGTCTATATTGGTGAGGCAAGCCTGTTTGGTACGAGCTACATGACCCGTTACACGCCAGTTAAAGGTGACTCCGGAGAGACCGAGGCCATCCTTTATGTCGGCCTGCCTATGTCTGATGTGATGAGTGAATTGCGCAAGGATTTTTTGTCTTTGATGATTGGCGAAACCGGTTATCTGGGGCTTGTCGATCTGGATGATCCTTGGGCACCAGAAAAGCTTATTATCCATCGAACAGCCCATGGAAAGTCTTTTCGTGACGTTTATGGTACCAGTCTAAAAGGGCAAATGGATCGATTATTTTCCGATGAATCCGGGGTAGTCGAATTTGTTGAAGCGGTAACCGGTCGTGAAGCCAGTTTACGCTTCCAGCGAACCGGAGAGGGTAAGTGGCTGCTTTATACGGTGAGTTATCGTGATGAATTTACCGGCCCGGTTCACAAGTTGTTGTGGATTGTGGCGTGGATTTGTCTGGTTGCTGCAGTATTGCTTGTGTTGACGCTCGGACTTTTGCTCAGAAAGGGCCTGCACCCCATCGGGGTTATGCGCGATGTACTGCACAAGATAGGTCAGGGTGATTTGACGCACCGATTCCCTCGTAAATATGAGGGTAAGACAAATAACGAGTTATTCCAGTTGGAAACAAGCCTTAATGACATGCTGGACAAGTTTGGTAAGGCAATAGAGAGCGTGCATAATGTGGGCGAAAAAATTACTCATAGTTCGGCTAGTATTGCTCAGTTAAGCGGTAATATGCAGCGTCTTTCCTGCGCCAGTCATGATGAAGCGGTGCAGGTTTCGGTAGCCATTCGTCAAATGGCCATTGCGATAGAAGAGGTGTCTGCAAGTGCTTCCGCGGTTGCACAGGATGCGAATATCACCTCGGAATTGTCCGAATCCGGCAATGGGGTGATGTCGTCGGTTGTTTCCAGAGTGGAAAATTTGCAGCAGGAATTTCAGCAGGCGGTTACTGCGGTAGAACAGTTGCGTAACGACAGCACAGCGATTGGTAAAGTCGTGGATGTCATTTCCTCAGTTGCAGAACAAACCAATCTGTTGGCACTGAATGCGGCCATTGAGGCCGCGCGAGCCGGTGAACAAGGGCGTGGTTTTGCCGTGGTTGCCGATGAGGTCAGGACGCTGGCGCAGCGCACTCAGGAATCTACGCAGGAGATTCAGCAGGTGGTTGCGACTTTACAAGAGAATGCCGTTAAAGCGTCCGGGCGCATGGAGGACGGCGTGGTTCAGATTGGTGATTGTGTGAAAGAGGTGGAACGGGGCCGTGATGTGCTGACCAAGATTCGTGCCGCTGCTGAAGAGGTTAGCAGTCAAATGGAATCAGTAGCCAGTGCTACGGAAGAGCAAAGTACTGGGGCAACCCAGATCAGTAGCAGCAGTGAAACACAGCGAGCCTCCGCAGAGCAAACCGCACAATGTGCCGAGGCAAATGCGGCCGAGGGAGAACGGCTTTCCCGTCAGGCTTTAGAGCTGCGCAATCAAGTAGAGAGTTTTAGGGTTTGAAAGCGCTTGCCGACGGGTGTTATCGATCGTTACCACTCTGAAATTGAGCCTGCTGGTATTGTTTGGCGTACCGTTACCGGTGAAGAACGCAAAAAGCAGGCGTTTGGCCGTGAAATGAAAACGGGCGGATTCAGCCTTCCGGCGATTGAATGGAGCGAGGCCGGATAGACGGGTATTTCAGGCCTATCCAGTCGCCGGTTCTCAGCCTTGAGCTATCGGGATTTTGCGGTTATTCTCCTTATACCTGTTGGATCAGCAGCAGTGATGCAGAAATAAGCTGAGGGGTATGGAGGTGTTTATGTCAAAACAGGTATTGGTTCCTTTGGCCCAGGGAATAGAGGAAATGGAGGCCGTCACCATCATTGACGTACTGCGCAGAGCCGGCGCGCAAGTCACTGCCGCATCCATCGATACCTTGGATATTCTGGCAGCCCGAGGTACCCGGATTACGGCAGACTGCCTGTTGTCTGAATGTATGGATCAAGCTTTTGATCTCATTGTTTTGCCCGGCGGCATCCCAGGTGCCGAGAATCTCCAAGCGTCAAAAGCGCTTGGCCAGATGCTCAAAGCCCAGGCCGCATCGAAGCGGTATTATGGAGCCATATGTGCTTCGCCGGCGGTGGTGCTGCATTACCACGGACTAATCACACCTGGTGCGGTAACCTGTCATCCGGGGTTTACTCATTTGATAGACAATGGTAATACCCGGGACGAAGATGTAGTGGTGGATGGTCATTGCATCACCTCGAGGGGGGGCGGTACTGCCCTTGACTTTGCTCTGCGCTTGGTCGAGATTCTTTATTCCAGGGACAAGGTGGCAGAGGTCCGGGTTGGACTGGCGATATAATAGCCATAGCAAGCTATCCGCTGTCGGCACTTTTGGAAACAACCATTTCTCGACGCATTCGCGTTCAACTCTAGGCCTTGAGATGCAGGGTCGCGGTTATTTTCCTCGTGGATATATCTTGCGATTGTGGTGCTTTTGTTGCGAGGCTAAAGACTTTTCCAAAAAATACACCCGGACGTTCGCCTCAGCACAAAGGGAGTTTATCGTCGGGCGACTTCTTGTTGCGACACATGGTTGAAAATCAGTTTGCAAGATTAAGACATTATCGAGCAATAGCTCCAAGATACGACAAATTGAAACGAAATGTTGAGTCGATGGTAGTTATTGCGTGTGCGATGTGCCAAGGCAATGGCTACCAATGTGAAACTTCAACAGCTTCTGGTATCGAGCATACAAAATATCGGGTTATTATATTGCAGTAATAACGACTTGGTCAGTTGTTATCATTTATCAGTCGGAGATAAAAAATGGAAAAAAAACCCGAAACACCGGTGGCGGAGAACAGCCATATTGATATCGACGATTTAGACATCGTCCGTCTCGACCATCATTCGTTCAACGAGGCCAAGTCTATTCTTTATCAAGCCTACCTCGGTGAACCTGCATTTAAATATATTTTTGGTGGTGGCAGGCCCGGCTATGAGCAAAGGGTTCGAGCAACAATGCAAGCGCTTATGCAACTCCACGTTTCCAAAGGGCAGGATGTGATTGGCATTGCCGTTGACAAGGTTTTGATTGGGGTCGCTTATATTAGTGACCCAAATGTCAGGTTAAAGCTTGCGGAGCAGATTAATTGGCGTCTCAGGATGATACTGACTGCCGGTTTGGCTGCCACTCATCGCTATATCGATTTACATGAGCAAATATCTGAATTGCAGCCAACCGACCAGCATCACGAACTGCCTTTGATAGCCGTTCATCCCAACTATCAAGGTCAGCGGATAGGAACCACATTGCTCGAGGCTGTTGAGCAGATCTGCGCGGAACACCACAAATCAACCGGCATTGGACTCGACACCGGTAATTTGCGCTACGTTGATTTCTTTCGCTCGTTAGGCTATGAAAAAGTAGGTGAAGCCCAGATTGGGCCAATAAAAGAAACTGTGTTGTTTAAGCCAACTCGTAAATTGGTTCGTCGGTAGGCTGCTATTCTCGGCCTCGGTCGATCGAAAGCCAAAGCCGTTAATTGATCAGTACGGGTGAAAGGTCAGAAATCGATAGAAAGACAAAAAATTAAAGCAAAGGTAAACTATGAAACATTTTGATATTGTTGTCATCGGGGCAGGTTCAGGTGGTGTCAGGTTTTCACGTATGGCATCTGGAATGGGAGCGAATGTCGCAGTTATCGAGTCGACCTATTTAGGCGGAACCTGCGTCAATGTTGGCTGCGTGCCAAAAAAACTCTTTGTGATAGCTTCTCACTTCGGAGAAGACATGATCGATGCGGCGGGTTTCGGCTGGTCTGCTGCGTCTGTCAACTTTGACTGGAATACACTGAAGAGTAATAAAGATAAAGAAATCAACCGGTTAAACACTATCTATAAAAATTTGCTAGGTAATGCCGGTGTTACTTTGGTGACTGGTCTGTGCCAGTTCAAAGACAAAAATACGCTGAGTATTTCTGACGACTCGGGAACCCATTCTGAAATTACCGCTGATAAAATCGTTATTGCAACTGGCAGTACGCCTTATATCCCAGAGATCCTGGGTAAAGAATGGTTATGTACCTCGACAGATATGTTTTATCTGGAATCCCTGCCTCAAAAAGCGGTGGTTTGGGGTGGTGGTTATATAGCCGTTGAATTTGCAGGCATATTGAACGGGCTGGGAGTGGATACCCATTTGGTTTATCGGGGAGACCTGTTTTTGAGGGGCTTTGATGAAGATATTCGGCAGTTCATCAAACAGGAAATGACCAAAAAGGGCGTTCACTTGCATTTCAGTACCAATATCAATGCGGTCGATCGCAAGGCAGAGAGTGAATACGTTGTCGAGCTAAGCGATGGCAAGGTGCTGAATTGCAATCTGGTAATGGCAGCGACAGGTCGTGTGCCATTGACATCAGTAATCAACCTTGAAGCGGCGGGCGTTGCTTTGAACCAAAGAGGCGAAATTGCGGTAGATGACCATTTCAAAACGTCGCAGGAAAATATATACGCTATCGGTGATGTGATCGGTGGCCCGCAACTGACCCCGGTTGCTTTGGCGGAAGGGATGGCGCTGGCGAAACATCTGGTTCAGGGAGCCGACATTTCAATGGACTACGATACTATTCCGACGGCAATATTCACCCTGCCGAATATCGGTACCGTAGGTTTGTCGGAGCAGCAAGCCAGACAACAGTACTCCGCTATTTCTGTTTACAAGTCCACGTTTACGCCGATGAAACATACGCTGACAGAAAACGAAGAAAAAACTTTCATGAAAATGCTGGTCGACAAAGAATCGGACAAGGTGCTGGGTGTGCATATGGTGGGTGATTCTGCCGGAGAGATTATCCAAGGTATAGCGGTTGCGCTGAAAGCGGGCGCAACCAAAGCTGTCTTTGACAGTACCATTGGTATACATCCAACGGCTGCTGAAGAATTTGTCACTATGCGCACGCCTGTCTAGTTTTTTGCCAAGCGTAATCGGCGTTTCGTTATTCAGACGACAGCAGGCTGGAACGGTATCTTTCCCGATACTGTCCTGGTGTCAGGCCGGTTTTCTTTTTAAACAAAATTGAAAACGAGCTGACATCGTCGTAGCCTACTGTATTGGTGACTTCTGCCAGACTTTTCGATGTTTCTTCGAGTAGTTTTTTGGCTGACTCCAAGCGTAAAGATTGTAGGTAAACATTGGGCGTTTCACCGGTTGCCGATTTGAATCGTCGATTCAATGTTCGTAACGAAATATGAAAAGCATCGGCAACATCGCTGAGAGACAGATGTTTCCTATGATTTGATTCCATCCAGGTTTGAATTTCCAATACTTTTTCGTCGTTATGATAGCGTTTGCTGATTAGCGGAGAGTAACTGAGCTGACTTTGCCTGCCCATGTCGATAACAAATGTTTTTGCCGAACCCACGGCTGTCTCATGATCACCAAAGCGCTCAACCATATAGAGCCCCAGGTCAAACCATGCGTTGCCACCGCCGGCGCACAAGATATTTCCGTCGTGTGTGACCAGTTGTCCGGGTTTTAAGTGAACTTCAGGGTATCGGCTGCGGAACAGGTCAACAAATCCCCAGTGGGTTGTGGCCTGTTTCCCGTCCAACAAGCCCGCCTCAGCTAATAGAAAAGCACCGGTGCAATTGCTGGCTACCAATGTATCCTGGTCTTTCAATCTGGATAGGTAATTAACCAGAGAACGATTCTGAAACAGTGTTCTCTCAATATTGCCACCAATCGTTGGCACTAACACGATGTCAGGCGAATCGATTTCGTCAAAACTGATGTGTGGTGTAATTATGACTGAATTTAGACACGTAAAGGGCTTACCCGTGGCCGACGCTATCTGAAGATTGAACAGCCTTTCCGGAGGTGTATTGTTTAAACGATTCCAGCTCACGCCAGCGAGGCTGAGTAAATCGGCTACGCCGGTTATGCTGGTTGCCAAGGCATAGTCATAGCCCAAAATGACGACATTTATCACGGTGCTATATGTCCTTATTAGCAAAACGAATGAATATTATGCCATCGTGACTAATATGGCACAATTTATTTCAAGGTAGTTGATTTATTTCAAGGCTATGTATTTGATAGTCACTGACTTGAAACCAACGTTTTCTTATCACGAACAAAGCGAATTCAGTTTTTTGAAACCGGTGTTTTCTGCCCCAAAATGGCTGTGTAACCGTTAAAGCCAAATACCCTGGTAGGTTTTTTAGCCAGCATGGTCAACCCCTGCTTTTTCATGTGATCGAAATAGTCGTAAACAGGGTGCAGAGCGGCACCTGTCGTTACCCGAAATAGAATAATTGCGGTATACCAATAGATATTCTTGATCAATTTTGGAAAAAAGCCACCTTCAGGCAACGCAAAATCACCGACAACGATATAGGCATTTTCTTTACCCAGGGCGATCAAGTGCGCGAGCACATCAGCCATAATAGTTGCACTAAAGACATTCAGGAAAAAATTGGCAATTACCATATCGTATCGACCGACCTCATCGAATGTCATGATGTCGGAGTGAACGACCCGGATATTTAACGTCTTGCCTGTTTTGGCCATGCCTTGTTCAAATTTGCCGAGCATGGCTTGTGAAAGGTCGATAACCGTGACCGCCGCACCTTGTTCGGCGGCATAGATCGCTTCTTTACCGTGACCGACTCCGGCAAAAAGCACTTTTGTTCCCGGCTTAATATGCTCGGGCGTCAGCATCGAACATTTACATCTCAGTATGGAATTGCCCGCGAATACAAAACTCAGGGCATCATAAACAGGTCCCATTAACCAGTATTTATCTTTCATGACTATGCCTTGATTATTGGTGATTATTTGATTTGCGCTAACTCGTTATTAATGAACTATAATTAACGACTGTCTCTTGGTTGAGGGCAGTTTGCCTATTTCTTTTTTTTGTGGGTGTATTTTGATAAAAATTCTGGTAGTTGACGATCATGATTTAGTGAGAGCCGGTATTTCGCGTATGCTTGCGGATGAAGAAGGATTTGAGGTTGTTGGTGAGGCATCATCCGGGGAAGAGGCCGTTGATTTTGTGCGCAATGGTGAGGTTGATATCATTTTAATGGATTTGAAAATGCCTGGCATTGGAGGGATGGAAGCGACCAAAAAGATAGCCCGTTTGAATGGCAAGGTGAAAATCATATGTGTGACATCAGTCGCTGGTGACCCTTATCCCTCTCGGGTAATGCAGGCGGGCGCCTCAGCCTTTATTACCAAGGGGACTGACATAGTTGAAATGATTCAAGGCATCCGAATCGTCCACTCCGGGCAACGTTATATCAGTCCTGAAATTGCCCAAAAAATGGCACTTAGACCATTTGACAAGAAAGAAAAAATGGGTGTATTCGATGCGTTGTCAGAACGAGAAATGCAAATTGCCACTATGATTATCAATTGTCAGAAGGTGCAGGATATTTCCGACAGACTCTGTCTGAGCCCCAAAACCATAAACACCTATCGTTACAGGCTGTTTGAAAAATTGGGGATTACCAGTGATGTAGAGTTGACGCTGCTTGCCGTCAGGCATGGATTGCTAGATGCAGAATACCTCGGTTAATCACGCTTTTGATGTAAAAGCCTTTCTCAAGACACTAACCAATCATCCCGGTGTCTATCAAATGTTGGACGAGTTTGGAGAAGTGCTTTATGTCGGTAAAGCGAGTAATTTAAAAAATCGCGTTTCCAGTTATTTCAGAGCGACGGGACTGGCACCCAAAACCAGGTCTCTGGTTGCCAAAATACGAAATGTCAGTATTACCATCACTAACAGTGATACCGAGGCATTGCTACTCGAACAAAACCTCATAAAAACACTTTCTCCCCCTTACAATATATTGTTGAGGGACGATAAGTCGTATCCTTATATATTTCTTCCGGATGGGCAAAAGTATCCCTCATTGGTGATGAAGCGTGTGCGTCACAAGGGCAAGGGAGGTACATTTTTCGGTCCTTATCCGAGTGCCAGTGCAGTAAAGGATAGTTTGAGTCTGCTGCAGAAGATATTCAAAATCAGGCAGTGCGAAGACAGCTTTTTTAACAACCGGTCAAGACCTTGTTTACAATATCAAATCAATCGGTGCAGTGCGCCTTGTGTCGGAGCCATTAGCGAGCAGGATTATCAAGAGGATATGCATCATGCCATCTTGTTCCTGCAAGGGAAAAATCCGGCGCTTATTCAAAAGTTGATGCAGAATATGCAGCAGGCCTCTGAAAAGCTCGAATTTGAAAAAGCCGCCATTTACCGGGATCAAATTGCCCATTTACGGCATGTCCAAGAATCTCAGTCTATCGAGGCCGGGAATCGGGATGCTGACGTTATTTATGCCGCAATAAAATCCGCAACGATTTGTGTGCATGTTATTTTTGTCCGGGGAGGGCGAGTCGTTGGCAGTAAGAATTACTTTCCTAAAATTTCAATCGAACAAACCGAAGAAGAAATGATGGAGTCCTTCTTGTCGCAGTTCTATATAGGCGGTCATTCTGCTCGTGACATTCCGGTAGAAATCATTGTCAATCTCCGGTTGAGTTTTGTCGACAGTTTTAAAAGTGCACTAAAACAAAGCGTGGGCAAGTCAGTTAGCATCAAAAATGACGTGATAGGTGATCGGCAGAAGTGGTTGTCTTTGGCTGAAAAAAATGCCCGTCACAGTCTGGATATGCATTTATCGAACAAAGACAATTTAGCCAAACGCTACTCGGCACTGGCATCGGCGCTGGGCCTGGATGACATGCCGTCCAGAATTGAGTGTTTTGATGTCAGTCACAGCAGTGGTGAATCGACGGTTGCTTCCTGTGTCGTATTTGGTTTGGATGGGGCGATAAAGTCAGACTATCGTATATATAATATCGCCGGCATCACTGCTGGCGATGATTATGCGGCGATGCAACAAGCCTTGGATAGACGCTATCGAAAACGACGCACAGAGGGGGCAAAACTTCCCGACATACTACTTATTGACGGTGGCAAAGGGCAACTGACCTCCGCCAAAAAAGTGCTTGAAGAACTGCAGATCACCGATGTGTCGCTTTTGGGTGTGGCTAAAGGCCCATCGCGAAGACCTGGGCTTGAAATCATTATCGACGCCTATTCAGGCCAGGAGTACGTTTTTGATGATCACCCCTCCGGCCTGTTGCTTATCCAGCAAATCAGGGACGAAGCGCATCGCTTCGCGATTACCGGTCATCGGCACCGGCGCGATAAGAAAAGGGCACGATCCCGGCTCGAAGATATTCCGGGGTTGGGGCCAAAAAGAAGGAAGAATCTGATTCATTATTTTGGTGGCGTTCAGGCAATCAGCCGTGCCAGCGTGCAAGAAATTGCGAAAGTGGCGGGAATCAGTCAGAATCTTGCCCAGTCTATTTACCAAGAGCTACATCAAGAATAAGTAATGAACTTACCCAATATACTGACTTTATCCAGAATTATTATGATTCCTGTGTTATTACTGGTGTTTTATTTGCCATGGGAACACAGGCATATTGCCTCGGCTGCATTGTTTGCAATAGTCGCGGCAACTGACTGGCTTGATGGCTATCTTGCCCGGTTGTGGAACCAGACCACGCCCTTTGGCGCTTTTCTGGATCCAGTGGCAGACAAACTTATGGTGGCTGTGGCTTTAATCGCCCTTGTCGAAGAGCACCATTCCATGTGGTTAACCGTTCCGGCAATCGTTATCGTCGGGCGGGAAATCGTCATTTCTGCACTCAGGGAGTGGATGGCAGAAATGGGCAAACGAGCAAGTGTGGCGGTTTCCTATATCGGCAAGATAAAAACAGTCTGTCAAATGTTCTCCATCATTGTGTTGTTGGCGACCGTGCCTAAATCTGATTTGTCGTATGTTGGGTTAGTGTTGCTGGATGTATCGGCAATGCTGACACTATGGTCTATGTTTATCTATTTAAAAGCGGCTTGGCCCGATTTAATGCCACCAAAAAATAGCAGGGAATGGGGTTGACACTCTAGGATAAAACAGTAATATATGCGCCTCTTGCGGACGTTCAGGAATTAGCGGGAATAGCTCAGTTGGTAGAGCACAACCTTGCCAAGGTTGGGGTCGCGAGTTCGAATCTCGTTTCCCGCTCCAATTAAACACGACGTTGATGGAACGCTTTTAAATCTGAAGTTTCTTTCCAGGAATCGACCGGTAAGTCAGCGAAAGCAGGGCGATAACAGTAGAGCTAACCATCATAAAAAAACGTACCAGCCAGGATTTAGATGAGTTCATATTTGGCGCGGTGGCAGAGTGGTCATGCAGCGGACTGCAACTCCGTGTACGCCGGTTCGATTCCGACCCGCGCCTCCATTTTCCACCTTGTATTGTATAGTAAGTGATCAAAAAACTGGATTTTGGTGTCATTTTGGGGCGCTGAAAGTGCCTTTCAGAACCATCCATTGATAGCCGCTCGACTGGCCAGGGTTTTTCTGGTTTGAGTTCGTCGACAGGAGCCCTATGTAAGTCGTTTCTAATAGTGAGAAACTATTGATTCTTATAACCATTACTATTAAAATTGCCGACTCTCAAATTGCTTTGGATAGTATACCCGCCTTTAGACATGCCCAGGTGGCGAAATTGGTAGACGCAAGGGACTTAAAATCCCTCGGTGGTAACACTGTGCCGGTTCGATTCCGGCCCTGGGCACCAGCTTGTTTTGTCAATCAATAAGTTACTGAAACAATTTTCATTGTCCCGCCATAGGTTCCACCATGAAATAAATGGTCAAATTGTGACCGGCGCTATTCAGGTAATATAAAATAATCATCACTCACTTTATTGGCTGTCCAGCCAAACATTTACCCTGTCATTGGTTGCTGGTTTCCCGTAGCCCGAATTCAGACACGCTTGGAACCCAGACGTTCTAGCCTGTTTTAAGCTGATCTGCTTGATCAGCGGCGTGAGCACACCATCTTTGCCGGTGAGGTCACCACCATCTCGTATTGTCTGCAGCAGCGACGCTACGTCTAAATTGCTTGTTGATTGCTTGTTCATATGCCATCCTTTTTTCAATCATCGTAAAGAAATGACACAGAATTTCGAACACTACCTACTCACCTTTATTAGAATTAGACTGATGCCCAGCCTTCCATGCGGAAAGTTCTGACGGAAGTAAGCCATAGCGAGCTAACACGCCTTCATGTAATCGTCTCAACTCTTCTATCACTAACGTGTGTAAATCCTGTCGCCCGGATTCAGGAACTTTCGTTTTAACAGCCTGTTTAAAATAGCCCGAGAATACGTACTGGCAGGTTCCTGACTAACCGTAGTTTTTCCTATTTTGTGCAACTGCCGACGTAAAGATTCTGACAAATACCACGTCTTGTTTGGTTGGTAGGAATTCAGGGAATCCGGTTGGTAATCCACAGGACTGCGGCTTCGAGCGGTTGGTCAATGTAGCTCAAAATATCCCGGCTATCAGCGGATACAGGAATAAATGCTGGAAATATATCCCTATAGCTGGTATGCGCCATCGCTTTTGGTGAAACATCCACACCAAAGTACCGGCGTGCGCGACCTTTCCCATGAGCAATTACCAGTCCGTCATCAACGAACTTCGCTATTTGCCCCTGGGCTGTGCGCCGTGCGACATTTGGGTGTTGCGTTAAAAGTTCGGCCAGTGTGACACCTTATGCTATGCCGAACAGTTGGTTCCATGAAGAACTGAAACAGATTGATATGGCTAAAGTTGATGTTGGGATTGCTGTTTCAGCAATTTGAGATAGTGTGTTACATGAGCCGTATACAAGATCCGTACGTACGGTTCTGTGAGAGGGAAGAGGTATAATGGCTGGTGGACCCACCCAAGCTGGTTTTGATGGCTTAAAGCGATATCCTGAGCATTTTGTTGACATCGTGGGTTGGCTCGGTGCACTTTTTTATGACTTTTTTGTCTCTTTTAGGCTAAAATGCGCGTCCATTTGTTCCGCGGTGGATATCCCTTACGTTAGCGTTGCCTGAGTGAATATTGCTTGTGAGTAGTTTGAAGAACATTAGAAATTTTTCCATTATTGCCCATATTGATCACGGTAAATCGACCTTGGCTGATCGGTTTATTCAAGTCTGTGGTGGTTTGACTGATCGTGAAATGTCGGATCAGGTTTTAGACTCGATGGATATCGAACGGGAACGTGGAATTACGATAAAAGCCCAAAGTGTGACTTTGGACTATCAGTCCAAAGACGGTGAAATATACCAGCTGAATTTTATCGATACACCCGGTCATGTCGATTTTTCTTACGAGGTTTCCCGCTCGTTAGAGGCTTGTGAAGGTGCCCTGTTGGTGGTCGATGCGGCGCAGGGGGTGGAAGCTCAGTCGGTAGCGAATTGTTATACAGCAATTGAGTTGGGACTGGAAGTTCTGCCTATACTCAATAAGATCGACCTGCCCCAGGCGGAACCAGACCGGGTGAAATCTGAAGTCGAAGATATTATCGGCATCGAAGCCGAGGAGGCTGTCTCTTGCAGTGCCAAAAGTGGCCTCGGTGTTGAAGACGTTCTCGAAGAAATTGTGAGAAAAATTCCGCCGCCAGAAGGCAATACCGACGCTAACCTTCAAGCCTTGATTATCGATTCCTGGTTTGACAACTATCTGGGGGTTGTTTCACTTGTCAGGGTAAAGCACGGAATACTCAGAAAAGGTGACAAAGTTCTCATTAAATCGACCGGAAAAACGCAAATAGTCGATTCTGTCGGCGTATTCACTCCCAAACGGATCGAGACCAATATCCTGAAAGCGGGCGAGGTCGGCTTTGTTGTCGCCGGTATCAAGGATATTCATGGTGCGCCGGTCGGTGATACCATCACCCATGCAAAAACCCCTGAAGTGACCCAGTTACCTGGTTTCAAGCGGGTTCGGCCGCAGGTGTTTGCTGGCTTGTTTCCGGTAAGCTCGGATGATTATGAAAGCTTTCGTGAAGCACTGGAAAAGTTGACTTTGAATGATGCGTCTCTGTTCTATGAACCTGAGACTTCAGATGCACTTGGCTTTGGTTTTCGGTGTGGGTTTCTCGGTATGCTCCATATGGAAATCATCCAGGAACGCCTCGAGAGGGAATATGACCTTGACCTGATCACTACAGCGCCTACGGTAGTCTATGAAGTGGTGACCCGGTTGGATGAAGTTGTCAAGGTGGATAATCCATCGAAGATGCCCGAACCCGGTTCTATCGACGAAATGCGGGAACCCATTGTCGAGGCAAATATCTTGGTACCGCAGGATTATCTGGGTAACGTGATTAGCCTTTGCGTCGAAAAACGGGGTATTCAGAAGGATATGAAGTTTATTGGTGGTCAGGTCGCACTGTGTTACGAGCTGCCCATGGCCGAAGTGGTGATGGACTTTTTTGATCGAATAAAATCGGTCAGCAGGGGATTCGCTTCTTTGGACTATCACTTTGTTCGGTTTGAGCCGGCGTCGCTGGTCAAACTGGATATATTGATCAACAGTGAAAAAGTGGATGCGCTGGCTCTGATCGTGCACAAAGACAATGTTCAGGCAAAAGGTCGGCAAACGGTCGAAAAAATGAAAGAGCTGATTCCTCGACAAATGTTCGATGTAGCCATTCAGGCGGCAATTGGCGGTCATGTCATAGCCAGGCAAACGGTTAAGGCCCTGCGTAAAAACGTGACGGCAAAATGCTATGGTGGTGATGTCAGCCGTAAGAAAAAACTACTTCAGAAACAAAAAGAAGGTAAAAAGCGGATGAAGCAGGTGGGTAAGGTTGAAATTCCCCAGGATGCTTTTCTTGCCGTACTCAAAGTTGACAATTAACAAAGGCAGAAACAGAAGCTATGATGGATATTAATTTTCCACTGATACTCGTACTCCTAACCTTTGGTACTGGGTTGATCTGGTTGGCTGACCGGGTGTTTTGGTATCCATCCAGGAAAAACAAGGCCGCTGCTTTAGGCAAGGATAACGCTGCGTCGCTCGGGTCAAAGGGTGGTTTGACTGAACAGAGTTTGACGGAAAGCCAGAAAGAAGCACTGGCTGCGCCTTCCATCGTTGAGATAAGTCGTTCCTTTTTCCCGGTTTTGTTGGTTGTACTCGTGTTAAGGTCTTTTCTTTTTGAGCCTTTTCAAATTCCGTCTGGTTCTATGTTGCCAACACTTGAAGTTGGCGATTTTATTCTGGTTAATAAATTTACTTATGGAATCAGGTTGCCGGTCGTCGGTACTAAATTGGTCGAGTTAAACAATCCGAAAGCGGGTGATGTGTTGGTATTTCGTTTTCCTAAAGATGGCAAGACCAACTATATCAAGCGTGTGGTAGGGGTTCCGGGAGACAAAATTCGATATCGGAACAAGCAACTGACCATAAACGGCACGCCGGTACCGGAAAAATTCATGGGGCAAATTAATCGTATGGATATGTATTTGGAAGATCTGGCGGGTATCAAACATACTATTTACAGAAATAGTCATGGTGCGAAACATCCCCGAGAAGAAGGCGAATGGACTATTCCTGATGGTTGTTACTTTGTCATGGGGGATAACCGGGACAATAGTAACGATAGCCGTTTTTGGGGATGGGTTCCCGATGAAATGATTGTTGGCAAGGCTTTCGCTATCTGGATGCACTGGGATAAACTGTTTTCCATCCCGAGTTTTTCACGAGTGGGCAGTATTGATAAGACAGAGTCATGATCTTTAGCTACAGTTATTGTAAGGGTGTCTATCTGGCTATTCTATTCAGCCATCTTCTATCTGGTTGTCTATGTGTTTATGGGATGGCGTTACAATGCAGGAGATCATTATGAGTCGGTCAAGGTTAAACCAGTTTCAAAAAGGGCTTTCTTCTTTTACCTTACTTTTTATTATGTTGGCGATGGCGACTTTTTTTCTGATTGGAATTAAAGTGGTGCCAATGTTCATTGACAATGCGACAGTCAACTCGGTTGTTCAGGGTCTTGAGGAAGATCCGAAAGTGAAAAGCATGGTGGATGAGGAAATACGTAGCAAAATCGTCAAAATGCTGACACTGAACAATATTCGTTACCTTAAGCCAGAGCAAATTGTCATTATTCGTGAAGATGGCCTGCTCAAGGTGCAGCTAGACTATGAGTCGAGAGAAAACGTTTTTAAAAATCTGGATGCAGTGGCTAGCTTTGAAAACCATTTCCAAACGAAACTGCCAAATGATAATTAGGTGTTAACCAGGATGGTGGAATCCGATCAAATTGTTCGGCTTGAAAAAGCCATAGGTTATACCTTTAGCGACCGGGAAACGCTGCAATTAGCCTTGAGGCACCGAAGCCTGGGTG
Source organism: Gammaproteobacteria bacterium (assembly GCA_002747055.1). Lineage (GTDB taxonomy): Bacteria > Pseudomonadota > Gammaproteobacteria > Pseudomonadales > Oleiphilaceae > LZORAL124-50-18. The sequence goes on from PDSQ01000030.1 coordinate 15,948, forward strand.
CTCGTAACAATGAGCGGTTAGAGTTTCTGGGTGACTCGCTGCTTAACTGTGTTATTGCCGAATACTTGTTTCAACATTTTCCCAAGCTGAAAGAAGGGCATATGAGTCGCCTGAGAGCGGGGCTTGTTCGTGGTACCACATTGTCGGAAATCGCGCGCGAGTTTAATCTGGGGGAATTTATTCAGTTGGGTGCCGGAGAACTGAAAAGTGGCGGGTTTCGGCGAGATTCGATACTGGCCGATTCAGTCGAGGCGATTATTGGCGCCATCTATCTCGATAGTGACTTTGTGCAGTGTAAAACCTCTGTTTTGTCCTGGTTTGAGGGGCGTTTGAAGTCACTTCCCGAAAACGGTATCCCTAAAGATTCCAAAACTCGTTTGCAAGAGTTTCTTCAGGCACACCAGCTCGCTTTGCCCAATTACGAAGTCGTATCGGTTGAAGGAGAGGCGCACAAGCAGACTTTTTATGTTGACTGTTTTGTTCCGTCATTGCCTGAGCGAACTCAGGGCAAAGGTGCGAGTCGTCGAATTGCGGAGCAAGAGGCTGCGCGCTCAGCTTTGTTGGCATTAGGACTGGAAAATGAATAAGTGTGGGTTCGTGGCCATTGTGGGTCGCCCCAATGTGGGTAAGTCAACCTTGCTTAATTGTATATTGGGCCAGAAAGTCAGCATTACCTCTAAAAAGCCGCAAACAACCCGGCATCAAATTCTTGGCATAAAAACAAGTGATGACACTCAAGTTATCTATGTCGATACCCCGGGTATGCACAAAAAAGAACAGCGGGCAATTAATAGATACATGAATCGAGCCGCCGGAGCGGCCCTGAAGGATGTGGATCTGGTTGTGGTGATGATCGATCGTACTCACTGGACGGATGAAGACGAAATGGTGCTTGAAAATGTCCGGAAAACCCGGTCGCCGGTCATACTGGTAGTGAACAAGGTCGATCAATTGAAAGACAAAAATGCGTTGTTGCCTTTTATGCAGAGTGTATCTGAAAAACATGAGTTCGCGGAAATCATCCCGCTGTCAGCGGCAAAGGGCAGCAATGTAGACGCGCTGGAAAAGGAAATTGCCAGGCGTATGCCCGAGAGTATTCATTATTATCCTGAAGATCAGGTGACGGATCGTTCTTCCCGTTTCCTGGCTGCCGAGTTGGTTCGAGAGAAAGTGATGAGACAACTGGGCGAGGAAGTTCCTTACTCTGTCGCGGTTGAAATTGAAGAGTTCAAAGCGACAGAGAAGTTGATCACTATCAGTGCCTTGATTCTGGTTGAGCGTACCGGACAAAAGAAAATTGTGATAGGTAGTAAGGGCGAGCAATTGAAAACTATCGGTAGAGATTCCCGTATCGATATGGAGCGGGCATTCGGCGCCAAAGTGATGTTAAATCTTTGGGTCAAGGTGAAAAGCGGTTGGGCTGATAGCGACCGGGCTTTGAAAAGTCTGGGTTATGATAATGTATGATCCCTTCTGTCGTTGAGTTGGAGCCTGCCTATGTGCTGGAAAGCCGGCCCTACAAAGAAAGCAGTGTAATCGCAAAGCTGTTGACTCTTCATTTTGGTATTGTGTCCCTGCTTGCCAAAGGTATCAAATCCTCGAACAGTGCCACCAAATCCTTGTTGCAAACATTTTGTCCTGTCACGGTGAGTTGGCGAGGGCGGAGTGAACTAAAAAACCTGACTGCAATTGAAGCGAGTCCTCACAAGCAAGGCCAATCCAGATCGGATCTTAAAGGTGATCACCTGTATGCAGGACTGTATGCTAATGAATTATTGGTCAAGCTGGTTCCGTATGGGGAGCAATATGGAGCGTTGTTCGCTTTTTACAATGATCTTATCGGTTGTTTTTATGACAATAAAGCCTTGGCGCCCTGTTTAAGGAAGTTCGAGTGGCATCTGATCTGTGAGCTGGGGTATGGTTTGAATATGGAGACAGACATCGATACTGGCGAGTTGATTGAGTCTGATAAGCGTTATTGTTTGGCAGGTGTCGATGGGTTTGTACAAACCGATATCGCAACGCCTAATGCGGGTCTTTTCAAAGGGGAGGAATTGTTGGCGATCAGGGATGGCAACTATGCCTGTGAAGCCGGAGTCACGGCTAAAAAACTGTTTCGATATGTCATTGCGCACTATCTGGGTGGTCGGCCGTTAAAAAGCCGGGAGCTTTATATACGAATGCGAGAGATAAAAAATGCTAAATCAAACCAATAATCAGGCAACTGAGCTAAGGCGGGTGTTGTTGGGTGTCAATATCGACCATGTGGCGACACTTCGGCAAGTCAGAGGAACCCGTTATCCGGATCCGGTTCAGGCGGCGATCATCGCAGAGCAGGCAGGAGCCGACGGTGTCACTATTCATCCCAGAGAAGATCGCAGGCATATTCAGGATCGGGATGTATTTCTGCTTAAGGAAACACTGACAACCCGGATGAATTTGGAGATGGCGGTCACTGACTCGATGTTAGCCTTTGCCGAAAAGGTGCTACCTGAGCATTGTTGCCTGGTTCCTGAAAAAAGACAGGAGTTGACTACGGAAGGGGGGCTCGATGTATTGGGGCAGGAGGAAAAAATTCGAGATGCCTGTTCTCGACTGGCGGATAAAAATATCCAAGTGTCGCTGTTTATCGACGCCGATCCCGGTCAAATAGATGCGGCGCAACGTTGTGGTGCACATGCCATTGAACTTCATACCGGCCATTACGCTGATGCATCGACAGAGATTGAACGAAAAAGACAACTGGAAAAAGTCGTAGTAGGAGTCGCAAGAGGAGTGAGTGCGGGGTTAATTGTCAATGCCGGGCACGGTCTGCATTATCACAATGTGCAACAAATCGCAGCTATAAAGGGGGTAAACGAGCTCAATATCGGGCATAGCATTATAGCGAGAGCGCTTGTTTCGGGCTTGCATGATGCGGTTGAGGATATGGTCAGGTCGATAGGCCAAGTTGTTTGACCGATCCAAGCTCTATAAATCGACGCGGGTTAATTTGGTTTACCGACTTTGTTCAGAAATTCCTGAACATTTCTTGCCAATTATTATTGTCTGACCAGTTTCTAACCCGGTTTATCGCAGACATAAGGTTTTTATAGTGTGGTTGCAGGGGTTCGTTTTTCTGTTTTAACACTGTTTCAAATATTTCAGCGTAATGTCTTAGCTCTGGTACGCCGCAGTATTTGGTCGCACCGTGCAATTTGTGAACGCGGTGCATCAGTTGGTCTCTGTCATCATTGTCAAAGTGTTGTTGAATAGCTTCATGATCTTCGATCAGATGCTCCAACAGCATATTAAACAGTTCTTCCGCCAGGTCAGGCTTTCCGGCAGATAGCTTGATGCTGGCTTCGATGTCGACACAAGATCCTAACGTGGATTTGGTAGAGGGTTTGATTTCCCTTGCCGGGCTGGTATACAAGCCGGAATGTCGATAGCTGATCGCCTGGTATCCCGTTTTGCTCAGTATTACATCCTGGAGTTGGGCCTCACTGATTGGCTTGGTTAAATAGTCATCAAAGCCTGATGCCAGCAGTTTTTGTTTCTCTTCGGTCAATGCGTGTGCAGTCAAAGCGACGATTGGCGTGTTACGCTCTTTCTGCGAGTCCAGTTCACGGATTTTTCGGGTTGTTTCGATACCGTCCATGCCGGGCATTTGAACATCCATAAAGACTAAATCATAGCGGTTTTTTTTGGCTTTGCTCAATGCTTCAAACCCGCTCATGGCCGTGTGAACATGCACATTGAGCTCATCCAACAGTGCCTGAACCAGTTTCAAGTTGGCATCATTGTCATCGACGGCTAAAACCAATGGTTTTTTACCCGGCACTAAATCCGGTGTTTTATTGGCAGGGTATGTGGCCTCGGTAAATTCGATTGATTTTCCTAAAATCAGGGTTGCTACCGTATCGTATAGTCGCTGATGCGGGGCCGGTTTGACCAAATGCGCTGAAGCCGTTTCCAATACGGGGTGATTCGCCTCGTTAACAGTGGGAGTGATAATTAAAGTACGACAATCTCTGTCAAACTCCAGCTCTTTTACGACTGATTTTAGCCGAGCACTGCCCAGCTCAAATTTACCAATACCGATTATAGCAACTGCATAGCCTTGATGCTGGGCCTGGGCCTGGGCAACTCGATCCGGCATTTTCTCGAGACTGTCGACATGGGTAACACCGAGTTGCCAGGTCTCGAGCATATGTGAAACGGCAAGCCGGGATGTATCATGAGACTCATAGTAAATGATACGTTCTTCCGAGAGCGCGCATAGCTGGGATTCTTTTATCACGTTTTCGACAATATCGAAGGATAATCTGATCCAGAAAGTTGCTCCTTTCCCCAGCTCACTTTTGACACCGATTTCACCTCCCATCTCCTCGACCAAGCGTCTTGAAATAATTAATCCCAGACCAGTACCACCATATTGTCGGGCAGTCGAAGCATCTGCCTGGCTGAATGCGTTAAACAGCGATTCCTGTTGAATACGTGATAATCCCACGCCGGTGTCGGTGACGGTAATTTTTATATCGGCTTTGCCGTGCTTCACGTGTTCGATCATCGCTCTGACAACGATATCGCCTCGTTGGGTGAACTTGATCGCATTGTTTACCAGATTGGTAACGATCTGTTTGATTCGCAAAGGATCGCCAAACACGTTGTTGGGCACATCGTCGTAAACAATGGCAACCAACTCCAACTCTTTTTGATGAGCCGATGGAGCCAGCATTGTCAGTACTTCTTCAATCGTTTCTTTCAACTTCAGCGGAATTCGGTCCAGTTGCAGTTTGCCTGCCTCTATTTTAGAAAAGTCTAAAATGTCGTTGATGATTGTCAGTAGAATTTCCGAGGACTTTTTGATCGTTAACAGGTGGTCTCGTTGGCTGGGCAACAAGTAGCTTTTCAGTAACAAGTTGGTAAAGCCCAAGATTCCATTTAGCGGAGTACGAATTTCATGACTCATATTTGCCAGAAATTCCGATTTTACTCTGCTGGCCTCCAATGCTTCTTTGCGTGCGACGTTCAATTCAATATTTTGAACTTCGATGGTTTCCAGTGTTTTTCGGAGGTCTTCAGTGGCTTGGGCCACGTTCTGCTGCATCTCGTCATAGGCTTTGCTTAGTGATTCCGCCATCGAGTTTACTCCTGCTGCCAATGCCCGCATTTCGTGGCCAGACTCAATAGACACGCGGGCTTCTAGCTTGCCTTCTTTTAAATCCGACAAAGTTTGAATAATCTGTTTGATGGGTGTGACGAGATCCCGCCCGACTTTGAATGCAAATAAAAAGCTAAGTACCAGGCCCGCAAGAACCAGCAAGGTGCTGGTTAGAATGTGCTTATAGTTGGCGACCTGTATACGACCGGAATTGATTTCAATGACAATCCAGGCCGGGTTTGAGGGGTTTTTATTGGGTGTGCCGCTATTTATTGTGTCGGGTTTTTTTGTTTTTGTGGTGGCTGATATGCTCGCGTTTATCGCCGCAACAAAGGTGCTCGTTTGTTGACTATCGTTGTCGTATCTCGCGCTATGACGCAAGTATCGCTCGGAAAACTTGAAGTGGCTTTGTGGCCCTGCATGCAGCATAATACTTCCGTTTTCGGAAAGTATCGACACAGAGCGAACATCCGGGTCTTGTAACCAGGCATGCAGCACAGGTTCAAGTCGTGTTTTGTCACTTTTTTCTGACTGAGTTGTTTCGAGCAGCTCTGCGGTAATACCAGCCAGCGCCAGCGCCTTTTGTTTGACATGGTGCCTTAAGTCAGTGATCGTAATGTAGGTGAAATAGGCGCCTAGCAACAGCGATATGCCGATGGCAGGAAAAAATGCCAAGAGTATGATGCGGTTTTTGACTCTCCAGCTTTTCATTTACAACCCTTTTTTTGTTGTCTTTATTTTGTATTGATGATAAACGGCATTGGTCTATTATGGCTTAACTGACCCAAGATTCCAGGCGCCTAGCGAAGCTTGATGAGTTTTCCCCATCGCACGTTGCCGCGAAAGTGTTTGAGACGAGTTGAGGTTATGGACAGATTGTCTGATACATCTTTGTTTGAACCCATGGCCTTAGTTGAGAAAAAACGAAAGTAGCAGTTCTATGGTTAAAGTTAGAGAAGATCACCCGGTTCGGCAAGACGGCGATATAGATATCGACCAGTGGGTAAAAAAACTCTCGGCTCAGTCAGATATTGATAATATCGAGCTTGTCCATCGGGCTTGTACCCAGAGTCGTGATATCAACGAACTTGCTGTAAAACATAAAGAGAATAGTTGGTTGAGCGGGCGCAGCAGCTTCTTGATTGGTCTGGAAATGGCCCAAATACTCGCTGAACTTAGTCTCGATCAGGATACTATTGTGGCGGCGATCCTGTATCGTGCGGTAAGAGAAAATCGGCTATCTCTCGAAGCGGTGGCCGATGAGTATGGTAAAGCAGTCGCCAAGCTGATTTCCGGTGTGCTCGAGATGGCGGCGATCTCCGCCATTCACCACCCGTTTAAGGGCAATGTGTTGGGTCAAAGTCACGGGCAGTTGGACAATGTCCGGAAGATGCTGGTGACCATGATCGATGATGTCAGGGTTGTTGTTTTGAAACTGGCGGAGCGAACCTGTGCGATACGTGCGGTTAAAAATGCTGCGCCCGAAAAACGTCTTCGCGTCGCCAAAGAAGTGTTTGATATCTATGCGCCATTGGCACACAGGTTGGGAGTCGGGTACCTGAAATGGGAATTGGAAGATTTGTCATTTCGATACTTGCATGACTCTGCCTATAAAAAAATCGCTAAACAATTAGATGAAAAGCGTGTCGATCGTGATTTATTTATCAAAAATGTGGTCGCGACACTCAAAAAAGAACTGCAAAATGCCAGTATCGATGGTGATGTCACAGGCCGATCCAAACATATTTATAGTATCTGGCGCAAGATGCGACGCAAGGGAGTCGACTTTTCACAGATATACGATATCCGGGCGTTTCGAATACTGGTACCCTCTGTGCAGGATTGCTACGCTGTTTTAGGAATTGTGCACTCGATTTGGCGCCATATTCCGAACGAATTTGATGATTATATCGCCAATCCGAAAGAAAATGGTTATCGTTCGCTGCATACCGCTGTTGTCGGGCCGGATGGAAAAATCATCGAAGTACAAATCAGAACCAGGGATATGCATGATGAGGCCGAACTGGGTGTTTGCGCCCATTGGTTATACAAAGGAACCGATACAAAAAACAAGTCGACCAGTTATGAAGAGAAAGTCAATTGGCTGAGGCAGGTTCTTGAATGGCAGGAAGAAATCGGGGATTTAACCGGGCTGGTCGAGCAAATTAAATTTGGCGTTGCCTCTGATCGTGTCTATGTATTTACCCCGGATGGTCATGTCGTCGATTTGCCGCAAGGTGCGACACCGGTTGACTTCGCTTATCGTGTGCATACAGAAGTCGGGCATGGTTGTCGAGGCGCGAAGATCAATGGCCGGATCGTACCTCTGACTTATCCCTTAAAAACAGGTGATCAGGTCACTGTTCTCTCCTCCAACAATCCGGCACCAAGCAGGGATTGGTTAAACCCCAGCCTGGGTTATATTCAAACGTCCCGCGCCCGAGCCAAAGTCACTCACTGGTTCAAGCAACAAGATCGGGATCAAAATATCATCGATGGTCGGGCGATTCTTGAAGATGAGATGAAACGTCTGTCGGTTGGTGAAGTGAGCTTTAGGGAGCTTGCTCAGGCTGTCAACTACCATGGTGTCGATGATATGTTTGCTGCATTGGGTGCCGGTGATCTGAAGCCGACGTACGTCGCGAACAGAGCGCAGCAGATCACCGAGCCGCAGGAAAAACAATTCGGTCTGGAGTTTAATCAGCGGAAACCATCCGTGCAGAACCATGAAAATGATATTCAGGTATGCGGAGTTGGCAAGCTGAAAACCTCGTTGGCGAACTGTTGCAAACCGCTTCCAGGAGAGCCGATAGTAGGTTATATCACTGTAGGGCGAGGCGTATCGATCCATCGCGAGAACTGTCAGAATGCAATGGTGCTTCGTGACTCTGATCCCAATCGGTTTATCGAAGTGAGTTGGGGAGGGCAACCCGAAGACGCCTATTCGGTTGATATCAGTATTCTCTCTTATGATCGTTCGGGCTTGTTACGCGACATCACCATCATTTTGGCCAACGAGAAAGTCAATGTGCTTACTGTCAACACCCAATCCAATATCGCTGACAGTACCGTGGTACTGAAGATCACCTTGGAAGTGACTGGATTGAGTCAGCTCGGTAAACTGTTGACTCAAATAAAACAATTGCCTAACGTCATCGACGCGAAAAGAATAAAATCAGCTTGAATCAATTTCTGAATGGATTTTGGCCATGGAAAAAACCTATCAGCTGCAAGATTTACTCTATTTGATGCGCAGACTGCGAGACCCCGTTGACGGTTGTCCGTGGGATAAAAAACAGGATTTCGACTCAATCGTGCCGCACACTATCGAGGAAGCCTATGAAGTCGCCGAAGCGATCGAGAAAAAAAACTTTGCTCATATCGAAGAAGAACTGGGTGATTTGCTTTTCCAGGTTGTTTTTTATTCGCAACTTGGTCGGGAACAGGGTCAATTTGATTTTAATTCTGTGGTGCATCGCATCGTTACGAAGCTGATCAGACGGCACCCGCATGTTTTTCCAGACAATACTCTCAACAGCCGTTTAGCCCCTGGACAGGAAGTGTCCGAACAGCAGATAAAAGCAAACTGGGAACGTATCAAGTCTGAAGAGCGAGCGGAAAAAATAAATGCGACCGGTTCCGACAGTATTCTCGACTCAGTGTCCGACGCCTTGCCTCCGCTGATCGTGGCGGAAAAAATGCAGCACAAGGCGGCTGATCTGGGTTTCGATTGGCCCGATATTCAGCCGGTTTTCGCGAAACTGGATGAGGAATTGCAAGAGTTGAAAGAAGTCGCACTGGCGCCAGAGCTGGTCACTCAGGAAAAAACCATCGCCAATCGAGAAGAAATTGAGCATGAACTGGGTGATGTGTTGTTTTGCTGTGTCAATCTGGCCCGATTTTTATCGATCAAGCCCGACCAGGCGTTACGAAAAGCCAATCATCGTTTCAGACAGAGATTCGGTCATGTGGAGCAGAGACTGAAGGGAAATGGTGTGCCGCAAGGTGGTGCCAGCTTGGAGGAGATGGAGGCTTATTGGCAAGAGGCAAAACAAATGACTACAAATGACATGGTAAAGGGTGATTTATAAACTATTTTATAAACGTTTTTCTATCTTATTTACTTTACTTACGCTAATGCAAGAGAGAGTATTTTTTTTCATTTAGATTCCCCCATACCCTCTATTTTCAGGTTTTTGCTTTTTGGAGAGTAATCTAGTCGGCCCTGAAAACTGAATTTTTCAGGGCCGACTATTTATTGTGATATTTCACGCTATTTTTTTAGGCTTACATATCCAATGCGCCAAAAGTCATACTCAGTAGCATGGTAATGGCTAAAACAAGAAAAAAGATCACGACTTGTTTTTTTGTCAGCTTGATATCTGAGGCGCGCCCCGTGGTGTTGTCCGTTGAGAAGGCCATAGATGTTATAAAAAAGGTAACCCATAAAAAGCTGAGGCACATAAAAAAACGACCCAGAGTCATATCCCTTGACATGATTCCGCTGGCGAAAAAACTAATCAGAACGCTCCCGGTACAAATGATAACAAACGTAAAGCACCCAATAGTCAGTTTTTTGCCAAAAATAGAAATGTATCTTCGGTAGGTTTCAAGTTCCATTTTATTTCCTTTCTCGATTAGCTTCATAGGCGGTATTGACTCCTTGTGCTATTTCGCTAGCCAATTCCAGTTTTGTGTTTAAATATACTGCTGATACCTTGCTCACGTGCTCAAGCGCTGAATCTGGATATTTTAAAACTTCCCTTTGTATCAGCAGGCCATAACCGGAAGATGCAACACCAACGACGGTATGAACAGTGGTTCCGACCGATTTGTCGATTCCTGCAAATTCTGCCAGATTTTCGTAGCCTTGTCTTACCAGATTCAAGTCAATGTCTTGGTCTTTTCCTGATATTATTTCAACTATATCACCAAATCCACCGATTAAATTGCTAAGTCCATGAGTGGCAAAAAAAGCCCCCGCTGGTGTCAAGCCCGAGTACATTGAAAGAGTTAATTGCCCGACCCCGGTCAAGCCCTGAGCCGCAGCGGCACAGGCATCCAGCCCATTTTCCAGGTGTGTTCTCCAGTCGGTGACGGTATCGATGAAGGGATCAACGGCAATGCCAAGAATACGTTTGGACTCAAATCGTGTTGCCATCGCTTCGACCATGTCCCTTTCGAAGTGGGCGATTTCAGTGGCGCTTGAGCCTGAAGACTCAAGCAGCACCTTGATTTCCTGAATGGTTTTTTCGGGATTTGAAAATCGTGCAACGTAACTGGCGAGTTCCTGCGTATCCAGACCGAAAATAGGACTACGAAATCCGTCCACAAAGGCTTCAAGTTTTTGCTGAGAACCTGATTTTGTTTCGTTGAGTGGATTGTGTATTTCGAAATTTTGGCGGGTTACTTCCATTTGTTATTCTCCATCCTTGGTTAGTGGAGTGATTATAATTCATGAACGGGAGGATAAACACTGGGGAAAACCCGAGTGTTTGAGGGTGCCTCGATGGCGGTGGTGAGCAGGTTGAAACATCTGGAAAAGGTGTTGGACATGCCCAGTGTACAATCCCTTAAACCGGAAAAACGCACCCGACGCATTCATCATGGCTGGTTAGAGGCTGGGGAATACACGCAGCGCGCCGTTGCCCAGTTGTTGCAGCAATTAAAACGCTTTCTTGATGATCATGCCTGGCTCGAAAACAAGCGAATTATGGAAGTTCTCCAGAGGGGTTGAAAGCAAAGCATTGCAACGACGCGAAGCCATGTCGGGCAATCGTCGCCTCGACGGGTTTATGTCGATTGATGCGCTGGTTGCCGATATTGAGTTGCCCATGGAACGATCGCTATACCGTCGGTTGTGGTTGATAAGGTGGCGTTAGTCGGGCATGTATGTGCCTCTTTGCAGGAACAATTCCGCTACCTGTCAGGTTACTCTCACTGAGTCGCCCAAAAGGAGATTGGGGCTAAAAGCACAACTGGAGTGATAATGGTCACTGATTGAGCTAGTGAAATTTTGAGAGCCAGACTCGCAGGTTAACTGTGGTTTATTTTTGCTTGCCGGAAAACCCGGTTTTTTTGGGGTTGAAAAGGCTTTTAATGCTTTCTATAATGCGTTAAAAATTAATGATAATCATTAGCAATAAGGTTGTCGTGAAAAAGACGCTTATTGTTAGCGTTTTATCACTAGTTGTTCGCTTGTCTAGCGCTTTCACCGAACCCTGATAAAGTCCAGTTACGTCATTTTGATACTGTTGTAATTACGGCAACAAAAACAGCTGCGACCATTACGGTATTGGCCATGGCCAACCGGCGTTTTAAACGATAACGAGTAAAGTGAAATAAATCCGGTGAATGTGGCTGATGTCTCGCGTGTAAGCCTGCTTAACAGGTCTATGTAACACCAGCCCTAAAAAACTGACCAATGGGAGCGTTGTTATAGATTGAGTTGTTTTAGATATTGATGCTGTTAATCAGACCGTTGATAGCAACAAAGGTATGACATTTTTCGCCATTTCATATTGCCCCTTTTCTTATAAAACAGATAGAAGGTATAAAAAAACAGCGTCTTCAGTTTTATATGGTTCTGGAGGTGCCGTGTCGTTATGATTCAAGCCAAATAAGTGACAGATTTTTTATCTGGAGGGTAGGAGTAGGGTGGATTTGTTCGTTCACGCATCATTTTCACGGCAATACATCTCACACTAAATGTATTGGTATATTTCCTGAAGCCTGAAAAAAAGGAGTAAGCAATGAAAAAAATCTTTTTACTCTCCCTATTATTATCAGGGCTGATTCAGGGTTCTGCAAACGGAGCCTTGGCAAACGAAATTGATCAATCAACACAGCTCGATGATGTGGTTGTAACTTCCACAAAAGTCAAAAAAGAATTGTTGTACGTCCCCGCCGCAGTTTCGTTGATTACCTCTGAAGAAATCAAAGAACAGGGACATAATGAACTGGTCAGTTTTTTGAAAAGCATACCTGGACTCCATGTGTCTATTGATGCAAGTGGAAGCCAGTTTTTTATCCGGGGCCAAAGTGTTCCTGGAGGTGAAGGTGTAATCATCTATATTGATGGTCGTAAGGCGAATTATACAGGGAAAGCTGGAACTGGTCTTATTCAAGGTCATAATCTGGATGACATTCCGATTGAAATAATTGAAAGTATTGAGGTGATCAAGGCGCCGGCAGCTTCTATTTATGGAGCAGGTGCGGCCCAAGGAATTATCCATATTCATACTAAAAAGTCCCAAAAGTCGGATTCGAATATGCAGGGAAATGTCTCTGCAAGCTATGGTTCCTGGCAGACAGCGAAAGCCAATATGGCAGTTAGGGGAGCCTCTGACAGAATCTATTATTCAGCAAATTTCAGTACCGAAAACTCTGAAGGCTTCAGACAAACCGATAAAGAAATATATTGGGCAGAAGCCAGTATAGGTTTCCATTTAACTAAAGAAAACCGCTTGGAATTTGTTCTAGGAGCCAATCAAAGCGACAGAAAATACCCAGATCGTTTCAATCTGGAAAACGATGTCAAGACAAACAGGAACAATGGCGAAGTTCGCGTACCAGCAAGTAATGGTCGGTTTGGACCCACTCCTGCGGGTTATCAGTATCCTACCGCGGTTGATTCTTCCTTGATTTATGGGGGAATTGATTATCAGGGACAGATAAATGAAACAGAAATTAACAGTGCCTTACACCTGACCCGGTTGAACAGTGACACGCTACAGCCGGGAGTGATCTATGACGATGGAACAACCGGTAAAGATACAACGAATGATCGTAGCAACGATATTATCCAGTACGATTTGTCCTTAAGAAAAGAAGTATTCAACCAGGACGCATTGCAGGATTCTGTGACCGTTGGCATGGATTATGAATCCTACGGCTATGATAACGTCAAGTCTCGAAGTAAATACAGCACGGTGAAAACCCGTTCCAAGAGATATGGATTTTTTATCAACAATGACCTTGCCTATGATAAATTTTCCATGCTTGCGGGAGTTCGCTTTGACGCGATGGACTGGTCGCTAAAAAACGCAATCCCTGCCAGCTATGATGGTTCTTTTAAAAAGACATCTTGGGATATTGCACCTTCTTATCGTGTTAACAAGGATATGACTGTATTTTACTCCTTCAGCCAATCCTACTTTCTGCCCAATGCCTTTCATTTATCCATGCCTTCCTGGTTTGCATATGCTGGATCGGCGGCACCCACCCCGGAAGGTCAGGTACCTGAGAAAAATCTGACCCATGAACTGGGCATTAAACACCTGCTGTCAAAATACTTTAATTACAACCTCACTCTTTATCAAACTGCCACTGAGAATAAGTATAAGGATACCAATGATTTCATTGGGGGTGGATTTACCGGTTTCAAACCGGTTGGCAATGCAACATCCAAAGGTGTTGAATTGTCTGTTGACGGCAATATGACTGATTGGCTGGCCTATCGAGGGGGCGTGTCATGGATAGATGTAACCTGGGATAACGGAACCCTTTCCAGTATCGATGAAGTCATGACTGATCTCTCTGGTAAAAAGCTTACGGATGTCCCAGCTTGGGTATATTCTGCAGGTGTCACCATTTTCCCGGTGAAAAACCTTTCTTGGGCAGTCGATATGATTTACGAAAAGGAAGCCTATGCAGACGACGTAAATACCACACTGCAGGATTCCTATTTAACCTTTGATTCAAAACTGAACTATGTACTTTCAGAGAACTTCTCTCTTGCTGCTCTTTGTACCAATCTTTTGGATAAAGAATATGATAAGCAATATGAATCGGAGTACGATCCCCGCCCTGGAAGGTATATGGAATTAGCAGTAACTTATCGATTCTAATGTGATCAGGTTTTGAAAAACTATAGAGTTTTTCTTACGTCACCTGTTTTTTGAGATGGCATTTTATGCCTTTTGTCCTCTTGATACGTTAGATCAGGCCAATAAGTCGTTATTTACAATTCGGCGGCCGCTGGCAAGATAATTATGTTCAAGTAGACTCTCTTCGAGGTTGGCTAAAGACATACCAAAACATCTTGTGGCTAAATCTGACGCAGAGGAAAACCATAGCATAGAACCTTCAGCCGGAAATGGCCGAAGTTGCAATAAAAAAGGCATGGAAGCCCTTGTCAATGTCAACCAATAGACGATTTAACGACGAGTAAAATACACCTCTTTTTTTCATTTAATTAAGCCTAATGAGCATAAGGATCATTTTGATGGATTTATTGGCGGCAAGCGTGTCCGTAAGCAGATATTTAAGTATTGCCTTGCTTTTGTGTTGGTCAACGGGGATTTCTGCCAGCAAGCAGAGTCTTGAAGGTATGGCTGTTGATGATGTAAAAAATGCTCAGCAGACACATAAGCTAGAACGGGAGTGGAGTGTTGAAGAACGTCAGCAGCGCAGTGAAATTGAGCGCCTTGAGTCAGTGTTAAAGGGGCTTAAATTTCAATTGAATAAAGTTGAGCAGTCAATTGCGACCGAGCGGCGACGTATCGCCGAGCAGCAGCGGCGCCTGGTGGAAACCCAAAAAATTCGCGACGGTCTTCAGGCTTGGTTGCAGGCTGTTTTTAAACGACTTAAACAGTCTGTCGATACCGGACTGCCATTTTTAAAAAAAGAGCGCCAGAGGCGATTGGCGGATCTTGGGCTGGTGCTTAATGATCCCTACACCCCTGTCTATGAACAGTTTAGGCGAGTTTTTGAGGCTCTTTTGGTCGAGGCTGAATATGGTCATGGTGGCGAGGCTTATCGAGCCGAAATTGATCTGGATGGTGAACAGACCCAGGTTGATCTTTTACGCATTGGTCGTCTGGCTCTTTTTTACCGAACCCTGGATCAACAGTCGGTTGGTGTTTATGATCCCGCGCAGCAGCACTTTGTCGCTCTTGACAGTGATACGATGGCGGGTATTTCGCAGGCGTTCAAGATGGTGCGGCGCGAAGTGGCTGCCGATCTGGTGACCTTGCCTGTGGGGAGGATTGAACCATGATATGGCGAATTTTGCTGCTGATTCTTTTTGCAGTAACACTGGTTATTCCCTATGCCAAGGCACAAACAGAGGATATTCGTAGCGTTTACCAAAAGATTGCCCAGCAAAAAGCCAGCAGTCAGGCATTAAAGGATAAGACTGCCCGTGTAATCCGTTTAAAAAGAGAGAATCTGCAAGCGACACTGCGCAAGTTACGTCAGGAAAAACTGCTAATTGAAAACGATCTTGCCTCCAGACAGGAGACCTACACAAACCTGCATAGCCAGTACCAGAAGCTTGAACAGGCAGAGCGTAGTGATCAGGAGCTAATGACCAATCTGATCGCTGCGGTACGGGTCAGTGCGCGGCAACTGCAGGAGTTGACCTTGCGTTCTGCTTTAACGGCTATGCAACCCGATCGACCTGAACGTATGGATGTCATTGTTAAAGGGAAGCATTTTCCCGGGCTTGATGATATGCAGTTAATGGCAGATATGTTTTTTACTGAAATTGACCAGGTTGGCCATGTGGTTCGTCCACAGCTTGAATATCGTGATCACAGTGGTCGGAATAGCATAGGAGATGTGCTGCTGATCGGTCCTTTTCTTGCTGCAGTTGATAGTGCAGAAGGTCTGGAGTTGTTGCGCTATGATGGCAGTAGTCGCAGTTTTTCAGCGATTGCAGCACCTTTGCCATGGTTGTTGGAGCGTCAGTTGCGCTCGTATCTGGACGGTGAGAGTGACAGTGTCGCCCTTGACCTTTCCGCCGGGGCAGCCCTGGAGCAGTTGACCCATCGCAAAACTATGGTACAGCGCGTTGAGGAAGGTGGTTTTCTTGTCTGGCCGATCCTGTTACTGGCTCTTGCCGCCATTATTATCGGCATTGAAAGGATTATCTTTCTGCGGCGTGTGCGAGCCAATACGGATCGAACCATGAGTGAGGTCCACCGCCTGGTTGCAAAAAATGATTGGGATGGCTGTGAGAAGCTGGTAGAAGAAAGGTTTTCTCCTGTTTTTAATGTCGTGCGTGCAGGTTTGAGTGCGCGTAATGAGTGTCATGAGATCCTTGAGAGTGTCCTTCACGAAGCGATTCTCAAGGAGCTGCCGCGGCTTGAGCGTGCGTTGCCACTACTCAATATTATGGGAGCGGTGGCGCCGCTAATTGGCCTGCTTGGTACAGTTACAGGGATGATCGGAACTTTTGAGGTAATCAATATCTATGGAACTGGAGACCCACGCATGATGTCGGGTGGTATTTCCGTTGCACTGGTGACAACCATGCTTGGCCTGACAGTTGCCATTCCCATTATGCTGTTGCACACCTACCTGGGACGAAGGGTTGAGCATGTTATCGGTGATATGGAAGAAAAATCGGTTACTCTGGCCAATATCATTCACCGCTGGCGTCTTGGAGGATCCTAATGGAACAACTGCTTGACATGGTATTGGGCCTGGCTTCTGGTCAGGGAATAATTACCAAGCTGTTGGCTTATTTTAATAGCGGTGGGCCGGTTATGTATCCGCTGGTACTGGTTTCTGTGCTGATGTGGATGTTGATCTTCGAACGCATGGTGACCTTTCATGGGCTTGAGTTTGGTGATCTTGGCATGGCCGGGTTATTGCGCTGGTACCGCGAACAGGAGAACCACGAAAAGCATAATGGATTACGTTGGCAGATTGGTTTATTTTTGCAGCGCAATCGCAGTCATGATCGTGAACTCAACAATTCCCTGTTGGATGAGTGCTATCTGAAGATCAAGCCTGGGATTGATCGCAATATCGCCGCAATTACCATTCTGGCAATGATTTCTCCTTTGCTGGGACTGCTTGGAACCGTTACCGGTATGATGATGACCTTTGATGTCATTTCTCTATTTGGTACCGGCAATGCCCGGGCTCTGGCGGGAGGAATTTCCGAGGCTCTGGTGACAACCCAGACGGGGCTGTTAGTTTCAATCCCGGGAGTTTTTGCCAGTGTTCTATTGTCGATGCGTTCCAGGCGCCTGATTGTCAAATTGGAAGAATCTTTGACTAACCTCAAGAGGATTGTCTGATGTTGTCTATCTGGCAAAGCGTAGAAAAGCTATGAAAAATCTCAGACAAAGTATCAGGCGCGGTCATCATACTGCAGTGATCAACATCTCTCCACTGATTGATCTGGTGTTTTTGTTGCTGATCTTTTTTATGGTGACTACCAGTTTTGTGCGCGAAACAGGCATTGATGTCGAGCGCCCTGTTGCCAGTACTGCTGTTGCTTCGGAAAGCAGCAATATCCTTGTTGCCGTGACCCCCGAAGGTAAGGTCTACTTTGATGGTCAGCGTGTTGATATCCGTACGGTACGCAGTCACATCGCTAGAGCTATTGCTGAGAATCCTGGCGGTGAGATTATCGTTGTTGCCGATAAGAAAAGCACAACCGGTGTAATTGTACAGGTGATGGATCAGTGTCGTTTAGCCGGAGCACGGCAGGTTAGTCTGGCCGCGTCCGAGAGTGGCAGTGTCCAATGACTAATTTCAAGCGTTGGCCTACTCTTTTCTTTGGTCTGCTTGGTGCCCTTGCCATCAATATTGCCCTTTTTGCATTAATTCCTTATTTGGCATGGACGGAATTGCCTGATTCCCGGCCGTTAAAACGCCAACAGGTTCATTTTTTCAAGGACATTCCAGAGCTGGAAGAGCAAAGGCTCAAACCGGAAAAGCCACCGAAGGAGCCTCCACCACCTCCACCACCGGCACTGGAGCCAGCCAGAGCCTCGCCACCACAAATAATTCAGAGCCCACTGTTGTCGCGCAATAATTTGGCCCAGCCACGGGTCCCTCTGGTTCCCGGTTTTAAAATGATGCCGTTACGGCATATATCCGGGTTTTATTCTCTGGATGATCTGGATGTTAAGCCGCGCCTGAGTTATCGAGCTCCGCCAATTTATCCCTACCGAGCCAAACGCATGAATATCAGTGGCCATGTGCGAATTCGTTTTGATGTTGGACGTGATGGGAGGGTGTCCAACATCCAGATATTGGAGTCTGAGCCGCCAGAGATTTTCGATGATGCAGTTTTGGCGGCTGTTAGCAAATGGCAATTTCATCCGGGAGAATTGATGGGGGATACGGTTGCGACACGGATGACCAACAAGATTGTTTTTAACCTGGAGGATTGATCCATGAGGCGGTATTTATTCCGATCTCTTGTTGTGGCGGTTTTCTGTCTTTTTCTGTCTTTGTCCGTTTTTGCCGGCTGCGACGAGCAACCAGGGGTTCGTCTTTATCGGGTTATTTATACAGCAGGTCAGGCTGCAGAAAAGAAAGACAGGGCAAAGGCTCTGGAATTGCTTGAGAAATTTCAGCAGGACCACCCCGATCAGCACCATTATCTATTGTTTGCCAACCTGGCTAACTCCTATGCAGCAGAAGGAAAGTACCAGCAGGCTCTGGGAGCCTATCAAAAGGCTCTAAAGCAGTGTTCAACAGATGTCACCCTGTGGCAGAATCAGGCCAGTGTTGCCTGGGCGCTCAAGCGTTACCAACTGGCAGCCGATTCATTGCAGCATGTCTGGAATTTACAACCGTCTGATGAGCTGTTGTTTAATCTGGCTTTGGCCAGGATGCATACCGGAGAAAAGCAATCGGCACTCAAGTTACTGGAAGAGGTGCTTGATCGGACTGCCTCGACAGAGTATATGGATCGTGTCGATACCTTTATCGGTCTTTGTCTTGAACTGGATCAGTTTAACCGGGCATTGGCGTCCCTTGATCGCTGGCAGGAGCGTCTTGAAGGACAGGCACGTTTTTGGTATTTGAGAGCTATTGTCCATGTGCGTAGTAATAACCATGTCAAAGCAGCTGCCTGTCTGGAGGTTTTTTCTACCTTTGCTCCGCTTAAAAACACTGATAAGCGCCTGCTGGCAGATCTCTTGCTGCAATCATCGGCACCGCTGCGTGCTGCCGTTTTGTATGAGGAAATGCTGAAAAACAAACCAGGTGATAAGGATCTGCTCGAACAACTGGTCATTGCCTACCGTGTTGGTGTTCGTCCCAGGCAGGCTCTAAAGGCTGTCAAAAAACTGATTAAAGTGAGTAAAACTGCACAGAGTTTACGTGACAAGGGGGATATCTGTTTTCAACTTGAACGCTATGAAGAAGCCTATAATGCTTATGCTGACCTGGCTCGGATCGGTGATAAAAGCGGCTCGACCTATCTTTATCAGGCTTATAGCGCTTTACGTCTAAAACGTCATCAAGATGCCCGTCGGGCTCTGCAGAAGGCGCTGAAGTATAAAAAGCAGCGTAAGGAGGCCCGTCGTATTCTGGCCTGGTTAAATGCTGTACAGCACAAGCCTTGACCGACGCCCGGCCAAATCGTTGTTCATCCCGTGTTGGCCGGATAATTTGGCTTGAGGCTGGATGAGTCTTTAGCAGCCCGGAAGAACGCCGGCTTGACTGTGCAGACAACAATATCATCATTGTTCATAGGTTATTGCTCATTGGGTGCAAATTTAACGAGTGTTTTTTGCCCATGTTTTACGTCATAAGCCTGATCAATATCATCAAATAGTTGAACAGATAACAAAAGATCGGAAGTGTCGGTTGGTTCATAAAATACCACCAGATAACGATCGTTTAACTGACCAATCCAGCGGTTTTCGCCAGAGTGGTGGGTTATTTTTTGGTAGGTCTTGCCCTGCCATTGTATCTTTTTATCGTCAAGTTCTATTGTTTGTTCGGAGTTTGACCGGTTTGCGAATAGTCCTGAAAATGGCAAGTCATCACTGGGCTCGTCTACACCTTCGCGTGTGTATACATTCCAGCCGTGGTCTTCTGTTGCTTTGCTGTCCGGTTTCTCGAATGCGACAGCTTCAGCCAGGCCTTGTTTGCACTTGTGCTTATACAGTGTCAGTTGATCGTTGTTGATAGGTTCGAAAAACAGTACGTAAAAAATGCCTTCAGGGGTTTTTCCTATCCACTTGTTGTTAGTCTTGTCATAAGACACCATTTGCATCTGATACTTGGTGGCATAAATTTTTCCACGCATCTCATAGTCGATATGTGTAGGCGTAAATGTGTGTATGGACAGTTGTTTTACCGGCCCCAGAAAAAAGGTCCAGCGGTAGGTTTCTGTTAATGTAAAAGGGTCTTGTTTTAACTGGTCGGCGTAGTGCTCGATGACGTCATCACTTGTTTTTACAATGTTGTTTTGTTGATAAACATAGCAGATTGTAATGGTGGCTCCAATAAGAGCCATGATGAGTATCAACAGGTTTCTTTTTTTCATGGTGTATGTCCTGTATGAATGCATGAATTAGAGCTGATGCAGAATAAACTTTAGCCCCATCACTGACCTGAGTGTGAGGTCTCAATCGGTTCATCCACTTGACGTTATACTACGCCTATTATCGCTGTTTATCCAATAAAGACAGAGAGTTAGCTTTTTTGCGGGCGGAGGTGAGCAAGTAATCTGTGCTCCAACTTCTTGAATCCGTAAACCAGCATAAAAGTCAAACACAAGTAAATGGCAGCGACAAATAAAAAGGCATCAAATGGCGCATAAAAGCGGGAGTAGATATCCCGTGCAGCCCCGGTCAGATCGACAATGGTCACCACGCTGGCGAGGGAGCTGGCGTGCAACATAAATATCACTTCGTTACTGTAGGCGGGCAAGGCCCTTCTGAATGCACTGGGTAAGATAATGCGTTTCATTGTCAGCCAGTCAGACATGCCGTAAGCTTTAGCTCCTTCTATTTCCCCTTTTGGTGTTTGTTTTATCGCACCTCGCAGTATTTCGGTGGTGTAGGCGGCTGTGTTCAGGGTAAAGGCAATTACCGCCGGATAGAACGCATCTCTTAAAATGTCCCAAACGAATGTATCCTTGATTTCTTCAATAAAGGAAATGCCATAATAGATAATGTAAAGCTGTACCAAAAGTGGGGTTGACCGGAACAGATAGGTATAGAGCCAGATTGGCGTAGAAATAAACCGATTATTGGATGTTTGCAAAATCGCCAGTGGGATAGCCATGCTGAGACCAATTGCCAGGGACAACCAGACCAGTTGAATCGTCGTGACAAAGCCGTCCCAATAGTGGTTTAGTGTCATTACGGTAAAAATGTCGTTTTGGTTTAGCCAGGTTTCGAGCCATTCCATTAGTTAGTCCTTTTCTACGCCGGCACTGTATTTTTGATGTAAAAATGAGAATCCTAACTCTGAGATAAAACTCATCAGCAAGTAGCCGATTGCAACTGGAATTAAAAATGTGAAGGGTTGATGAGTGGCCTTAGCCGCTTCAGAGGCAAGCCTTACCATATCCTGCAGGCCGAGTATCGAAACAAGAGCGGTAGCTTTTAGCAGTACTTGCCAGTTATTGGCGATGCCGGGCAGAGCATGGCGCATCATCTGGGGGAACAGAATGCGATGAAAACGTTGCCAGGATGTCATGCCGTAAGCGACACCTGCTTCGATTTGCCCTTTTTCCACAGCCATAAAGGCGCCTCGAAAGGTTTCTCCCATATAGGCACCAAAAATAAAACCTATGGTAATTACGCCAGCAAAAAATTCGTTGACATTGATAAAGAACTCATCTTCGTACCAGTTTCGCAGCCAGTCGAAAAAAAACCGGAAGTACCGGTTGCCCGGTGCCTGATCGGTAGCTGATTCGCTGAACATCTGGGCAAAAAAGCTTTCGTAATGACTATAAAAGGTGTCAGTTGCGGAGTTGATCAGCATTTGTCCGCCAAAAAAGAAAAGTAGCATCAATACCAGATCGGGTACACCGCGGATAAGTGTTGTGTAAGTGGAACCCGCTCCTCTCAGGAGCTTGCTAGAGGACAGTTTCGCAGAGGCAGTCAGCAGGCCAAGGAAGAGCGCAATGATGAGAGACAAAATGGCGACTTCGATGGTTAGAATTGCCCCTTCAAATATCGATGGGCCATAGCCTTTCAAATCTATCATTTTTTAGCTCTTGTGAATTCTTTTGGTCTGCTGGTGATTCCCTTGTGGTGGGGAAACGTCAAACCTCGATCGGCAGGGAGCCGCTGATACACTGCTGCCGATCGATGTCACGGATAAGGTGGTTAAATTTTGATACTATAACTGAAGTATTTTTTCTGTATCGCGTCGTAGGTGCCGTCGGCTTTTAGTTTTTTGAGTGCCGCATTGAACTCTTCTGCAAGCTTGCCGTCTCGTTTACGGAATGCCATACCAATGCCGGTACCGACTTGAATCGTATTGCCGATTACCTGGTAGCCGGTGTTGTTCAGCACAGTTTTTTCACCGACAGGAAAGTCAACGAAAACCAGGTCGAGGCGTCCGCCGGTCAGGTCAAGCACCATGTCATCGGCTGTGGTGTAGCGTTTTACTTTGACTACGTCACCCAGTTTTTCGGTTACATAGTTATCTTGCAGTGTACCACGCTGGACGCCGATCATTTTGTCTTTTAATGCCGTTTTGCTGGTGACATCGAGGTCGTCAAGTGAGTTTTTGCCAAAAAATGCAGAAGGGGTATTGTAGTAGCCATCGGAGAAAAGCACGGTTTTCGCCCGTTCTTCCGTTATCGACATGGAGGACATGATTGCGTCATATTTTCGAGCCAGTAATCCAGGGATAATGCCATCCCAGGCTTGTACGACCCACTCGCATTGCAGTCCGATTTCCTTGCATGCCGCGTTACCCAGGTCTACTTCAAAGCCGGTCAGTGTGCCATCAGGTTTTTTGTACTCGAAAGGCTCATAGGGTACATCAACCGCAATTCTCACCTTGCTCCAGTCTTTGGCCTGCACGCCGGCGGCCATAAGAGCCAATATACATCCGAATACCAGTAAGGTTTTTTTCATCACTTTTCTCCTTTTTATTTTTGTTGGCTATACGCCAGTCAATTGCCTTGCAATCACAGCCAATGCGGTGATTGTCAGGTATCAAGGTCATCAGTATGGATTAGTAGTTTGGTGCCAGAAACTGTTTCATGCGCTCCGAATCCGGGTTGTTGAATACCTGCCGGGGGTGACCCTGCTCTTCTATAACCCCCTGATGCAAAAACACGACCTTGTTGGATACGTCTCTGGCAAAGCTCATTTCGTGGGTTACGACAATCATGGTTCTGCCTTCATTGGCCAGCTCCCGCATTACTTTTAAAACATCTCCGACCAGCTCTGGATCCAGGGCCGAAGTGGGTTCGTCAAACAGCATCACTTCCGGCTCCATAGCCAATGCCCGAGCTATGGCTGCCCGTTGTTGCTGGCCTCCGGACATTTGCGTGGGGTAGTAATCCTTGCGGTTCTCGATGCCCACTTTGGCCAGCAAATGAAGTGCTTTTTGTTCGGCTTCTTTTTTATTCACTCCCAAAACATGGATGGGAGCTTCGACAATATTTTCCAATATGGTCATATGCGACCACAGGTTGAAACTTTGGAACACCATAGATAGCTTTGCGCGCATTCCCTCGACTTGTTTGGTGTCACCCGGTTGTAACTCGCCATGCTTGTTTTTTTTAAATTTGATTGGGTCACCGTGAAGAATGATTTCTCCCGATGTAGGTACTTCGAGCATATTGATACAACGCAAAAACGTACTCTTTCCTGAACCGGATGAGCCGATCATCGAAATTACATCACCTTTTTTTGCTTCCAGTGATACGCCTTTCAAAACTTTGGTTTGGCCAAATCTCTTGTGTAAGTCGTTGACAATGAGGGGCGAAATTTCCGCCATCCGATTCTCCTGAAGTAGTGTGATGGTTTATATCTCAATCTGCGTCATACGGCTTATAAGCTAAATTGAGTGGTCGAAGGGCTTAGTATAAACCTTTCATGCTAATGAGTTTAGCCATATTAACCGTGAACCGAGAACACATTCAAACCCCTGAATTGCAATTCGGTCACTGTCATAGTGTGCTACCAAATAAAGCAAATTTTAGCCGCTGCAATACAAGCCGCTTGGCATAGGTGCTCTTCCCAGGAGCACACAATACGCCGGATTGAATTAAAAATCATCGAAACTATTGCGAAAATGTCAACTTTACCAGTTTTTTTGGGCGAAACAATCCGGTTGTTTCTATTTTGTGAGCCTGTGCAATTACTGTCGATTATAGATCGAGCGATTGACACATGATCATTGTTTGATAGCGACGATGAATGTCAGTGTGACCGTGACAGTGAGTAGTGCGACACTAATTTTACGTAATGCCTGGTGATTGTCTGGTCACCGCACAAAAATGTTAAGTGCTCTACTTATATCTGTCTATCGATATCTAGGTAATTGTCGCTAGATTCCGTAAGTTTGACTGCGCTCTTTGTGGATATTATTTTGAACTGTATGTATTATGTGCGTTGGTGAGGCATAACAAGTAAAAAAGCACTCAAACTTACGGTTACCTTGATAAGGATAAGAGCCTATGAAACACCAGATAGACAAATACAGTATCGAAAACACCGATTATTCTGTAGGACAGGATAATGTTCAAAAGTGGGGATTCGACGTTCACAATCCAGTATTCAGTATCAGTGCAGGATTGGTGCTGGTATTCTTGATAGCGATTCTGGCCAGTGATCCATCCGCAGCGAAAGCAACGTTGGACGGACTTAAATGGAAAATTATTGGCAGCTTTGATCTTTTGTTTGTCTGGTCAGCGAATATTTTTTTGCTGTTTTGTTTGGCATTGATTTTCAGTCCTTTCGGTAAAATAAGATTGGGCGGAGATGCTGCAAAGCCAGAGCATTCGACTTTGTCCTGGTTAGCCATGCTGTTTGCCGCCGGTATGGGGATAGGGTTGATGTTCTGGAGCGTCGCCGAGCCGGTTGCCTATCTGACGGGGTGGTATAAAACGCCTTTGAATGTCCCCGCCAACACGGAAGCCGCTGCCGAGCTTGCGATGGGTGCGACCATGTTTCATTGGGGACTTCACCCATGGGCGATCTATGGAGTAGTGGCGCTCTCTCTTGCCTTTTTTGCCTACAACAAAGGCCTGCCATTGTCGATTCGATCCATATTTTATCCAATTCTGGGAGATAGAACCTGGGGCTGGGCGGGGCATATTGTCGATACCCTTGCTGTACTGGCAACCCTGTTCGGGCTAGCGACATCACTGGGGCTCGGTGCGCAACAGGCGGCCAGCGGTATCAACCATGTCTTTGCCAGTGACGGTGGCATCGGCATGCAGATTACGATCATCGTTTTCGTTACCTTGTTGGCGACCGTTTCGGTTGTCAGGGGGATCGAAGGTGGTGTCAAACTGCTGAGCAACATTAACATGATTATTGCCTTAGCGCTGCTTGTGTTTGTCGCCCTGGTCGCCTTTGCTGTCACCATGGGAACGATCCCTACCACGTTAATGTCATATATAGAAAACATCGTGCCACTGAGCAACCCTCATGGTCGGGAAGACGAAGCCTGGTTACAAGGCTGGACCGTCTTTTATTGGGCCTGGTGGATATCCTGGTCGCCATTTGTCGGGATGTTTATCGCCCGAGTATCGAAAGGTCGTACCGTTCGAGAGTTTCTAATTGCGGTATTGTTGGTGCCAACCCTGGTGACCATTGTCTGGATGTCAGTTTTTGGGGGCCTGGCCATCGATCAGGTGGTGAATAAAGTTGGCGCATTGGGTGCAGAGGGATTGAAGGAAGTGCCTCTTGCCATGTTCCAGATGTTTGAAGCCTTGCCTTTAGGTACGCTTTTATCTGTGGTGGCGATTGTTCTTGTGTTGGTGTTTTTTATTACCTCGTCAGATTCCGGTTCTCTGGTTATCGATAGCATTACCGCCGGTGGCAAGATCGACGCGCCGGTGCCCCAGCGGGTTTTCTGGGCAACCATAGAGGGTGCCATCGCTGCCGCCTTATTGTGGATAGGTGGCACGGAAGCGATTCAGGCTTTACAGGCCGGCGCTATTTCAACTGGACTGCCTTTCACTATCGTACTGTTACTGATGTGCGTTAGTTTGATATTGGGTTTTCGTACCGAAAAGTTCAATAAAGCTGGCTGATCCGGAAGTCTGCCCTTCTTTGTAACGGATATAAAGACGGATGGCGTGCAGTATCGGGAGTCGTGCTATGGCTCCCGGTCATCACAACCAGATATCACCGACACAAAGATCCTGTTCCCCGTAGTAAGCCATTTGCGCTTGTAATAATTCGGCTGTCGCGAGCGCATCGGTCAGTGCATGATGAGGGCGATATATGGGTAAGTTGTAACGTATTCGTGTCGGCCCGAGTCTCGCAGGCTGGGCTCTTCTGCCTCTTAACCTGTTCCACCATTTCGTAGAAAGGGTTCTTTGAATGACCGATTCGATATGGAAAGTATCGATTACCGGGAACAGAATCTCTTCGTCAACTAACCCCCGAATGGCATTGTTGAGGAAGTGTCGCTCTATTGGATAGTAGTGTACCGCCACTACTTTTCCCATCAGTTGGGCTAACAAGGCTTTCAGGATTTGTCCATGAAATGGCGCCGCTTCGACCTGTGAGTGGGTAATACCATGTATCACCACAGATTCTTCCGATAATGTATCGCCCTCGGGTTTTACCAGCCAATGACACGATTTGCGGCAGTGAACACGGTTTAAATCAAACTGCACTATCCCGATACTCACTATTTCATCTCTGGCTGGATCGAGTCCGGTGGTTTCAAAATCCATCGCAATCAGGGGTACCTTTGAAAGGCGCGTCTCTGGACTGACAACGCCATGACCAAAAAACTGACGGAGCATCGTGGACTTTGTTTCATCTGCCCGGCGCGCATAGTATTCGGTCCAGTCAGTCTGGCTGGCGTAGTGTTGCCAATCCTGGCGTTTGATAGTGGGCCGGTTTTTTGCGGTGACCAATTGTGTCATCCAAGTTCTCCAATACCTTTGGTTGTGTCACTGGTACCTTGTGACAATGATGCCTCTATGGTGCATTCGCGTGGTATTTGAACTTGAGAAAATTCTGAGCCTGGCTCAATACCTGAAAAGCATCTTTTAAATGGCGTCTCTCGAAAGAAGACAAATGCTCCGGTTCGATATTGTTGTCGGGATCGATGCCATCTTCAATGTCTTTGGCCTGATGACGAATTCTAACCATGGAAATCAGCTCCATGGCATCTCGAATATCCGGCCCTTTTCCTACTGGTAACATCCCGTTTTCGATAATATCATCCAGACGTTCGAACGAATTTCTGGCATTGGAACCCGATGCCAATGCATGTACTCGGATTAAATCAGCCAGAGGTGCGGTTCCCCGTCTTTTCAGATTCACCGAATTATTGTGTTTGCCATCTTTTTCCATCACAAAGGTTTTAAAGAAACCCAGTGGTGGCGTTCGTTTCAGTGCGTTTCGGGCCAGACAGGCCAGAAACCGTTTGTTTTTCCGGGCTTTCTGCACGACAAAGGTGTTCAGATCCTCAGCCCAGCGGGTTTTACCCGATACGCCATACAGATCGAAGAAGATGGAGCAGTTGAGTAATGCCTGCGGAACCGGATTTTCGATCCAGTCAGTAAAGGTTTGTCGCCATTGTGAACGCGTCATTCGCCATTTTGGATTGGATGCCATCACCCGGCCTTCACAATAGGGATAACCGCATAGATCCAGGCCATCACAGACAAATTCAGCTAAGTCCCGAAAGTAATCACCATGTTTCGCTTCCTGATAGCTATCATCGAGAATGAGTGCGTTATCCTGATCAGTGATAATAAGTTGTTCATCTCTCGCCATCGACCCCAAAGCCAAAAAACAAAAAGGGATGGGTGCAGGGCCAAACTGTTGCTCGGCCAACTCCAGCAGCCTTTGTTTGAAGCAGCGGCCGATGACTGACATGGCGCTGCCGATCATATGGGAGTTCGCGTCTTCATTGACCAAACGAACAAAACAGGTTTTGACTTGTCGAGACAGTTCCACCAACTCGTCGAGACAGCTTTGTTGGGAGATGCTGTTGACCAGCAAAAGGCTGTTTTGGGATTCATATTGCAATAGATCCGTCATCTCTACCATGGCAATGGCTTTGTCTTTGACCACCACGGGAATATGATGGGATTGATGCCTCAGCATCATCAAAATAGCATCGTAGACATAGGCTTTGTGATCCAGTGACAAAACTGAATCTGACACTATCTCGGCAATGGGTGAATCCGGACTCAAACCGGTCGCCAGCACTTTTGTACATAAGTCCGCCTGGGTTACGATCCGAAACTCCTCTTCGTCGTTTTCCTTGTTGACTAGCAAGGCCGACACCTGATGTTCTGCCATTTGTGCTGCGGCAGTGGCGATGGCCATGCTTCTGGGGACGACGACCGGAGGCCGCAGGTGAAGTTTATCCAGGCGGACTGATGTCATCTGGCTCAAGGCTTCGGTCGAAGATACTGCGTGACGCAATCTACCTACGTCTTCCACTTCCATAAAATCGGAAAAATAATCGGATGTCTGCATCAGTGCCTTGAAACGTTGCTCGGGAACGCAATACAGCAAGGTGTCTTCGAGAGTATGCACAGGAAATTTAACCCGGTTGTTCATCAGCAACCCGATTTGACCAAAAATCTCGCCTTCCTCCAGCCGATTATATAACTCGCCATTGCGCCGGAATACTTCAACTGAACCGCTACGGACGATAAAGAGATCGTTAATCGTCTGGCCGTACTCAAGTACTTTTTCACCCGCCTTGAAATAACTGATTTCTATATCCTGCACTACGGCTTCCAGTTCAGTATCAGGCAGTTCCTTGAAAGGAACGACAGTAGAGAGAAATGATTGGATATCCAGCAGTTCAGTTTTCATGGTTTGCTCACTATCTGGAGGGTTTCGCCTGAACCCGGTCAGCCTGACTTCTGCCAGGCTGGCCGCCTACTGACCAAACCGCCTTTCTATTTCATGGAGTATTTTTCTTTTAAGCTTCAAGCGTGCGCGTACGGCGAAAAACTGTAGTTTCTCGCTGATAGTCGGGTCACTGATCAATTCGGGAAGTAGTACTTTCATGGTCTCAGTCGCTTCTTTTACGTTGCCGAAGAGTATCGTCGGTGTTTTCAGCAATGCGTCGAAGGTGGTTTTTTGATGGGGGAACCACCACAGGTTTTTCGGGATATGAGGAACAAGATCGTTGTTGACCACTTTGATCCGGGTCATCGCCTCCAGTCCTATGTGCGAGTGAGTGCCGCCAATTCCGCTGTCTTTCCAACCTGTCCACGGCACTTCTGGCAGGCCATGAGTGACCACATGGTCGTTGATCGTAGTAATGCCAGCTTCAATTTTAAGTGCCAGTTTTTTACCTCTGGTCTGGTTCATTGTCCAGATACTCGATGTCAAACCCAGGTTTGAGTCGTTTGCCAGCGCCAGCGCCTCTTCTTCCGTTTTGAATGTCATTACACCAATAACCGGACCAAACGTTTCTTCATTCATTACCTTCATGGAGTGATTGACGTTAGTCAAGACAGTTGCCGGGTAGAACTGATCGGAAGCTTTGTCGGTAATTTTTGATTGCACGACTATGCGTGCACCTTGCTCGAGCGCCTCATCCACGTGAGTGCGAATGGTTTCCATTTGCCGCGCGGTGGTGACAGCACCAATATCGATATCAAAATTACCACGCTCGGCTCCATGTCTGAGTTCTTGGACATGTTCTTTTACCAGCTTGAGAAATTTATCGGCAACCGCTTCGTGAACATATACTCTCTCTACGCCAGCACAGGTTTGGCCGTTGTTTTGGAAACCACCCCATACGATGCCGTGCGCGGCTCTTTCCAGGTGAGCGTCTTCCAGTACGATGGCGGCGTCATTGCCGCCCAACTCGAGCGAGACGGGGGTCAGGGTTTCGGCAGCTTGTTGCATCAGCATCTTGCCGACGCGTACGCTGCCGGTAAAAAAGATCTTGTCGATACCGTTCGCGAACAGGGCGGAAGTGATTTCTGAAGAGTCGCCAACCACATGAGTGAATAATCCGTAGGGTAAATTGGCGGCCTGTATCGCCTTTTCAATTTCTTTGCCCACCATGACGGTTTCTCTGGCGGTCTTGAACATAATTGCATTCCCGGCCATAAGTCCCATAAGAATTTCGCTAAACGGAATCGTCCAGGGGTAATTCCAGGGGCTGACCACAGCGACTACCCCGAGTGGTAATCTGTGCAGGCTGGTTTGTTTGTTGGCAGCGAGGATGCTGGAAACGGTCAGGCGTTTCTTTTTCAAATACTTCTTGGCTTTTCTGGCATACCAGTCAGTGGCTAGAATCGATGGCATTACCTCTGTTTGATACGCATCGGGAATGGTTTTCCCGTTATCTTGAGATATTACCTGGGAAATACGTTCGGCATTTTCTATCAGGTATTTCTGGATTCTCAGTATGTGATCGCGGCGCTCTTCAAAGGATGTTTCTCCCCAATACTTTTGCGCTTTTCTGGCATTGATCATCAATTCCGGAAAGGACGCCATGGGCGTACAGGGTGCTTCGCCGATTTTTTCACCCGTAGCCGGGTTGGTGGCTACGATGGTGGCCGGTTCCGATGTCCGGGTAATCGGCTTTTTTGGGCGGGGAGGTGGGGTTCTTTTCGTTGTTGTTTTCGCTGTTTCTGTTGTTTTTCTAGGCATAATGATCCCTGTTAAACGCGTCGTCTGGAGCTTGATTGAGTTTTTGTCCGGATGAATTATCGAAGCATAATAAACCAATTGGAATAATTACTCTATTTGTTGTAGGGCCAAAGGTGTGAATCGAGGCAGGATAAATAATGATAAGTCGTTCGCTGAAACTCTTTTGGGCGACTTAAATTCTTTTGAGTTACACTATGCGCCGTCAACAATATCAATCTGAAACAGAACGAGTAAAAACGAAGATGAAAATATGCGGTGTCGAAATAAAAGGCAATGACGCGATAATTTGCCTGCTGGAAAATTCCAAAGGCTTGTTTAATATCCCTGATTGTCGGGTTCGTCGTTTAACCCTGAATCAAAACACCCGGGATGATCTCAAGGCGTTCCAGTTTGCATTCGGCAAATTGATGGCAGACTACAACGTCGACAAAGTAGTGATTCGGGAGCGTTTGATGAAAGGCAAGTTTGCAGGTGGTGCTCTGGGATTCAAGATGGAAGCGGCGCTGCAGTTGCTGGAAGGCGTCGATGTGGTAGTGATATCGCCGAGTGCGGTGAAACAGGCGTTACAGCAAAATCCATTGATGGTCGGGTTTGAAGAAACGGGATTGAAACCCTTTCAGGAAGTCGCTTTTATTACCGCTTACGCCGGTCATAGTGAGGTTGTTGAGTGAGCCATAGTGATGCGGTTCCGGTACAGGTGAATCCGGCAATAGATTCCCCGGCACTGGATCAACGGCTTTTACAAGCATTGGCTGACCAAGGTTTTGATCAGTTGACGGAAGTTCAGGCCAGGGCTATCCCGCCAGCTTTGGCCGGAAGCGACTTGCTGGTCGCGGCGAAAACCGGCAGTGGTAAAACGGCGGCATTTGTGCTGCCCATGTTACAACGCTTCCTGACGCAAACTTTTGCCACTAAGGTGATCCAAGGTTTGATACTGGTGCCGACACGGGAACTGGCTATTCAAATCAAGCGTACATTTGCGCAATTGGCTGCGTTTACCGATATCAAGTGCGCCCTGGTGATTGGCGGTGAGGATTTCAAACGCCAATTGGCGGCGGTACGCCGAATTCCCGAAGTCTTGATTGCCACTCCCGGGCGCTTGTTGGCCTATATGGAAGATGGCTATGTGGATTTCAGTCAACTGGAAATGCTGGTTCTGGATGAGGCTGACCGAATGCTGGATATGGGCTTTGTCGAGGCGATGCGAACCATTGCAGGAGCCTGTAATCCTGACCGACAAACCTGGCTGTTTTCGGCTACCCTGAAAAACCGGGATGTCAGCCGGATTGCCGATTTGCTGCGTGAACCGCTAAGAATCAAGGTGGACACCCGGTTCCATGGCCATAGCCAAATTCGGCAACAACGGGTGTTGGCCGATGATGACAAACACAAGATTGCCCTGATCGCCGCCCTTGTCGCAGAGGAATCGGCAACTCGGGTGTTCGTGTTTTGCAATACAAGGATTCAGGTGCAACAGGTTTGTTCGATACTCAGATACAAAAAACTGAGGGCGGCCTATATTCATGGCGAAGTGTCGCAATCGAATCGCAAGAAAGTGCTGGAACAATTCAGGCAGGGAGTGTTTCAGGTCGTGGTGGCGACCGACCTTGCCGCTCGTGGGTTGGATATCGATGCTATCGATATGGTGATCAATTACACCGTTGCCCCTTCGGGAGACGATCATATGCACCGTGCGGGTCGAACTGGCCGGGCAGGGCGGCAGGGTAAAGTGGTTACCCTGGTGAATGCAATGGAGTGGAACCTGATGTCCAGTATCGAGCGCTATCTCAGGATTCGTTTCGAGCCGAGAAAAGTGACGGGACTGGAAGCTGACTATAGCGGCCCGAAGCGGCTCAAAAAATCTGGGAAAGTGGCCCGCAAGGGTAAAAGAAAAGCGAAGAAAAACAGGAAATGACCAGCGCCGAGTGGAGGCAAATCGGTTTATTGTTTCTATCCGCCACCCAACGATAAGCCACATTGTTTTGATTGCCTGCGGTGTCTGGTTGGCGCTGGTATGCTGTTCTGTTACCATTCCGCCATCGATTGACCAGGCGCTGAAGGCATTCACTTTGTTCCTGGTAACCACCCGGTAATCCACTTTTTTTGGAGCGTTATGCAAACTGTTCGGCAATATGCGTTCGCAGATTCGTTACCCGTCCTGTTCGGTTATGTGCCAATGGGCATGGCATTTGGGTTGTTGTTTGAAAGTCAGGGCTATGCCTGGTATTGGGCAACCATTATGGGGTTGTTTATTTTTGCCGGTGCCGCTCAGTTTATCGCGGTTGGTTTATTGGCGGCCCATGCCGGTTGGATAGAAGTGGCGGTAACCACGCTGTTGCTTAATTCTCGCCATGTATTTTATGGCTTGTCGATGCTAACTCGCTATCAAGCGAAAGGACTGGAAAAGTTCTATTTGATATTTGGCCTGACGGATGAAACCTACTCTCTGCTGTCGGCCCAAACCCGAGAGTTCAGCGATATGGCACGACAAAGCCGTTATCAATTGTGGGTAACGGGTCTGAATCACAGCTACTGGATTACCGGTTGCACCCTTGGCGCGTTACTTGGAACCATGGCCAGTTTTGATACCCAGGGCTTGGAATTTACTTTGCCAGCACTGTTTTTGGTGTTGGTGATCGAGCAATACAAAGCGACGCAAAAACTCTTTCCGTTTATCATTGCGATATTTTCGGCTGTGGTATCGTTAACTTTGTTTGATACGGACAACCTGCTGCTGATTTCCATCTCTCTTACCCTGGGTCTGTTGCTTGGCTATCGAAAAGCGGGTGTTGCTGATAAAACGGCTTTCAACAGAGGGGCGGTTGACAGAAAGACAGTTACTTGTGATTCATCCGGTTTGACCGATGAATCCCAGGTGACCCCAGATGAAGGAGGGTTATCCTGATGCCGGATACGCTTTATCTTGCCGGTTTTATCGCAGTTATGGCAATCGCCACCTTCCTGACCAGAGTTACATCATTTGTGCTGTTCAGAAATAAAGGTGGTCATCCAGCCATCGAATTTCTCGGTACGTATTTACCACCCGCTATTATGCTGCTGTTGGTGATTTACTGTTTTAAGGATAAGGATGTGACAAACCCGGTTTCGATCGCGCCAGAAACGGTTTCACTCGCTCTGGTAGCGGTTTTGCATCTGACACTGAAAAACCCGCT
The DNA here is from genome assembly GCA_002747055.1 of Gammaproteobacteria bacterium. GTDB lineage: Bacteria > Pseudomonadota > Gammaproteobacteria > Pseudomonadales > Oleiphilaceae > LZORAL124-50-18. Next base: position 49,766 of record PDSQ01000030.1, read on the forward strand.
AGTCAGTATTGCGGTTGGAACCCTGTGTTATATGATACTGGCGCAAGGATGAGACAAAATTTGACCGGTTGAAAATAATTTAGTTCTTGCTAAATTATTTAGCCAGCTGATATATTACCTCCTTTAGTTTTTACGGAGTAAATTATGTCGATGGCTGTGTGCGGTGTTAGAGAAAGTGTAAAAAAGAGTGTCAAAAAGTGTTTGGCTGTTTTGTTGCTGGTGCCATTGTGTGTTGTCAGTACCCAAATCGCTTCGGCCGCAGATAAATTCAAGGCGGTAACCACTTTTACCGTTATTGCCGATATTGCGCGCAATGTGGCTGGAGATGCCGCAATTGTCGAATCCATTACCAAACCCGGTGCCGAGATCCATGATTATCAGCCTACACCGAAGGATATTGTTCGGGCGCAGGGCGCCGATGTCATTTTCTGGAACGGATTGAATCTGGAGCGCTGGTTCAAACGTTTTCTCCAGGATATCGACGATGTGCCAAGTGTAGTGGTATCGGCTGGTGTGGTACCCATGTCCATTTATGAAGGCCCCTATACAGGCAAACCCAATCCGCACGCGTGGATGTCTACTGAAAGTGCCCTGATCTACATCGATAATATTCGCCGGACTTTTGTTGAAATGGACCCGGATAACGCTGCCGTATACAACGCCAATGCCGCTGCCTACGCCACCCGGGTCAAAGCGATCAAGGCCGAGCTGGTCGCGGATCTGAAAAATATTCCGGCCGATAAACGGTTTTTGGTCACCTCCGAAGGCGCGTTTAGTTATTTGGCAAAAGATTTGAATATGCAAGAGGTTTACCTGTGGCCAATGAACGCCGATCAGCAAGGGACACCGCAACAGGTGCGTAAGGTAATAGATACTGTGCGTAAAAATGCGATTCCGGTGGTATTCAGCGAAAGTACGATTTCAGACAAACCTGCCAAACAAGTCGCCGCTGAAACTGATGCCAGCTACGGTGGTGTGCTCTATGTCGATTCATTGAGTGAGCCGGATGGAAAAGTCCCTACCTATCTGGATCTGCTGAGAGTGACCACTCATACCATATCCAGTGCCTTTGCCCGTGCTTTGGCCGACAACAAGGACTGAAATAGATGAAGGGAATTCTGAGACTTGACAATGTGGGTGTCACCTATCCCAATGGCCATGTCGCGCTGGAGGGGGTAAACGGTAGTATGGATGTCGGTTCCATTTGCGGCTTGGTCGGTGTCAACGGGGCGGGAAAATCCACTTTGTTCAAGGCCATAATGGGCTTTGTGACACCCACTACCGGCACTGTGGAAATTGCCGAACTGAACGTTGCCCAGGCACTGAAACGGAATCTGGTTTCCTATGTGCCGCAAACGGAAGAAGTGGATTGGAATTTCCCGGTATTGGTAGAAGACGTGGTGATGATGGGGCGCTATGGCTATATGGGTTTTATGCGCCGGCCTTCCGAATCGGATCACCATGCTGCCGATGAAGCGTTGGCCCGGGTTGGTATGAATGCGTTCAAGAAACGTCAGATTGGCGAGTTGAGTGGTGGTCAGAAGAAGCGCGTATTTGTGGCCCGGGCATTAGCCCAGGGCGGTCAGGTCATTCTGCTGGACGAGCCTTTTACCGGAGTCGATATCAAGACAGAAGAATCTCTGGCGGCATTGTTCCGGACTTTGGCGGCAGAAGGCAGGCTGATTCTGGTCTCCACCCACAATCTGGGCAGTGTCCCGAGCTTTTGTGATGATGTTATGCTGATTGATACCAAGCTGCTGGCCTATGGTCCGGTGGAAACCACCTTCACCAAACAGAATCTGGCCACTGCTTTTGGCGCTATGCTGCGTCACCACAATATTGGTGGTCAGGAGCTGCATGATGACCAGGATGCGCGCGGTATTTCGGTACTGACTGATGACGAGCGGCCACTCGTTCTGTACGGTGAGGAGAGTGATCAGCATATTCTGAAGGTGCACCAATGATTGATTCGCTGTTGGAACCCTTTACCTATCAATATATGGTTCGAGCTATCTGGGTTAGCGCCATGGTAGGAGGTGTTTGTGCTTTTCTGTCCGCTTACTTGATGTTGAAAGGCTGGTCATTGATGGGGGATGCGCTGGCCCATTCCATTGTGCCAGGTGTCGCATTGGCCTATCTGTTGGCTTTGCCTTACGCCTTGGGCGCGTTTTTTGCCGGTTTGATCGCCGCTTTGAGCATGGCTATTGTCAAGAAAAAAACCAAACTAAGAGAAGATACATCGATCGGTATGATTTTTACCAGTTTCTTTGCTGCCGGATTGTTGCTGGTATCCATCAATCCCACCTCGGTTAGTATTCAGGCGATCATTCTTGGTAATATCCTTGCCATTTCGGATTACGATGTCACTCAGGTCGTTATTATTTCGGTCGTCTGCCTGGTCATTTTGTGTCTGAAATGGAAAGATTTACTGGCTATTTTCTTTGATGAGAATCATGCTCGTAGTATTGGTCTGTCGGTGACTTTTTACCATATCCTGTTTTTTACCCTGCTCAGCGCCGCCTGTGTGGCGGCACTGCAAACGGTGGGTGCGTGTTTGGTTATCGCGATGGTGATCACGCCGGGGGCGACCGCATATCTGCTCACTGACAGATTTGGCGTTCTTATTGTTATGTCGTTCTTGCTCGGTGCTGTCACCAGCGCAGGTGGTGCCTACCTGAGTTACCACACGGATGCCAATCCGGGTGGCCTGATTGTCACTCTGCAAACGGTCATTTTTTTAATCGTGTTTTTTTTCGCACCCAAATATGGCTATTTAAAACGCCGGGCGGTGACCAATGGATAGTCTGCAAACTCTGATTCTGGAACCCCTGTCTTATGGTTTTATGCAACGTGCGTTGCTGATGTCATTGATTATAGCGATAATTTGTTCGGTGTTTTCCTGCTTTCTGGTGCTCAAGGGCTGGTCACTGATGGGTGATGCAATTTCCCATGCGGTACTGCCCGGTCTGGCTATCGCTTATGTGCTGGGTATTTCACTGATGATAGGTGCCTTTGTCGCTGGTCTGACTTGCGCGATAGCCACCGGAGCCATCAAAGATAACTGTCGGGTCAAAGAGGATGCGGTAATGGGAATTGTATTCTCTGGTATGTTCGCTTTTGGCCTGGTGTTGTTGACTAAAATTGAAACGGATGTGCATTTGCTGCATGTGTTATTTGGTAATGTGTTGGGAATTTCCGATGCCGATCTGATTGAAGCGGGTTCTGTCGCGGTGTCGTGTTCGCTGATTATGCTGGTCAAGCGCCGTGACCTGATGCTTTATTGCTTCGATCCGAACCACGCCAGTGCGATCGGTCTGCCAGTACGGGTATTGCACTTTGGGTTGTTGATCCTGCTGGCGCTGACCATAGTCTCGTCGCTCAAGGCGGCGGGGATCATTCTGGTCATCGCCATGCTGATTGCGCCCGGTGCGATAGGCTTTTTGTTGGCTCGTTCTTTTGACCAAATGTTGCTGGTGGCACTCAGCGTCTCGATTTTTTCCTGTATCACAGGCACTATCATGAGCTTTCACCTGGATGCAGCCACGGCACCATTGATTATCGTGATTCAGGCAGTGCTATTTTTGCTTGCGCTTGTGTACAATCAGCTTCGTGATTTTACACGAGGACTAGCCCATGTCACCCAGAAACGCCAAAGAACAGGAAATGTTAAATCTGGTTGCGCCTGAAACCCAGGCGCGCTGGTTCGCCCGGGTGCGTAAAGAACACCAACGAGAAACAACCGAAGACTACGTTGAATTGATTGCTGACCTGATTGATTGTCACCAGGAAGCGCGTGCCAGCGAACTGGCAGCACGTCTTGGCGTGGCCCAGTCTACCGTGACCAAAATGCTGACGCGCTTACAGGATAACGGTTACATCAAGAGTGAGCCTTATCGGTCAATTTTTCTGACCGAGAAAGGTCGTGACCTGGCAAAGAACTGTAAGTGGCGGCATCGGGTTGTGCTCGATTTTCTGATTCGTCTGGGAGTCGACCCGGAAGTGGCCGAATACGATGCCGAGGGTATCGAGCACCATGTCAGCCAAGTCACGCTGGAAATAATGGAGAAATTTAAGGGCTGAAAGGTCGGCGGTGTCCTTGGTTTCGTTGCCAGGCTTTGGCTCTCCTATCGTTTTCCCGCGAGTTACCTTTTAGTCCTGTCGATTGAAAATACAGTGGTCTTGGCCGTGTCTTTTCTACAAGCCGAATCCCTCCACAAACCTGACACAGACCTGTGTTCTAATAGCGTTCGATTACTTATCTATCGAATATTTCTTTCCAAGCTAGCCGTAAAGTCGCGTCGTCTTTATCTTATATCGCCTTCATTCTATAAATCTAAGTGAACATACGAGTGATAATACTTCTCATTACATTTTCGTTATTATATGATTGTACCACTGCTGGTTTTACCTGTTCTTGGGTCAGAAATCGTTTTGGGTTTGAGTCATGGCGCGGGTAAGTCGGCTTAATCGAGTTTAGAGAGGTGCGATAATGAAACTTAAAAATTACCGTCGTGGTTTTTCAACAAATATCTTAAAGGGGCTGTTGTTGACGGTGGCAGCTTTCATGTTGGCTGCTTGTAATGATAGTGATGATAAGGCGGCCGATACCTCGCTCGTTGCAGGCACAAACAATTTGACCGTTCAAGCCGGTGAAACGACAAATTATGGTTTGAATATAACCGGCGCCGGTCGGGATAAGTTAACCTATACCATTGCAACTCATCCCGCTCATGGTGTGGCGTCGATCGATGCCGATGGTACGATTACCTACGCAGCGGCGAATTACATTGGTAGTGACAGATTGGTCGTGGCAGTCAGTGACGGGTCAAACACCGTGGATGCAGCGGTCGATATCACACTCCAGGCGGAACCGGCATTTGATTATCAATTCTATCGAGTCCAAAACCCGGATGTGCCAGGTACTTATCAGATTGTTCGCTATGATCCCAATGACGATAACGAAGCGTCTAATCAGATTGTCGTCAAGCAAGGTGCGATCCTGAGCAATAAAGTGTTTGTGATGAGCGGTGCAAAGACGGATGACAGCGTGCTCTATCTGAAACGCGAATACGCGGTATTTCAGGAGCAGGGCGCATTTGAGGTGCGTCAAACTTCGGATGATCCCCCAGTTGAGTACACTTTTTATACTGATACTGTGCTAAAGGCATTCGATGCGCGTAACGCCAATGTCGAAAGGGTGATTTATCGCGGCTCGATGTTAAGCGATGAAATGAAAGCGCAAGGTGTCTCTGTACTCGGCAATAAGTATAAATTGTATACCACAGAGTCGGATATCGACGACTCTTACGTTCAACTCAAGGCGTTTGATGCCCTGCCAGATTTGTTACGCAGTGAATCTGAAGGTGAAAAGACACAGTTGCCCGTGGTGGTACGTATATCCGACAGTGTTGCTGTGGTGGGGCGTATGATAACCCCGATAGTGAATGCTAGTGGTGTAGTGGAAAAAGTATTGATCAATGAGTTGGGCGCGTATACAGACGATACGGTGGACTCGGTGGCCAAGACATTGAAAGTGTGTGATCCGGCGCTGGCCGCCTGTACTCCTATCGTCGGCACCAATGGTGCTTACCATTTGTTGGCCAAAAACGATGCGACGGTTTATATGGCCAAGGAAGGCGATCAGACCATCTATGCCTACTCAGTTGCCAATGACAGTGTGAGTGCAGTGACCGGCGTGCAATACCCGGCGCCCTATGATGGAATGCATCATCAGATTGCTTTCAATGCCGGTCACGGAGGTTCGGGTATTTTTTCCAACTTCTATAACATGGCGGGCGTCGTTGATACGCTTTCTGAGGGTGACCAGAGCTATTTGCTGATCAACTACAATCTGGATACCCAGGATCCCGTGGGTGAAGGCAGGTACAGTGCTTATGGCTCAAATCCTTATGTCCATAAAAATGCGATGATTCTGACATTAAGAGGCACACAAGGCAAAAAAGTGTACGATAACGGAACCGGTATCGATCTGATGGATGAATCAGACAGTGTCGAGGTTTCCTACAATATGTCACTGGCTGCGGTCAAAAATGGTTATTTGTTACTTGAAGCGTCTAAATTCAACGGCTCCGAGAGCAAAAACTTTCACTATCTCGTTGGCTGGTTAGACACCAATACGGAAACCACCAAGACGGCTTTGGACAATGCTGTGGTTGATAAGGATATTTCTTACTTCACCTCTATTCGTGTGCCACCCATTGCGGTTGGAGAGTATATTTATGTCAACGAAGATTCTTATCTGGAAGGCGAAACCGGTGGTTCTGCCAATCGTATCTATAACATCTATAAAATGCCGATCGACAATCCGATGCTGACAAAAGATAGCGCGGCGGTTCAGCACGTATTGGGCCGTATGTACTTCGAGCGCAGTGCTTACCGTACTTCGGGTATTTACGATGGTAATGTCTTGCTGTGGAACAGGCACAACAATGGTACTGTCCTCAATGCGACTACCGGCGAGATCATGGGTGTTGCAACTGAAAATGTGGATGCCGGCATCACCAACGTCGTAGCCGATCGCGTCGGCAATGGAACTTTGGCTGGTATTGGTGGTTTGTTTGGTCTGCATATGTTTACCGGCCATGGCGCGACCCCGTTCCTGGCCAGCGGTGAGGCTGCCGTTGCGGGTTCACTGAAGTCAGTCAACCAGATCGAAGGCGCCTGGATTATCGACTGATCGGTCAGTGTGTCAATTGGCCTGAAACAAAACCTGTGGGGTAAATGCCCTGCAGGTTTTTTCGGTTTGATCTGACCGCACCTCGATTCTCATCACTCACCTGTATAGTGCCAAACTGTCAAGGGCATTTCATGATGTTCAAAAAACGATTCAAATCCGCCTGTGTTTTATTCCTGGTGTCTCCCCTGTTATTGGCGGCAGAGGACAAGGTCGTCGAGTTGGATGAGGTGACCGTTGTCGGTGAGCAGGATGCCTCGGACAAAGACTGGGCAACCAGAGAGGATCAGTTCTATCGTTCCTACAGCCGTGAGACCATTGGTAACAAGGTGATCGCCGAAGAGGGTGCGACTGATATAACTGAGGCTATTTCGGATATTTCGGGAGTGGCGATTAACTCACGGGGAGCGTTTAGCCGGTCTATTACCATACGTGGTCTGGACGGCCCGCGAATCAGTACCAGTGTCGATGGTGTTCGTATTGCCAATCAGGGCATGACGCACACTGGCGCGGGCGAAATCAATATGACCGACCTGGGGTCAGTGTTGTCGATCGATGTTATCAAAGGCAGTCCATCGGTGACCTTCGATCCGGGCGCTTCCGGCGGTGTGGTCAGGGTTCGGACATTGAATGCACCCACTGAAAAAGGGGTGCTATTCAAACAAAAAGCAAGCTACAACCAGGGCTATGGAAAAACACAGTTGTCAACCGCTGTCGGTGCTAGTAACGGTCGAGTGGGTGGGCTGGTAATATACAGCCGGGACAATGCCAGCGATTACAAAATTGCCGGTCAGGATAAGGATACCGAGTTGCTAATCAATCGTTTTCGACTTGATCAAGAGCTGAGTCTCGGTGCCAAGACCTTCAAGGATCTGGGCTATGCTGCCAAGGGCCTGACCGCGAGGGGCCGTGTCGACTTTGGCAATAAAACCCATTTGGATTTGGGGCTGGATCGCTGGGGAGCGAAAGACATCGTGTTTATTCATGGTAACACCGCGGATAGCACGGCCAGTATTTTTCAGTATGACAAGATGGAGCGAGACAAAACTACGATTGGTCTGAACAGGGCCGAATTGGCTAAGTTGGAAAATATTGAAATTAAATGGGCGAATCAGCGGTTGTATCAGATGGGGTCTTCCGAAACGACCCTCGATAGCGATACGGTTTTAGTCAGTTTTGATGTTCCGATTGGTGATGCCCAACTGCTTCTGGGTGGTGAAGTGATTCTGGACGAGGCGGAGACCTTGGTCTATTCCGAGCAGGATTATTTTGGCGGCTATGCCAATCTCGAGTACGAAATGGCAAAATGGATAATCAGTGGTGGGGTGCGTGTCAACCACTGGGCAACGCGACAGCGGTTGCTGGCTGGCACCAATGAGGTGATTGCCGATCAGTTACTTGGTATTTCGGGCGTGACACCGGAAAAAACAGTGACAGAGCCAACCTGGTCTGTGGGTTTGGTGTACAAACTTACCTATAACCAGCATATTGGTTTCAATTTGAGCTCTACTTATCGGAACCCTGATCTCTATGAGCGTTATGCTTTTGGTACCGGCTTTGTCGGGGGGGGCTTGCAGTTGCAGGCAGAATCTGGCGAACATGTCGAGTTATCGTGGAAGTATCTAAGTCATGACTTGGCTATCAGTGGTTCCGTGTTTTATAGTGATTTCGACCACTTTATCAATACCAAGACTATTCGAACCATTACTGACCATGATGGCCTGCAAGACTGTATCCTGATTGGTAAGTGCGATCCGGTAAACGGCGAATTCAATGGTCAGGAAAGTCAGTTTTTCTCGCAATATGTGAAATACTACAATGCGCAAGATGTCCGTAATGTTGGCGCTGAAATCAGTGCTCGCTGGGAAAATGGCTCGACCACGCTGAAGGTTGGCGCATCCTACAACGACTTTGACTCCGACGATTTATATGTGTTCACACATGCTCACCCTTTAAAACTGGATGCTTCGTATAAATATCGATTTGCCGGTCAAATGAAGCCCTGGGTCAAGGTAAAAGGCGAATATGTTACGGACTATCCGGAGGTGAAGCAAAAGCGTGGCTTTGATCCTTACTTCAAAGCCGATTTTTATGCGGGGTTGAAAGTAGGCTATTTGACTTTAAACGCCGGGGTGAATAATGTCCTCAACGAAGTTTATCGTGCGCCTTATAACGGAATCAATGGTCTTGAGCGTTCGTTTTTCGTAAACATCGATTATGAATGGTCTCGTTAACAGGCCTTTATAGGAGCCTAAAGATGTTTGATAATTTGTTTTTACTATAGAATAATCCTTCTCATTCTCGTTTCAATTTATACTAGGTTTTAGTTCAATAATGACCTCTTTCTTGAAAGTCTGTCGATTGGCCGGGGTGTTTGCGTTGGCAATGCTCGTTTCTATGGTGCTGGAAGCTGATCAATTGACTCGTGCCGCGGCAAAAACAATCAAAAGTCATAGCGGATCGCAGCAGTCCCAGGAGCGTATCGACGATATTGAATCCGAGTTACAGGATTCGCGTGCGCTCTATCTCAGTAACGAACGCATGGCCGATGTCGCCGAGGCTTATAATCGCCAGATGAGCCTGTTGGTAGAGTCTCAGCAGCGCGAACTTGCCGGTCTCCAAATTCAACTCGAATCGATAGAACAGACCGATAAAGCGGTATTGCCAATGTTGAATCAGATGCTGGATACCTTGCAGCGTTTTGTGGCTATGGATGTGCCTTTTTTACCGGAAGAGCGCCGCGCGCGGCTGGCAAAACTCGAACAGCTATTGTTGCGAGCCGATGTGAGTGTCGCGGAGAAATACCGCCGAATTATCGAAGCCTATATGATCGAAGTTCAGTACGGCAGTACCTTTGAGGCTTACAGTGGCAAACTTGAGGTCAGCGATAATGAGCGTCAGGTCAGTTTCTTGCGACTGGGGCGCACCGCGCTTTATTACCAGACACTAAATGGCAAGGAAAGCGGTCTGTGGTTGCCAGCGGCGAAGCGTTGGCAGTCTTTACCGGAGAGTCAGAATTTTGCGCTTCGAAAAGCGATGCAAATTGCATTGCAGCAACAGGTTCCAGACCTTATCGATTTGCCGTTGCCACCGCCGGAGTCTGGATTATGATCAAAAAAATCCTATTGACCGTTGCATTGTCTCTTAGTTTTAATACTGTGATGGCGGCGGCCAGTGCCTCTGCCACCCTGGACGGTTTGTTACGGGAAGTGCGTGAATTTACCGTCGAGGATCGCAATCTCGATAAGCAGCGGGAACAGTTATTCGATAGTGACTTAAAACGGCAAAAAACACTGTTGGCTCAAAGTCAGCAAAGACTGCAAAAGGCGCAAGATGAGCAGGACAGGCTAAAAGCTACCTTTGATGCCAATGATGTTCAGTTGGCTGAATTGTCTGCACTTATCGAGCAGCGCTCAGGGCAGTTAGGCGAGGTATTTGGTGTAGCCCGGGAGCAGGCCGGTAATTTGCGTCCGATGCTTACCGACTCACTGGTCAGTGCCGAGTATCCAAACCGGGGCGAACAGCTTGCTTTCGCTGAATCGAATCGAGTGCCGACTCTTAAGGAGTTGGAAACATTCTGGTATCAACTGCAACTCGAAATGATTGAGTCCGGTCGTATCAGTCGTTTCGACGCGCCGGTCGTGGCCGTCGATGGCAAGACCCAAATGCAGCCAGTGGTGCGTTTTGGTTTGTTTGGAGTCGCTAATGAAAACGGGGATATCCTGAATTGGAATATTGCGCAGCAAGTTCTTTCCGTGTTGCCCACCCAGCCCACGGGTGCTCGCTCTGCAGTGCTGGATTATTTGGCAGGCGAGGCAAACGAGGTGATGCTTGATCCAACCCGGGGGGAGCTGTTTATGCTGCTGGATCGGGAACCTAAGTTGCTTGAGCGTATCCGGCAGGGTGGAGTGGTTGGCTACTGTATTTTAGTATTGGGCGCGTTAGGTCTGTTGGTTGCCTTTTTGCAAATGGCATTGATGTTACGTAACGAATTCCAGATCAATAGACAGCTGCGTCGCGGCACTCAGCTAAATGCCAACAATGCCCTGGGGCGTATTTTGTTGTCTTTGCAGCAGGATCTAACCAACGAGCAGCGTGAGTTAAAAGTGGACGAAGCCATTTTACAGGAACTACCCCGGTTTGAACGAGGCCAGAGCTTTATTAAATTATTGGCGGCAGTATCACCTTTGCTAGGGCTGCTGGGAACCGTTATCGGTATGATTGCGACATTCCAGAGTATTACTTTGTTTGGCACCAGTGATCCGAAACTGATGGCTGGTGGTATATCGCAAGCATTGATGACAACAGTGTTCGGTCTGATCGTGGCGATACCGTTATTGTTTTGCCATAGCTATCTGGCTACACGGGGGCGTCGTCTGGTTCAACTGTTACAGGAAAAAAGTTTAGCTTTGTTGGCAGAAACAACAGCGACAGACTCAAAAACAGGTGTCGAAGATGGTGTTTCCTGAACTGTCAAATATCAATGACTGGTTGTTTGCATTGGAAGATTTTTTTCAGACAGGTGGTTGGGTATTGTATCCGATTCTAGGGGTCAGCATTCTGATGTTTGTGTCGATCATCGAGCGTTTGATCTATCGCGGCTTCAGTTATCCGGTGCAGCGTCGAGATACCTATGCCGCAATGCAAGCGGAGCCATTGGCAGTCAAGCGTCTAAGTTTGGCCTGTGATCTGGATTTGGCGCTTAAAAGCCAGTTCCCGCTTATTAAAACTCTGATTGCCCTGTGCCCACTGATTGGCCTGTTGGGAACCGTGACCGGAATGATTCGAGTGTTTGACAGCCTGGCGCTTTACGGTACCGCAAATCCTCGATTAATGGCAGCGGGTGTTGCCAGCGCCACTTTTCCCACCATGACCGGTATGGCTGTCGCTGTATCCGGTTTGTTGTTCCATAACCGGTTATCCCGCTGGTCAGAAGCGGAACAGCAGCGGTTGCGTTTGGCGCTGAACCGGAATCAGAATCAGAGGGTGGGTGATGCGTCAGCGATTTAATCTTTTTCAACAACAGGATGATGCGGAAATCAACATGACACCCATGTTGGATGTGGTGTTCATCATGTTGATTTTTTTTATTGTCTCCACCTCATTTATTCGTGAATCGGGAATCGAGGTCGATCGGCCCATAGCCGAAAGTAGTGCTGATCAGAAAAAAACGGCGTTACTGATAGCGATTTCGGCTGATGATGAAATCTGGCTTGATCGCCAATCTGTGGATATCCGTATGGTCAGGCCGGCGATCGAGCGTCTTCGTAGCGAACAACCCGAAGTCAATGTGGTAATCCAGGCTGATAAAGCGTCCAGCACGGGGCAGTTGGTCAGTGTGATCGATCAGCTGCGTCTGGCAAAGGTGCCGTACACGGTCGCGACTACGGATGGTGGCTGATGATTAGCCGAACTTTCGTTTCGATACCTGTGGCGCTCTTGCTGTCGTTGTCGCTGTTTTATGTTTTGGCACTCAGTACTCAGATGGGAAATACAATGCCTGATCTCCGGCAGGTAAATCTGAACCTGGATTTTTCGATGCATATTCAGGAATCGGAAGTCGTCGTTCGTGAGCGCCGTTTGCCGGATCAGCCGGAAGACAATATCCAGCCGAAACCTTTGATGCCACAGGTCGAAGTCAGTATCGTTAACATTGATGTGCCGCCGCCCGTTATCAGGGTGCCGGATATCGATGTCGGCGTGAAATTATCAGCGACATTTGATCATTTGCCTTTGCCGGCACCGGCTATCCAGACCGGTAACGTCAATCCGGCGTTGCCTGCGCCAGTTATGGCGATAGATGCCAATCCAACCGTAACCAGCCGGATATTGCCACGTTATCCGCGACGTGCGTTGTTGCGCCGGCAAGAAGGGCGCGTTCTGGTGGAATTTATCATCACCACGTCTGGGACGGTGAAACCCGGATCGATCGAAGTGGTAGAAGCGACACCAAAAGGTGTCTTCGATAAAGCGGTTATTCGGGCCGTGCAACATTGGCGGTTTAAAATTCGTTTTGAAAATGGACAACCCGTTGCGTACCGGGCGCGTCAGGAACTGGACTTTGAACTGGAAGACTAATGGGTAAAGTGCGTCGTTTTCGGTTGTTACTGTGTTGGTTAGTGTGGCCGATGTGCGTCAGTGCCAACGTTCAGTTATCTCAACACGATTATTTGTTGCTCAAGCCAGCGTTTACGGCGATCGATAAAGGTGAGTTGAAAACAGCTTATCAGCAGTTGATCTCTGTTGAAAAACAGCTAAGAGGCGATTATGCGAAAGCCTTGCTGCTATCAAACTTGGGACAGCTTGAGCTGCAATGGGAGAATTACAACAAAGCCATTACCTATCTTCGTCAGTCTTTGCAATTGCAAGCGCTACCAGAAAACCAACAGATCAGTCTCCGCCGCACTTTGGCCCAACTTTACTGTGTTCAAGCGCAGTGGCGGGCTTGTATCCGTGAGATGAAACAGTGGATGCAGCTTCAACCTGAGAAAATCAGTGAGCGCGACTATCTGATGCTGGCTCAGGCTTACAGTGAACGAAGTCAGTGGCGAAAAGTGATTGCGCCGATTACGGCGGCAATTAATCGTCGTCCGGTTGCGCCGCAGAATTGGTTTCAGTTGAAAGTGATGGCCTATGTTCAGCTAAAACAATGGGCCAAAGCGATAAAAACCCAGCGACGCTTACTTGGCCACTATCCGGCGAAGGCCGACAATTGGCGTTATTTGGTGTCTTTACAGTTACAAGGTGGTCAATACAAGGCGGCACTGGCAAGTCAGCGAATTGGGTATGAGCGAGGTATTTTGTCAGGTGCGGCTGACTACCGTTTGTTAGCACAGATGTTGCTGCAGGCAGGCATCCCTTTTCATGCAGGTAAAGTGCTTGAAAAAGGATTGAAAACCGGTCTTCTGGATGCAAATGAAAAAACACTGCGGTTGCTGAGCCACTGCTGGATAAACGCTCACGAGAAAAAAAGAGCGGCGGCTGCATTGGTTCGCTTAAACACAGTATCACCTTCTGACAAAGGGTTGCGGCAACTGGCGAGTACACAGATTCAATTGCAGGACTGGCGATCTGCGCAACGGACACTGAAAAAGCTGATACATCGAACCAAATCGGAGCGGCCGGAAGTACAACTGCTACTGGGCATTGTCAATATTCAGTTGAAACGATTTGAAGAAGCCCGACAGGCGTTGTCAATTGCGGCAAAAAACAAAAACCAGCAGCCTGATGCAGAAAGATGGATTCACTACCTCGAGCAAGTGCAGTCATCGTAGAAAACAAAATCCGCAAAAAATCACCGCCTATCGTGAAAACACCCCTCCGCGAAATTACGCCCCAAGAATTGTTCACTTAATAGCTGTGGTTCAAGGATGGCTTCGTATAATTCTGCTATACCTATACTAAAGCCGCAGAAATACGAAACTAAAACCCCTAATCGCATTCGTGCTTCCTTTACTTTCATAGATAATCGGGAGTGTTCGTGTCGAGGACGGGCTGGGATTGAAAATGAGAAAGAATTTACCTGTAACCGACCATGAAGTTGACTATCCTTCCTCTTACCGTCTGATTTCAACAACGACGCCAAAAGGTGTTATTACCTATGCCAACAGCGAATTTTGTAAAGTTGCGGGCTACTCCCTGGAGGAATTAGTTGGCCAGCCACACAATTTAATCAGACATCCGGACATGCCGCCGTTAGCTTTCAGCAATCTCTGGGATGCCATGAAAAAACAGCATTCATGGATGGGCCTGGTGAAAAACCGGTGTTCAAATGGGGATTGCTACTGGGTCGATGCCTACGTCACACCGATTGTTTACGATGGCCAAACAACAGAAATTCAGTCAGTGAGAACCTGGCCTGATCCAACGGTCAAGGCGCGTGCCGGGCAGCTATATGCCGCCGTCAATAAAAAACAGCTGCCAACGGCATTGACGCTTCCTCCTATCGATCTTTTTGTTCAGGGATTGATCGTTCTCTTGCTGAGCGGTATCGTTTTAGGACTGTCAGTGTCTGGGCTAATTCCGCCAATTCAGGGTGTTATTGCTGGAACGGCCAGCTTTCTTTTTATGGCATTCTGGTTCTTGCTGAAACTAAAACGTATCGATACCTTCGCGAAAGGTACAAAATCAATTGTCGATGATCGCCTGGCTCAATACGTCTACTATGGCAAAGTGGACCCAATCAGTCAGATTCAGCTAGCGCTCAAAATGAAAGAGTCTCAGCTTATCGCCGCTACCGGCCGGGTCCTGGATAGTAGCCGTTCCATTCATGGCAATTTGAAAAAGGCTATGCAAATTGGTTCGGAAACCAGTAACCAATTGTCCCGACAACAAACGGAAACGGATCAGTCGGCCACTGCAATGAACGAAATGAGTGCGACAATACAGGAGGTTGCCCGGAATACCAGTGCAGTGTCTGAAGCGGCCCAGGGGACATTGTCTTCGACGCAAGAAGGACAAACCCGCTTGAACTCTTCTACAAAATCCACCAGGGAACTGGCGGATGAGCTGAAAAAATCTGTTTCTGACGTGACGGAACTGAATTCGCAAAGCCAGTTGATCGCCAATGTAGTCGAAGTCATAGAAGGTATCGCTGAGCAAACCAACCTGCTGGCGCTGAATGCCGCGATCGAGGCCGCCAGGGCCGGAGAACAAGGTCGCGGATTTGCCGTTGTTGCCGATGAGGTTCGTGGACTGGCCAAGCGAACACAGGATTCGACAATGGAAATTCACAAGATGATCAACGAGATACAGTCTGGCGTCGAGCAGGCGGTAAAAAACATTTCCCAGGCCGAAACAAAGTCAGAAGAATGCGTTGAACGAAACGAGGAACTCTGTACCACGTTTATTGAAATTCAGAGCAACGTCGAGGAAATCTCGTCTTTGGCTATGCAGGTTGCCGCAGCGGTAGAGGAGCAGTCTGTCGTCGCGGAAAACATATCGGAAAACGTCAAACGTATAAGCCAGTTGGCGACCGAAGTGGATGCCAGCGGCAAGCAGCTTGTCGCCAACAATGCAGACCTCGAAACCGAGTTAGACAATTCCCTCAAGCTGATTGCCAAGTTTGCGTCGACGTGAAACTGACTCATTTTTTTGCGGATAATCAGCGTTATAGTGTGTGCTTTGCATCTCAGGCCATTGTAATTGAGCGTGTTACCAGGAAATCAATGGATTAGCCTTGACTTATCAAGGCTCAATTCGCTGTCAGCTATCGACGTCTTACCCTGACGGAACCATACCACTCATGTGGTCGCTTCTGCGCTTGCGACATGAGTGTCTCCATGCACGTCGTCTTTGCCAAAATGGGTTCATCGCGAAGTTAGCAGCAATTGGTATCTGAGCCGGGAGTCAACCTGAGCCTTGACGATACTATCCTGAGTAGCGACAGTCCAAGTTCCAGGTCGACTTACAGGGACACTCAAACCGTGAATTTCCCGACAATTGTTTCCAGGGTTTTGGCTAATTTGGAAATATTTATGACGCTGCTATTGATCGATTGACTGCTTTCCTTGATTTCCGACGCATTTTGATTGACCTTTTTCATATCTATTGTAATTTCACCAACCATACTGGAGGAGCTATTCAGGTTTTCATTGACGCCTTGAACTTCTGCCGAAGTATGATTGAGCTTGTCCAGAATTTCCCTGGTTGTAGACAGCTGATCATTAATCTCGGTTGAGATGTGCAACATGATTTCATCCGTATTATTAATAATTTCAAGAATTTCGTTGATAGCTGTGACTGAAGTCAATGCGGTATCCTGGACTTTTGAAATTCTGTTTGCGATCTCATTCGTTGCCGTTGCCGTCTGCTTGGCAAAATCCTTGATTTCATTTGCCACAACGGTAAAGCCTTTACCCGCTTCGCCAGCCCTTGCTGCCTCAATCGTCGCATTCAAAGCGAGGAGATGGGTTTTATCCGATATTTCTGAAATGGTGTCGGTAACCTTGCTGATTTCTTTGGCCGCCTCGCCCAGGCTGACGACTTCTCTGGAAACTTTTTCAGCCCTGTTCACCGCATTCTGCGTGATATGACTTCCCTTTTCAGTATTTTGTGAAATGTTCTGAATTTTTGCAGTAATATCTTCCGTGGATCGGACAATCATTTGGATGCTATTCGCGGTATTTTCCACTAAAGAGGCCGAATTGTTTATCTGGACATTGGTTTTATCGGTATTATCTGTAATATTTTGTATTTTTTGAGCGTTGGTGACGGAGTTATTGGCAATGACCTCGGAGATTTGATTGAGCTTCGTGGAGGATGACATCAAGGTATTGACTCCCTCGGTAATACTCTGAAATATCGTCTGCAACTGTCCTGACAAATGATTCATGGAGTGGCCCAGCTCACCAAATTCGTCCTTTGAATTGATCTCCATCTTTGTCGTAAAGTCACCTCCAGACAGGCTCTTTAAATTCATCATGCTCTTTTTGATGGGCCTGATAATCATCACACTGGAGACAAGCAAAACAACCGCACTGACAATGATCATAAAAACAATACCCATTCCGGTAACCACTTTCAGGAAATAGATTGAATTTTCGAGAATCTCCTTCTTGTCCTTGGAAAATATAATAAGCCAGCGCTGTTTTATATTGAGTTTATTATCAATATTGACAGGAACACTGACATAGAGCCTGGTTTCATCATTCGTACCGGCGAAGGCAAATTCTTCCCCCCTGAAGAACCCGTCTATCGTCTCTTTGATAGGAATTATCGCCTCTTTTTTGAGAATATTTTTCTGGTCAGGATGGGCTATAACGATATCTCTGTCATCAACCATCATAAAACGGCCGGTCTTGCCGACGCGAAGGGAATTGATAAACTCATTGGTGAAATAATCCATCTGAAGCCCCACCATGGCAACACCGATAATCTCGTTATTTTCATCCTTTACAGGCACAGAAATGGCGAAAATGGGATTTCCCCTCAAAATACTCGGGTAGACTTCGCTGACAAAGTGATCTTTCCCTTCATAGATAGCCTTTATAAAACTGAGATCAGGATTGCCTTTACCTATGGTATTGCCTTTTACGGTATCAATTATAAAATGGCCGTTTGGCACATTTTTCATTTTTCCCTGTGAGGGAATTTCATAGCTTTTGCCATCTGGCAGTTTTACAGCAATGGGTATGTTTTCATAATAACCTATGCCATTATGTATCTGTTGAAGATATACCTGAACTTTC
>PDSQ01000043.1 GCA_002747055.1 Gammaproteobacteria bacterium
GGAGTCAGTATACTATTTTTGGTCGAATCTGTCTCCCTGAAATGGGAATTTTTTAATAAAATTCATAAGGTTGGGTGTTTTTCAGGGGCGACTACTTATTACTCTAGCACATCCACCCAAAATCGATTGAACAGGCTCCGATGCAATCACCATCTCATTGGCGTGCCTGAAAGTCACCGATCCCGATCCATCCCCCATGGCTTGACCATCGTCTGCTCTACTCCAAGATGATTCAATATCCTAGCCACGACAAAATCGACGATATCCTGGATGGTTTCAGGTTGGTGATAGAAGCCGGGGCAGGCCGGCAGGACAACGGCGCCCATTCGGGTCAGTTTCAACATGTTTTCGAGGTGAATTTCAGACAAAGGCATTTCGCGGGGGACCAGAATCAATGGCCGTCGTTCTTTCAGGCTGACATCGGCGGCTCGTTCGATCAGGTTGTCACTCGCGCCACAGGCAATAGCGGACAGGGTGCCGGTGCTGCAGGGGCACACCACCATGCTCGATGCAACACCGGAGCCGGAGGCGACTGGGGCCATCCAGTCTTCTTTGCCAAAGACTTTTATTTGCTCTGGTCGGGCTTTAAACAGATCAATCAGGTACCTTTGCATCGCGGCAGCCTGACAGGGCAAACGGTATTCCGTTTCTGTGCTGATAACAATATGGGCCGCTTTCGACACCAGCACATACACTTGATTGCCTGCATTGATCAGGCACTCGATCAGGCGTACTCCATACTGCACGCCTGATGCGCCGGTCAATGCAACAGTTATGGTTTTTGACCCTGTAGACGATATTTCAGGATTCATTTTGTTACCTATCGTTGCCTGCTCCATTTGTTGCTTCGCCTGCTTTTAAACATTTGATCAACTTCTTATGGATACCACCAAAACCACCATTACTCATAATGACCAGATGAACCGAACCGGACGGATCCTGCATTGTGCGAACCTGTGCCAGTGTTCGGGTGATCAGTGCCTCGAACGTTTGCTCACAGTAATGGCCCGGAACCGAAACCGCTTTCGGCAACCAATCCAGTTGCGCCGTGTTCGCCCAGATAACGACATCGGCGGTTTCGGCACAGGAAGCCAAATGGCCTTGATGCACCCCTAGCTTCATGGTGTTTGAGCGTGGTTCGATCAGGGCGAGGATTTTATCCTGCCCGACTTGCTTGCGTAAGCCGTCCAGTGTCGTCGCAATGGCGGTTGGATGATGCGCAAAATCATCATAAACCGAGACTCTGCCGACCCTGGCCAATAATTCCATACGCCGTTTGACACCGGCAAAACTGGCCAGAGCCTCGGCTGACACTGCTGGCGGCACACCGACATGACGGGCAGCCAGGATTGCAACCATCGCATTGGCCATATTGTGAGAACCGTTAAGTGGCCAGTTGACCCTGGCCGAAGTTTTGCCATCGGTCAAGGTAAAACAACTCCCATCGGTGCTAACTGGTTTGATTTGCCAACTGGCAGCCTGGGTTGTTTTCTGATCGAACCAGCAAAAGCGCTCCAGTTCACTCCAGCAGCCTTGTGCCAATACTTGATCGATCGCCGCAATTCCTGTCGGATAGATAATCCTGCCTGAACCAGGAACGGTGCGAATCAAATGGTGAAACTGTCGCTGTATATCTGACAAGTCATCGAAGATATCGGCGTGATCAAATTCAAGGTTGTTGATAATCAGCGTGCGCGGCCGATAATGCACGAACTTCGATCTTTTATCAAAAAATGCGCTGTCATATTCATCTGCCTCGACCACAAAAAAAGGCGAATCACCAAGCCGTGCCGAAGTGGTAAAGTTTTTTGGCACGCCACCGATCAGAAAACCGGGGTTGATTCCGGCGTAGTCTAAAATCCACGCCAACATGGCAGAGGTGGTCGTTTTTCCGTGTGTACCGGACACCGCCAGAGTCCAGCGTCCTTGCAATACATGACGGGCAAACCACTCCGGACCGGAGACATAATCCAGATTGTTTTCCAACACATATTCAACCGCCGGATTGCCTCTGGACAATGCATTGCCGATAATCACCAAATCAGGCTTCGGCTGCAGGTGCTCCGGCAGGTAGCCTTGCATCAACGTGACACCCTGCTGCTCTAACTGAGTGCTCATCGGCGGATAAATTCCTTGATCGGAACCGGACACCAGATATCCGGCCTGTTTTGCCAAAACAGCCAGGCTGCCCATAAAGGTTCCGCAAATTCCCAGAATATGAAGATGCATAGACTTTCGTGTTTTCTCGTGTTTTTTATCAATGCGCGTAAAAGTTAGCACTGTAAGACATAATCCATCACTAAACAAATCATCGTTGCTTTAGTATCGCCCCCAATAATTCGGATACCGGATTCAGCCTATGAAAAAAGGCTCTCGACAGGATTCGATATCTAGCGGAATGGCCACTTGGATCGTTATTTTTCTGATTCACGTTATTTCCGGCGGAAAGTTCACCAGCAGTTTTTCCATCACCTTATTGACTTCGCTTTGAGGTGTTGTATTGGTGATTCGGTTATTTGGTGTTCTCACTCGCCATACGATTTTCTGGCCGTGTAAATCCACAAAGCTGATGCACAAAGTTCCATACTTTTGAATTTGCCTGTCCAGTTCGGTCGATGCTGCCTCTGCCGTCCCATTGTTGTTAGGCCTGGTTGAGTAATAGCGAATTTCCAAATCCGGCGATTCATCGGTAACCGATAACCCTTTGGCAATAAGCACATTTTGCACGCCGTCTTCCAGATTCTGCATTCGCACCAGCTTACTTCCCTTTACCGCAGTCACGGTAATACGATAGGTGCTGAACGACTCAAATGACACGTTGCGGGAAAACGCCACATCTTTGACAATGTCGGCATCGACTTCTTCAACCGTGCCTTCCAGTCTGAATCGCAGTGCCAGATTGTTGCGTGAGTCAGCATGATCTAACGCTTCATTTTTTGAAATTTTACCCCGTTGTACAAGATCAAAAAGAGCACTGTCAAAGGTCTGACAACCTTCTCCCTTCTCTTTTTCCAGTGCCTCCTTGAGCTTGCCGATTTGTCCCTCATATATCAAACCGGCGATATAGGGCGTATTCAGCATCACTTCAACCGCCGCCACACGCTTACCATCAATACCGGTCGGCAAACGCAACGAAATCACCGCTTTCAGGTGCGAAGAGAGATCGGTATAGAGTTGCTTGTAAGCCTCATGAGGGAAAAAATTCACGATACGATCGACTGCATCACTGGCACTGTTAGCGTGCAGGGTAGACAGGCAGAGATGCCCGGTTTCAGCATAGGCAATGGCTTTTTTCATCGTGGAAGTATCACGAATCTCGCCGATCATAATTACATTTGGCGCCTCACGCATCGCATTTTCCAGCGCTATCTCGTAGGATTCCGTATCGACTCCGACTTCGCGCTGATTGACCAGTGACTTTTTATGCTCATGAACGAACTCCACGGGTTCTTCTATGGTCAGGATATGGCCGGTTTTATTGGTATTGCGGTAATCGATCATCGAAGCCAGGGTGGTGGATTTACCTGTTCCGGTACCACCGACAACCAGTATCAGGCCGCGATCATGCAGTGAAAGCGTTTTGAGTTCAGACGGCAGATTGAGTTCATCGAGAGTCGGAATCCGCGCTCGAATATGACGCGCAACCAATGCCACCTCGCCCATTTGGCGAAAAACGTTGACCCGAAAGCGCCCGGTGTTTTCAATCCGGAAAGACACGTTAAGCTCATTGGTCAGCTCAAATTCCTGAATCTGGTCTTTGGTCAGAATCGAGTAAATCAGTGCGCGTACCTGCAAACTGGTCAGTTTGTCTTTGGCGACGGCCCTGAAGTCGCCTTCGATCTGCATATAAGGGGGTGCGGCTGCCGAAATAAACAAGTCCGTTGCATCATATTCAACCATGCTTTCCAAAAGAGAACGAAGCTCCATATCTGCCTCTGATCAATCCCAAATAATGACTAAAAAACGCTATATCCAATTAATAGCACTAAACCAAAAGTTTCGCAGGAATTTGTTCAGTTATGGTTCAGCTTTAACAGGTTAACCTGCATACATGATCAAGAAATCACCGGCTAGGAGACTTTCCATGCGTACCAACACAGCTAGTAACACTGACACAAATAGTGCCAATACCGGCAAAAACAACCGACCGGGCACAATCCTGCTGGCTCTTACGATCGTTTTCGGTTTGTTGTCGACCAGTTACGCCACAGCGGGTCGCCACTACAATGAATCTCGCATTCGATTCGCAAAAGTAACTCGAGTCGAGCCGATTACCCGAACAATCGAAAGGAAACAACCCTATGAAGAGTGCTGGACTGAGCAGATTCGCTATCAAAATCATGGTAATGACGACGACAGCTACACAGGCACCATTCTGGGTGGCGTCATAGGTGGTGCTATCGGCAACGCCGTAGGGCACAAGAAAAGGAATAAACAAATTGGCACGGCAGTAGGTGCTCTGCTGGGAGCGGGTATCGGCCACGATATTACAAGCGCTAACCGATCGAGGCATAACAGGGGGTATCACTACCGTGATGAACGACGTTGCGAAACCCACTACGAAACACGATACGAAGAAAGGGTAGTAGGCTATAATGTATGGTACCGTTACAATGGAGAGTCTTTCACCACTCGTATGGATCACGATCCGGGCGAACGCATCAAGGTCAGAGTGACGGTTAGCCCTCTATAGCCTTTTTCAAACAGTTTTTTTACCTATGAATCCTATAAACAGATAAAAACAAATAGTTGGAACATTATGCGTATTGTCGTTTTCACTTTGCTACTGGTCATCGGAATGGGTTCAGACCCGCTTTGGGCGTCCGCCGAAGCCCCCGGACAAAAAGGAATCTCCAGGCAGGAAGCGGCACAAATTGCCAAACGTAGCCCGGAGGATCAGGTGTTGAAAGTAGAAAAACAGGACACCTCGAACGGCCCGGTCTATCGGGTGAAATTACTGGGTAATAACGGCCGAGTGCGTTCGGTTTATGTGGATGCACTCTCCGGCCAGCTCCTTCGCAACCACAAATAAACCTAGAAAATATAGTCCATCGATAGCACAAGGCTTTCTATCCCATGCGTATTCTAGTCATCGAAGACGAAACCAGATTGCGCCAACAGCTGGTTGAATTACTGATTAAAAACGGCTTTGCCACTGATCAGGCTGAGGAAGGTATCACAGGCGAATACCTGGCTATGGAACACAATTACGATATTGCCGTTATCGATTTGGGCTTACCGGGAAAAGATGGCGTTTCGATAATCAAAACACTTAGAGACAATCACCGGAACTACCCGATCCTGATCCTGACCGCTCGCGGTGACTGGCACGACAAGGTGGCCGGACTGGAGGCAGGCGCGGACGACTACCTGGTCAAACCGTTCCATGTCGAAGAACTGCTGGCCCGACTGCGAGCGTTGCTAAGGCGATACGCAGGACAGGCAAAAAACACCCTGGACTATCCAACGTTCACGATCAACCTGACAGAAAAAACCGTAACGACAAACAATACGCAACTCGACCTGACAGCATTTGAATACAACACACTCGAATACCTGGCGCTCAACCCTGGTAAGGTCGTATCGAAAACCGAACTGACCGAGCACCTGTACGATCAGGATTTCGACCGGGACAGCAACGTCATCGAGGTTTTTATCGGTCGACTTAGAAAGAAACTGGATCCTGACGGCAAACTGGCGCCGATAAAGACTATAAGGGGCCAAGGCTACCAATTTATGTTGAGCGCACGGAACAGCCATGGTAAATCCCGATAAATGGTCGCATTCTCGCTCACGACGACGGGCCGATAAATTAATTCCTTTCTGGACAAAACGCTCGATTAACAGGCGATTTCTGGTCTCCTGCTTCATCCTTATTCCTTTCTTTTTAGGGATACTTGGCATTGGGCTCGATAACACCCACGAAATGAGCCTGATCAGAGCAAACCAGGAAGCGTTACGACTACACATTGTCACACTGATATCCGAAGCCGAAACGACAGATTCAGCCGGGACTAAAGCGACACTGGTCATGCCCGATTACCTTATCGATCCTGACTTCAATACGCCAGGCGCAGGCCTATTCGGTTTTGTCCAGGATCGACAGGGCAACATTCTTTGGTCATCCCAGTCTGCCATTGTTGCAGGTTTTGAACCTGAGTCTTTGCCTTCGCTACCCTTGCAACCCGGCGTCAGCACTTTTTCGCCGGCTGACGAAGAATATTTTCAGCGCTCCCTGGATACCATTTTCGAAGGCCGGTCAAACGAAGTCCCGCTGCGGTTTATCGCACTAAAAAGCAAAAGCCAGCTCAAACAGGAAATGCATAGCTATCGACAATCTCTTATGGTGGCACTGAGCCTGATCGGGATGACCCTAGCTATCGCACTCCTGCTGATTGTGCGCTGGGGACTGCAACCTCTGGATCGACTCGCGAAAGATATCACCCGACTGGAAAGTGGTACGATCGAGTACCTTGACAACCACTACCCGGCCGAACTAGCTGGCGTCACCACCAATCTCAACTTATTGATCGAAAGCGAAAAAAAACAAAGAGAACGCTACCGCAATACTTTGAGCGATTTGGCACACAGCCTGAAAACCCCTTTGGCAATCACCCAGGGACTGGTGAGTCATCCTTCACTACAAGGCAACCTGCAAAAAGAAATTGCCGAACAGATAACACGAATGGATCAAATCGTTCAGTATCAACTGCACAGAGCGGTGGCTGCAAACTCGTCAGTTACTCACCCAAAAACAGATGCCAATCAAGTGATTGAACGAGTCGTGTCAGCCTTGAAAAAAGTCTATTACGAGAAATCCATGTCTGTGGCAACGAAACTGGCAGACAATTGTCAAATCGCGATGGATGAGCGAGACCTGTCCGAGATTCTCGGTAATCTTTTGGATAATGCATTCAAATACGGGGCGCAGACCATCTCTGTCGATAGCGAAATAATGCGGAAGAAGTGGCACCTCAGCGTAGAAGACGATGGTAACGGAGTTCAGGATCGGCATAAAACAGCGATATTGAGACGCGGGGCGCGGGCAGACACGGCGGTTTCCGGACAAGGCATCGGGCTTGCTGTAGTCATTGATATTGTCAGTAGCTATGGTGGCGAGGTAACAGTGACAGACTCCAGGTTGGGAGGCGCCTGCTTTTCTCTATCCATTCCAACTTGACCCCGTCCATTCCAACCGACACCATACCAAGCCTGGCAGCCTATACCGCTGGGCAACCTAGCCGCCCGCTATCCAAACTAACAGGAAAGCCCGGCACTGACCACGCGCAACGCCTTATCGACATCCTCTTCCAAAAAGGGCCTCTCTGTGCATGAAAAGCGGTTATCGATCAATAAACTTGCCAAACCATGAACCATACCCCAGGCAGAGTTCGCCAACACGAAAGGGTCGTCCGCCCGAAACTGTCCCTGCTGTATACCTGACTCGATGATACCGACAATTGCAGTCACCGCTTCGTTACCGGCTTCTTGCAGTTCCCGGTGATCGAAGTCGGGAGGAATCATCGGGCCAAACATCAACCGGTACAATTCGGCATTGTTCTGCGCAAATAAAATATAGGTCTTGCCACTGATATGTAATTTGTCTACGGCCGATTCCAGCCCTTCGACCTCGGCCATCAATGCATCACGCAACCTCCGGAAACCAGTCGCCGACAAAGCGGCAAGCAAATCCGTTTTATCAGCAAAATGGCGATAGGGCGCTGTCTGTGACACACCAACATCGCGAGCCAATGCTCTCAGGCTGAGTTTATCCGGCCCTACTTCCGTCAATTGCTCCTGGGCTTTCTCTAACAAAGCCTGCCTTAAATTACCATGATGGTAAGACTGCTGTACTGTATTCTTAGGAGTAGAAGCCTGCATAGAAATAAAACCTTGTTGATCAAACCTGGGTGGCCACGAATTGGGGGCGCTGTTGTCGCTGACTGAACCTGACCTTCTATCGACCTATCTTATGCCACTCCCTGATAAATTTACAGCGAAAACATTGTTGACATTGAATACATTGACGAATAGTATGTTTTCGATGCTTACATTTGACATCCAGGCATTCAGCCATGTATCTCTTTCTCGATACACTTTCGATAGACTACCTGCTCTGGACTCTTTGATCACCGTTGACAGACTACCCTGAATAGCCATCAGGCTACGCGCCCGAGAGGCGCGAAACTACGGAACCGGAAAATGACCAAGGAAAATCGCACCACAACGACCAATCTGTTTTTTATTGCAGGCTTTATCGTCTGTCTATTTGTCGTGAGCATCGCTGCCACACTTATCAGCACGACTATCACTTTTGCTGAAACAGATGAAACAGCCAGCACCGGCTTGAACAATGAGCCAGCTATTACCGTTTACAGCACTATCATCCACTACCAGAATGTCAGCCAAAAAGTCTATGCCGCCGGTAAGCTGGCCCATAAAGGGCGACAGACCCTGGCGTTTAAAGTGAGCGGCACCATCACCGAGTTAAATGTCGAAGAAGGCCAACCAGTCGAAAAAGGACAAGTACTGGCATCGCTCGATCAACGCGAAACCGATGCGGAACTGACCAAAGCCCGCAGTGTTTATCAGCAACGCCAGAGGGATCTGAGACGGCTCGAGTCACTTTACAAAAAGCGAGTCATTCCACGTAACCAAATGCAGGATGCCCAAACGGCGCTGGAAGTAGCCAAAGCCAACCTGGATCTTGCGAAAGAACAAAAGAAGTATTTAACCCTCGCCGCGCCACAAAACGGGGTCATTCTCGGACGTTACGTTGAAGAACGAGAACTCGTCGCCCCCCACCAGCGCGCATTCGTTATTTCCGATACCTCCAAAGGCTGGGTGATTCGCACCCAGGTCAGCGACAAGGATATTGTCAGAATCAACCAAAAAGATCACGCCAATATCCGTCTGGACGCCTACCCTGGTCAACTATTTACCGGGCACGTTTCGGAAGTGGCGGCAGCAGCAGATCCAAACACACTGCTATTTGAAATTGAAGTGCAATTAGATCCGGCTGATCAGCGACTTCTTGAAGGGTTTATCGGACACCTGGAAATAATTCCCGCAACAACGAAAACAGTCGCCTGGTTGCCCATTGAATCAGTGGTTACCGCAGATCAAAACAAAATCAAACTGTTCAGTATCGACGATGACCAGACGGTTCATTTGCAGGAAGCCTCGATAGCGTGGCTGGAGTCTGGGTTCGTTGCGATCAATAAAGGCATCGAGAATGGCACGCGCATTGTCACTCTGGGCGCCACATTCCTTCACGAAAGCTCGAAAGTCCAATTAGCTGAAGCCAGCCAATACAAGGTTCTCCCCAAGAACACACCGTAGAGGGAGTTTTAGCGATGAATATACCCAAGCTGGCTATCCGTAATTACCGGTTCACTGCCATCATTCTCCTTTTGTTGGTCACGCTCGGTCTCAACTCGTTTTTTACCATGCCCAGAGCGGAAGATCCGCAGTTCGATTTCCCGATGACAATCACCACGATCGTTTACCCCGGCACCAACCCGCAAGACCTGGAAAAACTTGTTATCGACCCGATCGAATCGGCCATCAGTGAAATCGAAGACATCAAAGTCATGCGAACCGACATTGAAGACGGCATGGGGATTGTTCGCACGGAGTTTTTGTATGGTTCAGACCCCGATGAAAAACATGATGATGTAATTTCTGCGATCAATGCGATCAGCGACGACCTGCCTGATGACTTGCAATATCTAAAAACGGAAAAAGTCTCGCCGGCCGATACCAATATTATGCAAATTGCCCTGATTTCCGGCCAGGCCACCTATAACTCTCTGAAATATTGGGCGGAAATACTGGAACAGCGGATAGAACGCGTAGCCGGAGTCACGCGGGCGGATATCGACGCCCTCCCCGACCAGGAGGTTCACATTCAGGTAGACGTGGCGCGAATGGCTGAACTGAACCTCTCGTTAGAGCACATTTCCCGTAAACTCAAGGCGGCGGCAACCAATATTCCGGGCGGTCATGTTAACAGCCAAAAACGGCGTTTTACCGTTCAGACCAGCGGTGACTTTGACAGTCTCGAAGAAATAAGAAATCTAGTCATTAAAAGCAATCATAACTCAACGCTTTATCTTAAAGATATTGCAGGAGTTGAATTAACCGACGCAATACCCAGGCACCATGCCTTCCACGACGGGAAAAAAGCGGTTTTCGTTTCAGTGATACAAAGAAAACACTCAAATATTTTCAATATCACCGATGACATAAAAACTATTCTGGAGGCAACCGCCTCCGAAATTGACCCCGATATTGAGCTAAAACTTATTTTTGATCAAAGTGACAGTGTCAAAAAAAGGGTCAATGGATTCTTTGTCAACCTGTCACAGGGTTTGGTTATCGTTGGCTTGTTAGCCCTCTCGATACTAGGTTTTCGGGCCGCTTCCGTGGTTATCCTGGCTATCCCTCTATCCATTCTGATTGGCCTCGGCTGGCTGGATATGGCCGGCTTTGGTTTACAGCAAATGTCAGTCGCAGGTTTAATTATTGCGCTCGGACTACTGGTAGATAACGCTATCGTGGTCACAGAAAATGTTGGCCGCTACCTGAGAATGGGGTATTCAAAATATGAAAGCGCCGTGCGCGGAGCCTCGGAAGTATCCTGGGCGGTGGTTAGCGGTACCCTTACTACCATTCTTGCTTTTTTCCCGATATTGATGCTGCCAAACGACTCAGGGACATTTATGCGCTCGATGCCGGTGACCGTGGTTCTCACTTTATGTGCATCATTGGTAATTGCGGTCGGACTGACCCCACTTATGGCCTCACGCATTCTCAAACTAAATGACAGCACCAGCGAACATGGAAGTTTTATGGTGAGACAGTTCGACCACTTTACCAAAGGCCCTTATCAGGCGGTACTGAAATTTTCCTTGGCCTACCCGAAACTGGTCATGGTCGTCGCGATCGCCATTTTTGTCAGTTCAATCTTTCTGATAAAAGCCGTTGGTGTCAGCCTGTTCCCAAAGGCTGAAAAGCCCATAGTCATGGTGAATATCGAAACCGCAGAAGGAACCGGGTTTCAGGCAACCCGCTCGTACGCCGAAAAAATTGCCAGACAGATCGAGACATATGCCGAGGTAACGGATGTCGTTACCAATGTAGGCAAGGGAAACCCGCGTATTTACTACAACATTCGCCCCAAAAGGGAGGCGGCCAATTTCGCCCAACTGTTAATACAAATCTCGACGGACACCTATCAGGAAACCGAACAATTCGTTACCAAATTGAGACAAGAATACACATCAGTCCCCGGCGCCAAGGTAACCGTCAACGAGCTTATGCAAGGTCCGCCTTCCGTTGCACCTATCGCCATTCGAATTACCGGCGAAGAACTTGAATTACTTAGAAAAGTCTCTACGGATGTCGAAAAAATAATCGCAGAGACCCCCGGCACAGTCAGCGTAGATAACCCGGTAAGTCGACATAAGGTGGATATGGCGATCACCATCAATCGAGAGAAGGCCGCGATGCTGGGTGTCGACTTGCAGCAACTCGATCAAAACATACGCACCAGCCTGGTTGGACTGCCCGTTGCGAATTATATCGACCCTCTAGGTGAGGAACACAGTATAATGATTACCCACAAAGGTGCTACGTCACCAAACTGGCAAGCCTTTCAAACACTGAAAATACAAAACGACCAGGGACACATGATACCGTTAAATCACTTGGTCGATTTGCATCTCAAATCCGAGATTCCCCGATTCCAGCATCACGACAGGGAGCGTATGGTTCGTGTTGACTCGGATGTATTACCAGGATTTCAAACGGAGCTGGTCACCAATGCCATTGTGGCACGGTTGCACGATTACAACTGGCCGGAAGGTGTCAAATTTCTGGTTGGCGGCGAGCAAGAACATCGCAAAGAGTCTTTTGAAGGAATGACGCAGGCATTGATGGTCGCATTACTCGGCATATTCGCTGTACTGGTGCTGCAATTCAGATCATTCAAACAACCAGTCATTATTTTTACCGCAATTCCGTTCGCGATAACTGGAGCCATACTGGGATTATGGCTGAGCGGTTACACTTTTTCCTTTACCGCATTTATCGGCCTGATCTCGCTGGTCGGCATCGTGGTCAACAACTCAATCATCCTGGTTGATTTTGCCAATCAGGTAAGAATTCGAGCCGCCAATACAGCTGACAAGATCAGCGTTAGAGATGCGATTGTCACCGCATCCAAAACGCGCCTGCTACCCATAGTTCTGACCACGCTCACCACCATTGGTGGCTTGCTGCCATTGACAGTGTCCGGATCATCCATGTGGTCGCCAATGGGATGGGTAATCATAGGAGGCCTGACGGTATCGACCTTATTGACCCTTATCATTGTCCCAATCCTGTATCAGTGGCTAACTGATAACGAAATTGACCATCAGGAACCAGAGCCACAACAAGTGGAGTAAAACTCCGGACTGGGTTAAGCTATTCCGATGGCGCGGGCAATTTAGGAAACAGTTATGGAATTCAAAGACTACTACGCAATTCTTGGGGTGAAACCCGATGCCGGCTCGAAAGAAATCAAGACAGCCTATCGAAAACTGGCGCGCCGATACCACCCCGACATGAATCCCGATAAAAAGGCTGAAGACAGGTTCAAAGAAGTCGCAGAAGCTTACGAAGTATTGAAAGACGCGAATCGCCGTGCCGAATTCGATGAGTTGCGCAAATATGGTGGTCAAGCTGGCCAGAGTTTTCAACCTCCTCCGGGTTGGCAAGGTTCAGCTGGTTATCAGCGGTACGAAAACAGGCATTTTAACAATGATTTCTCTGAATTTTTTAATTCCGTTTTTGGTGATCATTACGAATTTAGCCAAACGGCCGATAACCGCCAGCAGCACGCCAGAGGGCAAGATGTTGAAATCGAAATGCCGGTTTTTCTTGAGGAAACGCTTTCCGACAACGTCAGAGAAGTCGAATACCAGCTTCCTGTGTTTGATGGCAGGGCACTGAAAAACATCAAAAAACATCTAAAGGTCACTATCCCCAAAGGAGTCAGCGATGGCGAGCGCATCCGGGTGAAATCCCAGGGCAAACCCGGCTTCGGGCAAGGACAATCCGGCGACCTCTATTTGCACATTCGTCTGGTTCCGCATCCACTGTTCGATGTACAAGGCCACAATCTGCTTATTACAGTACCCATCAGCCCCTGGGAGGCAGCACTCGGAGCCAAAGTGACAGTGCCAACGCTGGAAGGCAGCATCAATGTCACGATTACCCCCAATAGTCAATCCGGCCAAAAGCTGCGAATCAGGGGCAAAGGGCTAAAAAGCAAGACAGTCACAGGTGACCTTTACGCTATTCTAAAAGTTGTTATGCCGCCCGCCAACAATGAAGCCGCCAATAAACTCTGGCGGGAACTAGCTGAAACAGCCAAATTTAAACCACGAGCTGAATGGAGCGCGAGAAAATGACAGATATATCATTTAGCCTGCAACTCAATGAGTTATGCCAGCTCGAACGGATTGAACCCGAACTCGTTATCGAGCTGGTCGAATACGGTATTGCCGAACCGGTAAAAGGCGATAAAACCACTGACTGGATGTTCGATATCACTACGGTTCATTGGATAAAAAAGGCAGTTCGTCTCCACCGGGATCTCGAAATCGACTGGATCGCCGTTGCATTGGTTATCGATTTAATGCAGCAAAAAGAATGCCTCGAACGTGAAAATGAACGCGTTCACTACCAACTTAAAAGATTTATTGAAAAAGAATCCCGTTAAGGAGATAAGGAGATAAGGAGATAAGGAGCCACCATTCGAATGGCTTACAGCTGAGTAAATAAAAACGAGCAGCAACCAGTTGGAATAAATTCTGACGCGGGTATTGTTTGTATTCAGAACGCTTGCGACGGCTAACTTTCCGGTCTATTCTGAAAGAACCTTTAACAACTTAACTTTCTGTTTTATAGCTTGAATTCGAGAAAATCTGGTACAGATATGGCAAACTCGGTGGCACGTTAAGCCGCCACGTCTGTTTTGCAAAAAACGCGGTCGGACAGGATGTTAATTGAATGGGAACAAGAGCTGGATAGCCTCGATTTTCTAGGCCATTCATTTTTTGACCATCTAGCTGAAAAACCAACTCTGATCACTTTATAAATGGTCTGGTTTCTTTGCGTTGTTATGTCATACGAAAAACAGAACAGTAAGGGATAGTCATGTTTTGGAAAAAAAAAGAACCTGTATCGCAGGCCAAGGTCTTTTCGATAATCAAGATACCGGGCAAAGATTTATCGGTAGCGAACTATGACGAATTAAATCTCGATGGTGGCGTGAGTCTGGCGATGGCATTCGTGCCGCCATCACATAATTTTTCTTCAGTTGTGAAGCAGCTTGAGAAGCATCTCTCATTCGCAAAAAACAGACTCATT
>PDSQ01000047.1 GCA_002747055.1 Gammaproteobacteria bacterium
GAAGGAGTCAAATCATGGGTAGAAAAAGAAGGTCGCGACCACCCAAAAAAAGTCAGCAAGCCGAAGGCTTTTACCACTTAGGTAAACCCGTTGAGAATTGCTCGCCAGAGCGGGAAACCAACCCTGAATTTAATAACCCTTATCAATTTGTACCGGCCCGCACAGAGAGGACTCCCACACTGAAGTGGGCAAAACCCGAAGATATCCGCACTTCTGGGAACCGCTTTGTCCGCCACGATTACTGGCACGATAAGGGGCTGTCCGGGAAAGTCAGCTGTGAGCTGAAAACCCTGACTCCGACCATGATCGGCGGCTGGCATCAGCCGTGCAGAGATCCCGACAAAAACAATAAAAATGATAAAGGCGATCCCGCATTTGTCCACCCTTATATATTGCCCGACAATGAGGAAAATAGAAAAAGTGAGAATCAGAAGCCGATGATCCCGGCTAATAGTTTACGCGGCATGGTTGCATCCATTGCGGAAACCATTAGCCAGTCAAGCCTCAGAGTACTGGATGTTGACAAAAAATTCTCAGTAAGACATGAGATGGAGGATTACTTACCCGAACTGGGAATACTATTCCGAATACGTAATGATGATAGCAGCTATTACGACGATTACATTTATCCTTTACAAACAGAAAGTTTTGGTAACTATCGTAAGCCGGAACATCCTGAGACACAGGTGCTACAGGCCAGTGATTGTTTTCAGTTCGAGCATAATTTTAATGACCCCAATGCGGGTGGCAGATGGCTTTACATACGGGGTCAGTGTGAAGGTTTCCCTACTGAACGGGATGGTAAGACACTGAAAAAGCGGTATGAAAAACGAGTCACCCGTTATGGTCAGAAACATAGGGAACTGCGTCTGAGATTCAGACCGGAAGGGAAGGTATTGGTGGAAGATTGCGTCCGGGTGAAAACCGGTCTGGTTGAGGAGTTCCAGAGTATACTGCAACAGCGTTATCTCGAAGAACCGGATTTTTGTCATTTACCCAAAGGATACAAAGAGCATAAAGGCCGCATGAAGGTCATCAAAGATGGTGAAAAAGCCGTCCCTGTTCCTCATGTGCTGGACGGTGACTTGGTGTTTTACCGTAAATCCAACTCTACCGTTATAGAAATGGCTTATTCCCAGATATGGCGCAAACCAGTATCCGGGTCCGTCGGCACAGCATTTGCTTTGGAAAATAACGATAATCTAAATGCGCTTCCCTGGTCTGTCGCTAATAAACGCTCTGCATTGACTCCGGCAGAATGGTTGTTTGGTGTGGTTGAAGATAACCCGGAAAAAATCAAACAGGAATTTGCTAAAAACCTTAGTTCAAGGCTGCGCTTTTCTGATGCGAAGTCACGCAATATAAGTTATTGCTGTTCTGAACCCAAAATACTGAAAATTCTTAATTCACCCAGCCCACCTTCCCCATCCATGTATTTTTCTGCAAAAATGAAAAACGGCTTGTCCAAGAAAAGTCTGGACTTAACCAAACACAAGCCCAATGGCAGGAAACAATATATCCCGCACCCCGAAGCATTAAGGGATAAACCAGAATATCACTGGGAAAGCCGGTCAGAAGAACGGCAAAACATGCGTATGCGCTGTCGCCCCTTGAATAAGGATGTCACATTCACATTTGATATTCAGTTTGAAAACCTTTCACCGGTTGAGCTGGAGTTGCTGCTCAGGAGCCTGACTCCTTCGGACAATTATGTTCACCGGATCGGATTGGGTAAACCTCTGGGCTTGGGGCATGTAAAACTTTCCGTCACAGACATAGTATTGCGAAACCGGAAACAACGTTATACACCGGAGGGGCTGGATTCAGACAATGAGCAGTCATTCAATATTGACGGGATATATCCATACCTCAAAACCCTGGCAACAACCGAGGAGAAACCATTAGTTCCATTAGTTAATGAAAGAGCACTAAAACACATTTGTGCCCTTAACGATGTTGACTTACAGGCTATTAACAGCAAAAGATTCCCCCCGGTCTGTTATCCATTTTTAACAGAAAAAGAACAATCAGCATACAATGAGGAAAAGGGATTTGCATGGTTTGAGAAAAATGATGATGAAGAAGATAACCATAGACAAAACTTAAAACGCCTCTGGGAAACGGGTGAAGTTCCAACCCTGAAAAGCTAACCCATGCACACCTACCTCACCTGCTTCGACATTCAGGACAACCGTTCCCGCCGCTACGTTGCCCGCGAGCTGGAGCGGTACGGGTTGCGGGTGCAGAAATCCGTATTTGAGATTACGGTACATAATGACAAGGCGCTGTTAGCGTTGAAAAAACGCTTACAACAATGGACGGAGGACGGTGACGATATTCGTTTCTACCACCTCTGTCTGGCTTGTCGCAAGGTGTCACATACGGTCGATAATCAACGGGTCGCACATTTTCCGAAGGCGGTGGTGTTGTGAGTCCGGTGCCGAGCGGGGCGGCGGCGTTGCCCATTGAGTCGCTGTTGCCGCTGCGGGTGTTGACGATTACGCTGGAGTTTACCGCCGCTGCGAGTCCGCGTTTTTTCCATCAGCCTGCCCTCACCGCCTTTCTGCGTTTTCTGGTGGGTTCACCCGATGATTATGACCGGCTGATTCGGATTGATGCGCCGGAAAGTGGCCTTGTTAAGTTCCGGCGCGGTGATCA
>PDSQ01000016.1 GCA_002747055.1 Gammaproteobacteria bacterium
ACGCTCTTTGTAGGTTTGTTTACCGCTCTGTTTGCGCTTTTTATTGCGTTTGCTGTTTTCATCAAGCGCAAGGCCCAGTTTTTGTATGGTGGTAACAATAACTTTATCGGCGTAATTGTCCGACAGCATACGCCGCACCAGGGCTTCAGTGTTGGTGTTTTGTTCAACACAGCCTTCCTGGAATTTATTAAATTCTTCACGAGTTTGACGATCAAGGTCTTTTCGGTCTACCACAAACAGGCATTTATCAATGTCGGGGTTATCCTTGAGCAAGGTGGCGGTTTTGAACGATGTCAGGGTTTTGCCGCTACCTGTGGTATGCCAGATGTAGCCATTGCCCCGGTTCTGATGAATGCAGTCAACAATCGCTTTTACGGCATAAATCTGATACGGACGCATCATCATCAGCTTTTGCTCACTGGCGACCAGCACCATATAGCGGCTGATCATTTGGCCTAATGTACATTTGGCCAGAAAATTGTCGGCGAAGTCGTGAAGGTGGGTGATTTTTGTATTATCTTCTTTAGCAAGCTGATAAATGGGCAAAAAGCGCTCGTCGGCATTGAAGCTAAAATGCTGGTTGCGATTATTGGCAAAATAAAGCGTATTGTCACGATTGCTGACAATAAAGAGCTGCATAAAGCACAACAGTGTATTGGTGTAGCCATTGCCCACATCATTCTTGTATTCGACAATTTGTTCCATCGCTCGGCGGGGCGTGAGACCAAGCGTTTTCAGCTCAATCTGAACCACAGGAACGCCGTTTATCAGCAAGATAACATCGTAACGGTGGTGGCTGTTGTCGGTATTCATCCGTAACTGGTTGATGACTTCAAATTCGTTTTTGCACCAGTCTCTGATATTCACCAAGGTGTATTGCAAGGGTGTGCCATCTTCGCGCTGGAAAGTGTTACGCTCACGCAGGGTTTTAGATGCAGCGAAGACATCTGCGCTGACAATTTCATCGCGCAGGCGAGCAAATTCGGCATCTGTAAGATTAACGTAGTTTAGCGCTTCAAACTTTTCGCGGAAATTTTTCTCAAGCGAGGCTTTGTCGCGTATATCTTCACGGTAGGTATACTTGAGGTCTTGAAGCTTCGCAATTAAGGCATTTTCTATTTGTTGCTCTTTAGTCATGTATCCGTCCCGAAATTTACTCGAAAACTAAAACTCATTGATTCGCCTCTTTTAATGAATCAGGCATCCAGCGCCCGGCAATCTTCCGCCATCCAGCCAATCTTTACCGTCTGTCCCGGTGTGAGCCGGGCATGATGGGATGAATTAGCAATTTTCACGATAAAGTCGTTTTCACTGCCCATGTGCAAACGGGTGCGCACATGATCCCCCAGATAAATCAGTTCATCTACCTGGGCATCAAAAATATTTGGACATTGTCCCGGATCTGGTTTAATCAGTACTCGTTCAGGGCGCAGGGACAGTGTTACATCATCCCCGACGTTTTCTACATTCACTTTCAGCGAACGCACAAGACGCTGATCAGAAATTTCCACATCACAGTAGTCACCGTCAATCTGTTTCACCGTGCCCATTAGTCGGTTGTTTTCACCGATGAATTGTGCCACAAAGGCATTATCTGGTTGTTCGTACAAGTCGGCCGGGCTGGCACACTGTTGAATAACGCCATCATTAAACACCGCGATACGGTCGGACATGGTCAGAGCTTCACTCTGGTCATGAGTGACATAAACCACGGTCACACCCAGCGTTTCGTGAATCTGTTTAATCTCATATTGCATCTGTTCACGCAGCTGTTTGTCCAGTGCCCCCAGTGGCTCATCCATCAACACCAGCGTGGGATCAAACACCAGTGCCCGCGCTACGGCAGCCCGTTGCTGCTGGCCACCGGATAGCTGTGCCGGCAGCCGGTTGGCAAAGTCAGCCATCTGCACCATATCCAATGCCCGTTTGACTTTTTTCTCGGCCTCGTCAGGCCGTATCTTGCGCACCTGCAACGGGAACAGCAGGTTTTCCCGCACGGACATATGTGGAAACAGGGCGTAATTCTGGAATACCATGCCGATATTGCGCTTGTGTGGGGCAACATTATTAATGGACTGACCATCAAGAATAATGGTGCCGTGGGTGGCCGGTTCAAAACCGGCCAGCATCATCAGACAGGTCGACTTCCCTGAACCGGATGGGCCTAACATGGTTAGGAATTCACCGGGAGCAATGTCAAGATTGAGGTTTTTGACGATTAGTGATTGACCATCGTAGCTTTTTTGAACTTCACGAAAACTGACAAACGGTTCTTCTACCTGTGTTTGATTCATGGGAATCCCGGGTTGGTATTTACTTTGGCCACAACCAGCCCTCAGGCCACTGTCGACTGACCGGGCAGCCAACATAACATACTTTTATTGTAAAATAACCATGTCAGGCATTGATCGAATTGCCTCAAATAAAAAGTAACCGAAGCACCGTGTAAAAAACAATCGTTGCCTCAAATTAAAGGTAACCCATTCGTACGAGGTTACCCATCCATGACACGGCAAGAAAAGCAGACTGACTATCAAGCCATTTACCCCCGTTACCAACAGGCTTCACGCCAGGAGAAAAGTCGTATTCTGGATGAGTTCTGCTCCGTTTGTGGCTACCAGACGCAAGTATGCGATCCGCAAGTTGGAGCACCCATCGGCGTCCCACCATTCAGGCAAAAAGCCAGGACGGGTTTCCCGCTATCAGCAGCCTGATGTGCTGAAGGTCGTCCGTGAGATTTGGCTTGCGACCGATCAGATGTGTGGAACCTGACCCCCCCTATGCGCGGGTAATGGCTTCAAAGTCTGCTACAAAAACGGCGAAAGTGGCTTATGCAAACAAGCGCGCAGCAGAAACTGACAATACTGTGGTTTATATTGCCACTGCGCAAATTCGCGCCTAGTCAAGCCAATGCATTTGGTCGTGAACAGGAAAGACAGGCATGTCAAGCAAGAATACTTGATTTGCATGGGCGTACATCAGTTGTACAATGTAGGCACTATGAACAGCACTAGTTCTTGAGAGTTATTTAAGCAAACGAGGGAAGAGTCGTGAAAATACTGATCATTTTCAACCGAGAGCCATATGATAACACCGATGTCACATGGAATGGCCTGCGACTTGCCGGTCAGCTTCAGGAGACTGGACAGGAAGTACGCAT
>PDSQ01000017.1 GCA_002747055.1 Gammaproteobacteria bacterium
GAAACAGTCTTCCTCGCTGTAGCCGCTATAGAGAATAACAACAAACTCATCTCCGCCCCAGCGGGCAACAGTATCTGTCGCACGGCATGATTCAATAAGGCGTTTTGCCACTTTTACCAGAATCGTGTCACCAACATCATGACCATAGGTATCGTTGATCTGCTTAAATCCGTCAAGATCAAGCATAAAGAGGGTCATATCTTCCTGTCCCCCCCGTCTGCCGAGATGCTGGCGGAATCTGTTTTCTACTCCCTGCCGGTTATAGAGGGCTGTTAAATGATCCCGTTCTGCCTGTCGCTGAGACTCTTTTTCCTGTATATAGCGATCTGTTATATCGTAGAAAATTCCTTCTACGGTGGCGTCATCTCCACTTTCGTTATTTTCATTGTAGAGGAGTACCGCATGAAACCATCGCTCTTCTCCATCTTCCTTATAAAAAAGCAGGTCGTTGCTGACAGCCTGACGAGTATTGACCGTTGTGCGCAGCATCTCTTCAACCAGGCTGCTGTCGGCAAATATCTGGCAGATATTTTTCTTTGGATAATCAGTCTTCTCTGCCATTTCCCGTACTTTTTGAAAGGCAATGTTTGACATCGTTATCTCTCCTGCAGGGGTGGAGATAAAGATGGCGCTGCAGGCATGCTCGAAAATTCTCTGATATTTTGTCTGAAGTTCTTCAACTTCTTTGCGCAGATGACGTTCACTGTCAACCTTCTGTTTTGTTTTGTTCAGTAGATAGTTTATTTTATCAACAAGGCGGCCAAACTCATTATTACGGTGCCTTTTGGGAATGATGAGTCGATCGTCACTATCAGGTTTGATTGTGCTGAGCTGTCTGGCTACTTTTCTGATTGCCCTGGTGAGAAAGAAATTGATAAAAAAAGCAGCAAAAATCACAACCAGAAGATTGCCGGCAATAACGGTCAGGGCGTTTGTCCAGCCCGTTCTGTGTGCCCGCTGTTCAATAAGTTTTTTATTCTGAACAACAATAAGATCGCCAACCTTTCCTTTGGCAAAAGGAGAAGTCAGTACCATTTGCACGGTATAGGCAGTGGCGTTTTCTGAGGGGGGCGGACCTGCGGAGACTTCGGTTCCCTGCGTGGTAATCAGTTTTGCATGGAAGACAATGCTGTTTTTCTCCAGTCCATTGGCAACCTCTTCGAGCATATCCTGTTTGTTAAGATAACAGGCAACGGTTGCCGGTTCCGCAACCGTCTCCATCAGCTCTATTGTTGCCTGGCGTACATCTGTTACCTGCTCTGTATAGCTGCTGTTATAGGCATAGCGGGCCATAATCAGAACGAGGACAAGAGTCCCCATCGCGAAAAACAAGGATATCTGAAGATGTAGATACTTCCCCATTACGGTTTATCCCAGGTTTTTTGATTATGACTGCTTATACGATCCAGACATAGTAATGTATCGTTTTCTATCGGCAAGTCGGTTCGTCCGGTTTAGCTATTAATTTATATTCAGTACAATTTTTTTTGAGCGGAATCATTTTTACCAAAAGCTGTGAGCAGAAGGAGAACTCCTGTCACATTTATCCGGCTTGGCAGTATGGTCGACAGCATAGAGGGACTCACTGTTTATGTTTGGGGGGAAAGTAGGAGATAAAC
Source organism: Gammaproteobacteria bacterium (assembly GCA_002747055.1). Taxonomy (GTDB): domain Bacteria; phylum Pseudomonadota; class Gammaproteobacteria; order Pseudomonadales; family Oleiphilaceae; genus LZORAL124-50-18. Next base: position 1,620 of record PDSQ01000017.1, read on the forward strand.
CAGCATGGCTGGAGCAGACAGCCTCCAGCCTCAACAAGGCATGAAATACGGAACTCCGGGATGTTAACATCTATTTGCAAACCGTATTTCGGATAACAGCAACCGATAACTAACTAGTAATCAGGATTTCTAAGATAAGCAAGCAATTTTATTTGAGAAATCTTGCAGATATGCCCATCGGTTTCTTCCGAAGCTGTTTAAATTGCGGGTTTTCCAGTCTGTCTCTATAAGAAGATTCTATCTCTGTTTTGTCTGGGTAAAGAGCGCGGTACTGAGATAACGCTCTCCTGTATCCGGCAGTATGGTAACGATGGTTTTCCCTCTGTTTTGCGGGCGCAGCGCGACCTGTTTTGCCGCATATACTGCCGCGCCGGAGGAGATCCCGCAGAGGAACCCCTGCTGCTGTGCAAGTTCTCTGGCAGTGGCTATGGCCATTTCGCTCTGTACCGGCAGGATTTCATCGGCAAGCTCAGGCCGGAAAATGGAGGGAACAAAGTTGGCGCCAATACCCTGTATGGCGTGGGGGGCCGCTGCCCCTCCTGACAAGACGGGTGATTCCTGAGGTTCAACAGCAATAAGGCTGACTGCCGGATTATGGCTGCGCAACCCTTCTCCAACACCAACAAAGGTGCCGCCGGTGCCGATACCGGCAATAAAGATATCCACCTTGCCGCCACTCTGCTGCCATATCTCCTCTGCGGTGGTCTCCCGGTGGATAGCCGGGTTGGCGGGATTGGAAAACTGATCCGGCATATAACTGTTTTCTGTTGTTGCAAGCAGATGGCAGGCGGCATCCATTGCTCCCTGCATCCCTTCTGCTGCCGGAGAGAGATGCAGTTCCGCGCCAAGGTGAGCAAGCAGTTTTCTGCGCTCAACAGACATCGATTCCGGCATGGTCAGGATCAGCCGCAGCCGCAGTCTGGCACAGACAAAAGCGAGTCCAATCCCGGTATTGCCGCTGGTTGGTTCAATAATGGTGCTGTCGCTGTCTATCTCG
>PDSQ01000031.1 GCA_002747055.1 Gammaproteobacteria bacterium
GGCCTTGCGTCCTTTGTCGCTGTAAAGAGGTGCAAAGGCAGATTCGAGTTCTGTCCAGTCGATCACCTGGGCAAGCGCCATCAAAGGGTGTCTGGAATCAAGTTGATCGGTGATATCAAAAAAACCGGTTTGGGGGTGGTTGGCAGAGCAGGATGAACGCATTTTTATTCCGTTTTCGACCAGGAGTGAAGGAGTCAGCATACTATTTTTGGTCGAATCTGTCTCCCTGAAATGGGAAATTTTTAATAAAATTCATAAGGTTGGGTGTTTTTCAGGGGGGACTAAATAACAAGCTCACATTATTGTAATTCACATACAACATTGTGAGCTTGTTATATCCGGACTGCTTACTATTAAGTATGAAATCCGCCTCTACCGCTATCGTCTTGGCCTGTGTCTTATTCTACCACAGCCTCCTTCTTCAATCCCATTTTAGCGAGTATCCACATAGCCGGGCACCATTTGGTAAATGCCGACTGAAGCAGGTTGGCACCGATAAACAGGGTAAAAAACAACCAGTATTCATGTACAAAATGGCTAAGCACCACGCTCAAAATAATAAACAGGCCGGCTAACAACCTTAAGCCTTCGTTAATTGTCATCTGTCATTCTCCTTCATTCATTTAAAACCGCATACGGATTCTGCCGTATAGATTCGTGTTGGTTTTATGTTGACCATAAAAAGTAAGTTCGTGCCGACCACCAAGTAAGCGGCCACCAATTTCGCCACTCAGGTTATCGTTGACCCGATAAGTCAGTGATGGCATCAGGAAGTAGTCTTTGTCACTGGGGGACACAAACACCATCAGGCTGCTGGTAAGATTGTCCATCATGGCTCTATGAGTCAGCCTGACACTAAGCACCTGGCGAAACTCATCCACTTCATATTCTGGAAAGGGGCTGTTTGCGATCAACTCATCATGCTGCATTGTCCATTCGACATAAGCCTGCATCGAGCCGGTAAGATTTTTTATCAGCTCCTGTTGATAACCCAGCAAAAATCGCAGCTGACTGTTGGGTATCAGCGGGTTTTTGCCTTTGCGGTCTTTGACTGAGTCGTACCAGGACGCTTCCAGGTTGAATATTCCGTTATAAACATTTCCCTGCACACTGCCACCAAGACTGTTTAAACGTGGAAAGTCAGGCAATAACAATGCACTATCAAACCCCAGAGGTTGCTTGAAAAAACCTCGATAGGCATAACCGGCCAGTTCATACCCCGCCACTCGCCCATAAGCTCTAACGGCAAACTCGCCATTGGCCAGGGATTTATCCGGTTTGGCACTGATAAGGCGCGGCTCGGCTGCTACCAGTTGCCCGGCCATCGGGCTGAAATAACCAAAGCGTTCACCATCGATTATCCGGTCTGGACTAAACACCGGTGTCCAAACCAGATCAATATTGAGTGCGTCAAGGAAAAAACCGACCTTGACCGAATTGGCAGCCTGTTTGAGATAGTTCATCTCTCTACCAGCAAAGAAAGATTGCCAGTCTTTGGGAAACAGATCATTCAGAAACAACAGATCTCCAGTGCCCCAGGTCGAAACAAATCGTCCGACTTTAAAATCCATCGTGTCGGAAAGACGACCGGACAACGCAAGCTCCCTGACAGACAGTGACAGCTCGTCGGTAACACTGTCGGCCAGCAAATCGCCCTGAGCGGAAAAAAAGTAATCGCCAAAATAACGATCGGCGCCGAGCCAGATTCTCGCTTCACCGGCGGTCACATCAGTATCGATGACAGGGCTGTTTTGCACGCGCGCACCGAACAGCAGCTCAGCAAAGCCATGCCAATTCAGCGACGCTGATGTTGCTTCATCGGATTGCTCCCAACCGGCATCATCGCCCCAGTCATCGGACCCATCACCCCAGTCATCAGACCAGTCTTGCTGTGACATACCCTGAGTAGCCTCAATCTGTGCCGGGTTATCCCCGGCAAAAGCAGGTAAGGCTAACTGAGCCAATAGCGAAAAAACGGAAGCAAACCAAAGTGTTGAGGTTTTCATCACGGGCTACTTTCTCTTTATCCAGTCTTTAGGTGGTGTTCTCATACTGCGTTCGGTAAATACGCTGTCGGGAACCCCGATATCATATTGGATAAAACGCATTTCGGTCAGGGTTTGACCGCCATCGCGCAAGTCTTTCATTATCAGGCGTGTGCCTGTCGGATGACCGTCAATCACCTCAACTTTAACCGTCTCGGCCAGACGATAGGCTGTGTTGGTCTTATCAAAGTATTCAGCCTTAACGGGTAAAAAATGTGCTTTGTCTATCGTGATCAGATAACGGGAAAACTCAACGGCTTTCGGATCGTTTGGCGTTGCTTCAACCACATAATGATCGCCACTAGAGTCAATCAATCGATAACTATCTGCTTTTATATCCCGCCCGGAAATATCTTCATAAAAGAAATGTGAGCCAACGAAACTGGTTCGCTTGTCACCTGCCGCAATGCGCTTGACCATGTCCAGCCCGGGCAGATAGAGCCATCGCTCATCATCCGAGCCGGCATGTTTGTTCACCAGGAATACTGTTCTGGCCACTTCCGAGGGTCGGCTGAATAAAACATAGAAACGTTGATCGCCCCCATCCTCGATATCTTTTCGCAACATGGTGAACTGACGGTATTGAGTACGCCCCTGCGCATCGACAATTTTCATGCGCGCTTCCGCTCTGCCATCCGCCCCATTGTACAGCGCCGCAATATTGGCTTTTTTGACAATCTCTTCTGCACTGAGTTCGGCCTGAGCCTGGCTAACAAAGCCCATACTGACTGCGGCGACCACAATCAACAGGTATTGCCATATTCGACTGATCATTTTCATTGTTATCTCCAAAGTCTGTTATCTCTACACAATTCATTGTATTCGCAAAATTGCCACTAGGCTGATTGTTTTTCCGGCAAGGGTGGATCCGGAAACAACCTGTTGCCCAGCATATCCATAATGGCGGGCAATAACGCCAGCGTCACTAAACAGGAAACCAGCATAATCGTCGCCAAAAATACGCCCACGGTGTTGTAAGGTACCAGAGGCGCAAGCAACAGCGGAGTGAACCCAAGTGCGATCACCAGAGCATTTCTGCCGATGGCTCTCGCCGGCTCATCGAACATCTCGGATACGGTTTCCCGCCAGCTACCGATCTGGCTATATAGCTCTCTACTGCGCTGCAGGAAGTGAATGGCAAAATCGACTGACAGGCCGAGTGTCAGGGAAGACAGCACGGCGATTGGCATATCATAGTCTTTGCCGACAATTCCAATCAGGCCGTAGATAAACATAATGGTGATTGTCAGCGGCAACATGGCCAACACACCAAAGATCAACGACCTGAACAAAATCACCATTACGATAAACACCATAACAAATGACCCCAACAGACTGTTCAACATGCCATTGACCATCGCATCCTGCCAAACAACATTGATATAGGTCAGCCCAGCCCAGCTGGAGGTCACCCCTTCTGGCAACGGGTTTTGCTCAAAAAAGGTATTGACCGAGTCCAACACGGCTTCCATATCCTGATTATCGCCGGATTTCAGCTGTAGCCAGAGAGTGGTTGCACTGTAATCCGGGGTGACCAGATGCCACAGATCCTGTGGCCGATGTGAACCCTGGAAGCTGAGCAAGGTATCGGCGACACCCTGTGAAGTTTCAGGTATTGCCAGTGTGCCCTGTTCACCTTGCAATTCGCGATAAACCGTTTTCACCAGATCAGCCAGCGAATTGCTTTTACCCACCAGACCACTTTCCTTCAGGTGCTGCTGCAATCGGCTAATATACGCCAGTGCTTCGGGTTGCTGGAAGAAACGAGCCTGCGCCTGCTGGTGCGATGCGATATCGAGCAGCTCCTCCAATATCGCCACATCCGTTTCCGATTCAGTTTCAAACAACGCATTGTCGGCCAGGGTAATAAACTGGCTGAACGGCTCTTCGTCCCCTGCGTCAATCATCGCCATTTGCTGGCTCAACCAAAGCGCTAACTCGGACGAGGATTGGGTAACCTGCTTGGCCTGACTCTTAAACACCTGCCAACTACGTTCTGCATGATCCGACTCAAGAGCCAGATAAACTTCATAAGTGCCTGCGAAATGATCGTTCATTACCCGATCGGCCTCTCTGATTTCATGCCCCTGGGCAAACCAGCGAACCGGATTGTCATTGATGGTTATTTGCTGTATGCCCCAGAGACTGACACCAATCAATACCAGGAAGAAAGCTATCACCGACTTTCTGTATTGCACAACGCGCGTACCCAGCAGGCTCAACAACAACGCAAAACGCCCCTGATTGCTATCCACTTCGTGCGCATTGCTCACCAAGGCACGCAGGGTATCCGGTTTCAGGCTCGCGATATAGGCAGGAATAAAGGTCAAAGTCAGCAAGAACGCCAGCATAATGCCAAAGGCGACAAACAAACCAAACACCTGTACGGGAGGGATCGGGGTCAGTGCCAGCGAAGCAAAACCGATCGAGGATGTAATAGAAGTAAATAACATCGGCTTGAACAGGTTCGACATCACCTGCTTGATCGTGGATTCAGCATCATCCCCCTCACGGTAATGATCGGCAAATTCAGACAGGATATGAACAGAGTCGACCACAGCGATAGGCATCAAAAATATTGGAATCATCGAGCTCATGATATGAACCGTGTAGCCCATGCCGATCATCAGGCCCATGGTAATAATCACGACCGCCATCGCCATGATCATAGGCGAGGCAACCAGGGGCACATTGCGGAAAAACAACCACATAAGAACAAATATCATCAAGGCAGCCGCCGGGGCCGACATTGCCATCTGAATAAACATTTCTACCCCAAAGGTGTCTTCCGCAACCGGCAGACCGGTAATGTAGAATTCATCAGACGGATTTTTTTGAGCCACAAAATCGCTCAACTGAGTCGCAATTCGATAGCTTTCCCGCTTGGCTACAATGGGGACATAAATAGCCGCCGCCTTACCATCACCGGATACCAGGGTATTGTGTAACATAGGCAAACGAGCTACGGCATTACGAATCGCATTCGCCTGCTGGCCCGTTGTGGGCACCTGATCCATCATCCAGCGAAACTGAATGGTGCCGGAACCAAGTTGCTTGATATCGTCAACTGCACTCAAGGACATCAGGTCTTTCTGAACAACGCCATCGATACCCAAAGCGAATGCCGAAATATCGGCGACCAAAGCAAGTGACTCGGTATTGAACACACCGTCAGGATGATCCTGGTTAACCACCCCGACCACTACCATATCTGACAGGCCGAAGCGATGTTTGACCTGCTCATGCTTCACTCGCTCCGGATGATCGGGCGGAAGCATGTTTTCCGGGTCGGTATCAACCTGAATCCAGAAAATCTGAACCCCAATAAGCAGCACGGCTGCCAACAAAATGCGGAAAACCCATTTAGCCCGTAACATGGACCACATCACCACGGATTCTCCGGCATTTTTTAAACGATTGTTAAAAGTAATCATTTTATTACTCACCCTATACTCTAGACCCTGATATCAGGGCAAAATACTGATACGACAAACCAAGGCGGATTACTATATAACTAATTAGTTATACATTCAATATGAAATTGGTTATAGTCTGTATCATTTTTCAGATTGACCGAATCGAATTCATTCAACGAGAGTTCGCACTATGACGCAAAACCATGAACTGACACCTCAAGCCCTGGAGCTAATCGCGCTGCGCTTCAAACTGCTTGGCGACCCAATGCGACTGACCCTGCTGCACGCATTGCAAAACGGCGAGAAATCGGTATCCCAACTCGCTGAAGAAACCCACTCCAGTCAGCCCAACATTTCCAAACACCTCTCGGTATTACGCAATGCAGGACTGGTCAAACGCCGGCAGGCAAGCAATCAGGCATTTTTCTCCATCGGGGCACCGTTTGTGTTCGATTTATGTCGTATCGTCTGCGATGGAATTAGCAATGAACTCAGTGACCTGAGCAATGCGTTCAAGATGCCACCGTCATCATTCAACAGTCATCGTCCGACGATCGACGATTAGCTTCTTAAGCCGCTAATTCTAAAATGAGTGTAACTTGTGCTGGCACGAGGAGAACGTTACCATTCGCGCCTGGAAGATTGGAATATCATGTCTATTTGAGGTTTTGGGATGAACATAGCTTACCATTCAGTTTCATCAGTGCTGACAACGGTTGTCTTGTGTCTGGGCTTTGCATCGGCACAGGCAATCGAAACAGCATTGACCCTGGGCGACGATTCTGCCTATTTCAAGCTGTCAGTCAGCCCGGATATCGCCAAGGCAAACTTCTCTGCCGGCTATCTGTATCACCAAGGCGCTCGCCATATTTACCATTTGGACGCACACGCTCAGGGTCAGACAGTCATTGGCAACCTGCCCACCACAACAGGCATTGGCATCAGGGGAATGGGCTTTCATCAGAAGGAGCATGACGGCCATGGCCTTGGCCTCGGTGGCTACGCAATTGTCAATATCCCTGAAGTGCCCGGGCTGTCTGTCAAGGGGGCATTGCATTACGCACCTTCCATTACATCGTTTGATGATGCAGAGGGCATTGGCTGGTGTGAACTTGAAGGCCGTTATCGTATAATCCAAAACGCCGATACTACCCTGGGTTACCGGTATATCAGGTCAGGCATCGATAACAGCGAACGCCAAACCCTGGATTCAGGCTTTTATCTTGGTGTCAATCTCCATTTTTAGACCAGCGCCGGGCATTCGTTTTGGCACGGGTTCTCAATCTCGATAACAGCGGGTTTGATTTTCAATCAAACTCGCTTGTTCTAACGACCTCCTCGAACGGTTATCTCCTCAACACAAAGGACACCTGCGATGACGTTGCGACTGCTCTCTCTGTTTTTTTTGGTTCATCTGTTTATTATAGGCTGCGCCGACGGCAACGCTCCCAGTTCCGGTGCCAGAAATACGGAAAACTCGTTCCCGCCCCAGTCCGATGAACCTTTTGAAACAACGGACGATTCAAATCGACAAGCCAACCCGGAAGTCAACGAAGTCGTCGTATCGGTTCAGGCAACGGAAGGGATGCAGGCAAGTTGGAATCGTTCTCTATTCAACGTACTCACTCCTGCCAGGGCTTACGCGTTCAGGGGACAGCAGGCAATCAAGGTTCGGCATCTCTCGGTTCATCGAGTAACCCGCGCGCTGACAATCACTTCAAGCGGGTCTATCAAGCTGGATTACTCAACGCGCGAAAATGCAGACGACACCTACAGCATTTTATTCAATCACGCACCCTCTATCCCGAATCGAATGGATGTATTGATAAGAGCGGAGCTGGACAATGGCACCCTGCTTTGGGCACCGCTGTTGAATAACAAAAGCACCATCAAGGTCAATATCATCTCCACTTACTTGATAGAATCACTGTTCCGGGCGATTAACCATCTGGGTCTGAATCTTGCCGATTTGACACCCTGTGGTACAGAGTACGGATGCGAAAACCAGAATGAAGCCCGTTTGCTTATTTGGTCTGAAATTGCCCAAGGCGCCCAGCACTTTGACACCCTCATTCCCGGCAACTTGTCTGCATCGGAAGCCAAGACTTTTCTGGCCAATGAAAGCGACTTCCAGGCATTTGTCGAGTCCGGCATCGATAGTGTGTTGGCCAAAGGCTTTGTCGACGCTATCAGTACCCAGTTGGATTTCGCCGACATCCTCGATACCCAAACGACAGAGTACAACACGGTGTTTTTTTCGCTGGGCTTGAGTCAACGAGAACCGGAGCGATCCGACTTCGGCAGCGTTTTGTTCAATCGCGTATCGACATCAACATCGGCACGACTGAAAGATGGCAGCACAGAATACAGCTATCCCACACTCACCGAAACCAGCTTGAAAACCACTGTCACCACGCACTCACTGTTTGGTGATCTGCCCTATACCAGACTGTCACTAAGCCAGCCAAACAACAGAGTGTTTATCGCCAACGAGAACACGGACAATGAAATAAACTCTTTTTCATCTGAACCCGCCAACTCCTATTTGAATACCAGCGGGTTCCTCAACGTCGGGCAAACGCCATACCAAACCATCACAGGAAAAGGCAGTGACTCGGTGCGCGGCTGGCTGACCAACCCGTTGCTTGTTCGCTTATACGGTGGTACCGAGCACAGCTATTTGCTGGCGGCCCCTGCCAGTACCGGACGGATATACGACCTGACGGAACTCGGCAACGACAAGTACCGAAGAAATCAAGTGCTGGAAAACACTTTTGAATTCAATTACATGTTGCATCTGCAAGCCAATCTTGAACAAGCCGATCTGATTGCCGCCAGCGACGGCAAGACCTATGGTAGCATCACGATGGAACAAAGGCTCGATGCCACCAGTGACACACCTCTGACCTTTTCCGTGGCGCTATCACAATGGCAGATCAGCCAAGGGAGTATCGCTTCTGGCCCTGCCACTACCGTTATTCCTGGTTTTTATAAAAAACTGCGGGGCGCCCGCGACCGCCAACAAGCGGCTCGGCCAATGATCGCATCGTCTCCGGATACGTTTACCCTTCAGCTTGAACCCGCTATTTCAAAGGTATATGACCCAGCAGCAAAGGACATAGTCGGGAAAAATCTCGGCAGGGTGCAACTGCTTGATTCCGGCACAGAATATGCAGTCGGCGCCACTAACCCAGAAGCGCAAACCATGGCATTTGTCAGGTCATCGACAAACTCGCAAGGTGTTATTCTGGTCACCGAGATCGATCGCTCAATTGACTCACTGAGAAACCGGGAATACCGGATTCAAGGGCACACTCTGGCCATTCACCCTAATGCAAACGAACTGACCAGCTACGACGGCAGCTCGCTCAGTATCGATGACAACGGTATCGCGACACTGCATTTGACAACTGCCTCGGTAGCCCAGGATATAACCACCATGAAAGTGACAAACCCGGGCAAAAAGCAAACACTCTCACCAGCGACCGGCCTGACTAGTGTGGCCGAAGGTTTGCTGCAGATCAGTTTTGGGGAGGTAGCCGGCCAGCCCTTTGTCGTTCAGGGCGTGATCTCGAAGAACAGCGAAACCCTGTCATTACTGGTTCAACACGGTGACAACATTGGCCTGCTCCTGGGCATGCAAAACCTGTCTCTGCCACGCAGCTAAACCCGCCGCAAAAAACAAGACTGAACAGGCTCGAATACGCCAACACTCTGCTATTCGGGCCCGAAGGCATGATAAACAACAGCCTGACTAACCGAGTAAAGCCGTAACATAGTAAGCTAAATGGAATTCAAACAAACTAAAAACGCCTGGTGCGAATATTATTGTAGCCATATTTTGTTGGCACCTGGTTCTTCCTCAGTGACTAATTCCCCCATGCATCCTGTGATTAAGGTTATTTCTATGTCATTATTCACTTTGGCAGCTTCTTGAAGTGTTTTTATCCGCAATCAACTAGCCAAGGACACGGCTACCCTTTAATTTCTTTGCTTCAGTTTTTTCGCGAGCTGCACACTTTACTTTACATCTCGATTGACTAAATTGTTTTTGGACAAACTATCCAAGCAAACCATGATACAACCAGGTCAGAATTATGAACGAGCAACAGGATCAAGAGACGGCTTCAACAGAAGTGTCGACCAGCGAAAATCATCCAGAAAAATTCAGTGAACTCCGATTCTGGAGTAAAATTGGCTCTTCATTTCGGTCGGCAGGACAGAAGGGCATTTTTTATTCACTGGTTCTTTATCATACTGCCAGGGCAGAAGAGACTCCCACTTGGGCCAAAGGCGTGGTATTGGGTGCGTTGGGTTACTTTATTACACTGATAGATGCAATACCGGATCTAACACCCATTCTCGGCTATACTGACGACCTGTCGATTATGGTCGCCGCAATCAGCACGATTCTGGCTCATGTCACACCTTCGATAAAACGAAAAGCACAGGAACAAACAGAGAAGCTATTCGGCACGCCTCTCGATGCAGAGACAATCAATTCTATTCAGGATAAAGAAGCATGAACAAAGTGTACGTAATTTGTCTGATTGGTCTGCTTCAGGCATGTGCAAATGTCGGAAGAACCTTTGAATCAGGCAATGTATTTCAGATCGTGTCTGGAACAACAAACCAGGAGCAAGTACTGAGACTGTTTGGAGTCCCCTGGAGAAGAGGTTTGGAGAACGGGTTGATAACATGGACCTATGCTCATTATCAGTATTCTGCATTCAAACCATTACAGTCAGAAGATCTATTTATAAAATTTGACGATAACGGTGTTGTGAAATCTTATACCTACAATACATCCAAAGACTCGTTACCCCGGCAAAATCAATAAACCAAAAATAACGCCGAACCCGCTATCTGTTTTGAAACGAGCACAACAAAAAATGCCAGCTCTCATACGAAGAGTTGGCATTTTTGTTCCACCAGTCCTCTAACTCAGTGGCGCTGACCAGACTATCGTTTACCCGCTCTGCGCAACGCGGCCGGCGTATAATCCTTGGAAGACCTGGTAGTACCAAAGGTATAGGGTTTTTTCTCCTCATTCATCAAACCAAGCGCCAGATAACGACCAGATTGCAGATCCATTAGCACTTCCAACGCATACCATGGTGTTTTCACATCATAAAACGTCATCAAATGCGCCTCGGCTACCCGCCACAACTCGCCACGACCATCGTAATGGTCGATGGTAGCGGCACTCCAGGTATCTTCATCTATATAAAACACACGCCTCGCATAAATATGTCGTTGGCCGCTTTTAAGCGTTGCTTCGACCTGCCACACTCGATGGAGTTCATAGCGGGCATAGTCTTGGTTCAGATGACCTGCCATAACCAGTTCATCGTATTTTAGTTCCTGAGAGGACATTCGGTACGAATTGTAAGGAATGTACTTCTCCACCTTACCGATCAGTTTCCAGTCATAACGGTCGGGCGATCCATTGTACATATCGTAGTTGTCAGACGTTCGCAAGCCGTCAGAAGCGGTTCCCGGCCCATCATAGGCGACTTGCGGAGCACGACGGACACGTCGCTGACCGGCATTGTAGACCCAGGCTCGACGCGGTTCTTTTACCTGATCGATCGTCTCATGAACCAACAGGACATTACCCGCCAACCGGGATGGTGCCGTAATGATCTGCTTGAAGTAAAACAACACATTGTCGTCTTTAGCTTTGTCCGCATCAGCCAGCCGGTCTCTCCAAGTAATCTCATCCTGAAACTTGACCACACTGTAATCTCCATTCGCCATCGGAGTTACTTGCCCTATATTCCGCTTGGTCGCGCCGCCACGGTATCGAACAATGTGGTTCCAGATCACTTCCAGCCCATTGTTAGGCACAGGAAATGGCGTTGCTTCTTCAAACGCGGTAAGCCCATTGCCACCCGCCACCAGCTCGACAGAGGTGGCATTTTTCTTTGCCGCATCATAGACAGATTGCGGGTATGCCGCAGACCGTCTTGACTCGAATACAGGCATTTTATAGCCCGGATACTTGGTCAACAGAGCTTTTTGTCCATCAGTCAGTTTATCCGCATACTTAGCCATATTCGACGCATCTATCGTAAACAACACCTTGTCTTGCGGAAATGGATCTGGATAAAAACCCGAATCAGGCACAAAGCTTGACGGCGGTTTTGCGATGCCGCCCGTCCACGCTGGAATGGTTCCATCTGCGTTGCCCGCTTTTTCTGCTCCCATAGGCGTCAGCACCGTACCCAGCTTAGCCGCTTCCTCCGATGACACCTTTGCTTGTAGACCGGCCGCCGTGAAAGCAAGCGCAATGGCACCAGTCGCCAGTATTTTTTTATTTATATTCATTTTTATATTCATCAATCAACCTCATCAGGCGAAATAGTTAGCTATACATTTAGAATGAGTACGAAACGCTGGCCGAAATATTATCCCGGTCATTTACCATATTGAATCGTCCACCACCAAAGTAATTGGTGTATCCAATAGATCCGGTATAGGCGTTAAGATAGGTCGCTTTCAGAGACAAGCCAATCGCTTTTCTACCCTCGATAAAATTGGAACCCGGCTCCGGCCCGGTACCATGAACATCATGAGACCATGCCAGGGCAGGTTGCAAATTCACCCCGGCGATCACATTGCTGTAATCCAGAACCAGCCGAACCCGGTAACCGAAAGAAAAATCGGTGGTATAGCCATCGTTCACACAGTTGCTGATGTTGATGTTGGCCGCACTGGTACCAGGTACCGACCCGTCGCAACTTACCGCTCGACCCAGCAAGGTACTGGCGTCGGTCGGCCCGATACCGAAGGTGCCGGCCCGACCATATCTGGCTTCATCTAAACCGGGAAAATCATGTATGTAAGTCGCCCCAACTTCAGATACAAATGTCAAACGGCTGGCACCCGCCACCTGGTCAAAGAACTTGATCAGAGTAAACTGGATCTGAGAGATATCAAACCGGTCAAAGCCGTCCAGCTCTTTACCAAACAGAGGCATTGGGTTGCCTCCGACCTTTGCAACTTCACGCTCATAGAGCAAACTGGCATCGGAAGAAAGGCCGCCGTAAATCAACTCAAATGCATTCCATTGAACGGGCACACTCAGCTTGTGACTCACCTCGCCGGCAACCGACCAGCCCGACTCGGTACTGGTATTAAAGCTGATACCAAAGTTCTGGATTTTTTCTGGGTAAACAATATTGTATTCGGGGAATGTATCGCCAATCGGTAAATTGTTGATCCGCCCACTGACCATCGGCAGCCGATTATGATACTGAATAAAGTAAAAACCCAACTCGGAATCATTCAATTCAGGTACATACCACCGAAAAGCGACACCGAACTGATCTGTATCATCCGGCTCGTTGTCGGCGAACCGATAAGCCGCAATGCCCTGAGCGTTCGCCTGACTGTCAGGTAGTTGACCCGCCAACAGCACCGGACCACAACCACCAGCACCAAAGTCGTTTGTCGAGAAAAACGTGCCACAATCATCAGGCAGGGTTTTTTCCCAATCCAGTTGCACAAAAGCCTCGACCGACAGGTTTTCCGACAAACCTAAAGACGCGTACACCATATTGACCGGAATAAAGGCTTCTTTCAATTCCGCCCCGGGGGCACGGATAGCCGATACGTCGATCGGGTTGATAACGGAGTTACCGCCTTGAATAAATAGGCTTTCACCCCAGCTCACGACCTGCTTGCCAACCCGCAAACTCAATGGCATGTCGCCAATGTCAAAGTCCCCCCACACATAAGCATCGAGAAGCGATGCCCCTGACGCATTGGCGTCCGCCTGATCGTTCAATGGCCGGGTCTGGCCTACATCGTCGGTTGCGAGCTCGCCATCCTTGAGCAAGAAGTCATACCAGTATTTTACACGTACAAAGCTACCATAATTGTCGTAGCTCACCAGTAGTTCACTATTACCCTTTACCAACTGGGAATAGACATCTCCCTTATCAAAATTCCAGTTACCATCATCATAGTTGTTCGTAGAAGCCCCCGTTGTCGTATAGCCATATTCAGGCCCCAGGTTGCCTTGAGCCAATTGTCGGGTATCACGATCAGAAACCCGCCAGCCGGCACCGGCCGATAAAGTGGTATCGAATGAGGCCTCCACATCCCCCACATAAAACTGAAACGCACTGGCTGGCGATGACACCGTTGCGGCTATCGCTACAGCCAAAGGTAACTTGGACAGGTCGTGCCCTCGTAGTGTTTTTCTTATCATCGAACGCTACTCCGTCATATTATTATTTAGTCGGTAATCAATGACCTGTTGTCTAACAGCAGAAACCAAACTCACTATCCATAGAAGCTAAAGACTGATGCAATTTGATTTATCAGATTGAGATGATCTCTCAATAGATGCGCCGTTGGCAAGCCGATTCGCTGCCAAGTCTATCATCAACGCGCGATTAGACAAACTACCCCATCAGTCCAAAAAAAAAGAATTTCACGAACTATAGACACGATTCACCAACTAGACCAATATCAATAAAACTATTTTTGTGTTCTACTAAGGAATTATTCACTACAATGCAAACAAATTTGCTAAACTGATCTTTCTAGACAGTTTTGTGTCATATAAAAAAAAGGAATAAAAAAATGAGTTCTAACGACAATGTTGTTATCGTCAGCGGCGTCCGCACCCCAATGGGTAGCTTCCAGGGCAGTTTGAGCAGCCTGTCGGCGGTTGACCTCGGCGCGATCGTCATCAAGGAGTCGGTAGCGAGAGCTGGCTTACAACCTGACGACATTCAAGAAGTCTTTATGGGATGCGTTCTGCCCGCCGGTTTGAAACAAGGCCCGGCACGCCGAGCCGCGCGCCTGGCCGGGCTACCTGATTCAACAGGTGCCACCACAATCGGTAAGCGTTGCGCATCAGGCATGAAATCAGCCATGCTGGCGCACGACTTGATCAAGGCTGGAACCAACGACATTTTTGTCGCTGGCGGTATGGAAAGCATGAGTAACGCGCCTTACCTTCTACTCAACGCGCGTAAAGGTTATCGCATGGGGCATGGCGACCAGGTTCAGGATCATTTGTTCCTGGACGGACTTGAAGATGCCGACACTGGTAAACTGATGGGTGGCTATGCACAGGATGTGGCGGATAAAAAGGGCTATACCCGGGAAGAAATGGACCAATACGCCATTCAATCTCTCACCCGTGCCAAACAGGCCATTGAACAGGGCAAGCTGGAACCGGAAATCATACCTGTGACAGTCAAAACCCGAAAAGGTGAAGTCGTCGTAAAAGATGATGAGCAACCCTTCAACGCCGATATCGAGAAAATTCCACACCTGCGTCCGGCGTTCAAGAAAGATGGCACAGTCACTGCCGCCAACTCTTCGTCAATCTCTGACGGCGCTTCAGCCCTGGTTATCATGAGAGAATCCGAAGCTGAAAAACGCGGCATTAAACCAATGGCCAGAATCATTGCCCATACTACCCACTCCCGACAACCGGCAGAATTCACCATCGCGCCTGTGTATGCCGTTCGCTCTCTGCTGGAAAAAACCGGCTGGAGCAAAGACGATGTAGACATATATGAAATCAACGAAGCATTCGCAACGGTTGCGATGATGCCTATCAAAGAGCTGGGACTGAACCCTGAAAGAGTCAATATTTATGGTGGCGCCTGCGCACAAGGTCACCCGGTTGGCTCAACAGGTTCGCGTATTGTGGTTACGTTGATGAATGCGCTGAAACAAACCCAGGGCAAAAAAGGTATTGCGTCACTTTGTGTTGGCGGCGGAGAAGCCACGGCAATGGCAATAGAAATGCTGTAACCGGTTACCAATACCGTACGTATCGAGGCCACGCTCGATCTATACAGATAAGCGCGGCCTGACAGAACTCTCTCGGAAGGAAAACCAATCGACCCGGTTCAAGGTTTGTGCGGCGTTTCCAGATACTCGTGAGATTGCATCTCCAAAAGTCGGCTTTCGGTTCGTTCAAACTCAAAATTCAGTTTGCCACCTTGGTACAAAGTATCTATCGAGGCTTCTGCTGAAACGATAAGTTTCACGTTCCTGTCATAGAATTCATCGATCAGGTTAATAAAACGACGCGCCTGGTCATCGGTGTCGCCTCCCATCACAGGGATATTCGAAATCAGTACGGCATGAAATTCCTTGGCAAGCTCGATGTAGTCGTTTTGACTACGCGGACCATCGCATAATTCTGCAAATTCAAACCAGGCCACATCATCTGAACATTTGACTGCGTTGATAACGCGATTATTGATTTCGAGCTCGACATTATGATCACCCGATTCGACAGCCAGACCTTCGTAGCTATTTTCCAGACTGGTCTTCGCGCCCGCATCCAGCGGATAGTGGTAAAGCTCGGCCTGTTCGAGTGTTCTCAAACGATAGTCAACACCGCCATCGACATTGATAACTTCGGTATGCTGATTGACTAGAGCAATAGCAGGTAAAAAGCGTGCTCTCTGTAATCCGTCCTTGTACAAACCGTCCGGTACGATATTGGATGTACAAACCAGGGACACCTCATTGGCGAACAACTCTCCCAACAAACCCGCCAGAATCATAGCGTCACCAATATCGGTAACAAAAAACTCGTCAAAACAGATTACCCGAGCCTCGCCGGCAAAAATCCGAGCAATGTTTTTTAGCGGATTTTTAACCCCTTCCAGCCCCTTCAACTCATGGTGTACCCGTTGCATAAAACGGTGAAAGTGGACACGCATTTTCCGATCGAAGGGCAGACTGTCATAAAAGGTATCCATCAAATAGGTTTTGCCTCGGCCTACCCCGCCCCAAAAATACAAACCTCTTTCAGGTACCGGTTGCTTTTTTTGCAAACGGTCTTTGAGTGAACCAAACTTGCTTTTCGGCTTCGCAGACTCCGCTGCGATTAATCGGTGATAAAGGTCATCCAGTTTTTTAACTGCATATTCCTGGGCGCTGTCATGGCTGAAACCGTCTTTTTTTAAATCCAATTGATAACGTTCTATTGGAGTCATAATGCAAATACCACCTTTTTGCTAACCATAGATCAATAGCTAGTTTATGTATGCATTCCGCCTTGTTATCGGACAAAACGCTAACCCCCCATCCAGCCGGGACAACGATGCTGCGGTACCAACTAGACAGGATTGTCCATATCGACAAAAATAGCCTGAATATCAAATAAATCGGCCAGTTTTTCGCCGAGCGACTTGACGCCATATCGCTCGGTGGCATGGTGCCCGGCAGCGATATAGTGGACACCCAGCTCCCTCGCCATATGAACGGTGGGTTCTGAAATTTCACCGCTTATGTACACATCCACACCTTTCCCGGACGCCTGCTCAAGCAACCCCTGAGCTGCACCCGAACACCAGGCAACTTTGGTTAACGATCTGTTTTCTGCCAAAGCCCCCTCTACCCCCTCAATAACCAGAGATTGGCGCATCAAGCACTGATCAATCTTTCGGGCAAGATCCGCCAAACCCATTTCTTCTTGGAATTCTCCGGTCAAGCCGAGAGCAAACTCTCCTTCATGACTCAGCGGCCCAGTGATATTGAAGCCAAGCAATCTGCCAAGCTCTGCATTATTACCCAGCTCATCGTTCACATCCAGCGGCAGATGGTAAGCAAGCAAACTGATATCATGCTTGATAAGAGCGGCGATACGCTGGTATTTCATACCCGTGATCACGGCAGATTCACCTTTCCAGAAATAGCCGTGATGCACCAATATCAAGTCTGCGTTTAACTCAATTGCACGATCGATCAATCTCTGACTGGCGGAAACGCCAGTGACAATAGTTTGCACCCGACTTTTACCCTGCACCTGCAATCCGTTCGGACAATAGTCTTTAATCTTATCCGGCGACAACCAGCGGTTGCAGGCGAGAACCAATTCATTCAGATCAGCGGGCATAGTACGATTCCTCAGGCTGTTCCGACAGGTGACAACGCCGCTTTCAGTGCCGCCATCATTTTCGCGTTTTCTTCTGTCGTGCCAACCGTCAACCTCAGGCAGTTATCCAGCAAAGCATGCACACCATCCAGACACTTGACCAGCACCCCAGCACGTTTCATTGCGTCAAACGATTCTCTTGCAGAATATAAAAAAGGCTGGGAAGCAGACAACCGAACAAGAATAAAATTGGCGTCACTGGGAAAAACCTCTACCCCATCGAGTTCAGAGAGTTGCCGAAAGAGAGAATTACGGTTGTTGCGGAGCTGTTCTGCCTGTCGCTGCAAGACACCAACATGAGCGAGCGCAAACCTGGCACTCATTTGTGTTAACGAATTGATATTGTACGGCAACCGGACCTTGTCAAACTCGGACAACCAGGCTGTATTGCCGATCAGAATTCCGAGACGAAGCCCAGCCAGGCCCATTTTGGAAAAAGTTCGCATCACCAGGACATTATCGTAATCCGATGCCAAATATAACAAATCGCTTTCGGTAAAAGGCAGATAAGCCTCGTCAATCACGACCAGTCCCTGACTCGCCTCGACAATTTGCCTGGTCGCCTCGACGCTAAATACATTGCCTGTAGGATTATTCGGTTGCGCCAGAAAAATAAGCGCAGGCCGGGTGTCACGAATGGCCGCCAACATCGCCGGAAGATCCAGACTGAAGTCTTGCGTCAGCGGCACACCGACATACGGCATACCGACAAATGTGGCGATCATTCGATACATAACAAAGCCAGGCTCAGGCGCCAAGATAGTCCGATTTGCCTGCGCGACAGCCATAGCGACAATCTGAATCAACTCATCCGAGCCGTTCCCGAGCATCAGTCCCAACTTATCGGGAACGTCGAAGTAAGCACGAATAGAGTGCGACAATTCAGTTGCCACCGGATCCGGGTAACGATTCAGCGACGCTTGTCTCAACACCTCCAGCCATTCAGGCTCCAGATCACCGGGCCAGGCAAAGGGGTTTTCCATGGCATCCAGCTTCACCAGACCATTAGCGGGCTGCACATGATAGGAGCTGAGCGACACGATCTCGGGTCTGACGAGAGATTGAACCAGCTGACCGACAGACCGCTTTTGGCTGTTCCCGTTCATTTTACGTCTGCTCGCTATCTTCGTTGATGCGATACTCGGCTGACCGGGCATGTGCTTCCAGCCCCTCTCCCCGCGCCAGTATCGAAGCTACTTTGCCCATTTCACTCGCCCCCCGCCTGGAAAACTCGATTATGGAAGAGCGTTTCTGAAAGTCATATACGCCTAGTGGCGAAGAAAAGCGGGCAGTGCCGGAGGTCGGCAAAACATGGTTGGGTCCGGCACAGTAGTCACCCAGAGCTTCTGCCGTATAGCGCCCCATAAAAATCGCACCGGCGTGTTTGATTTTGCTGGCGTATCCGTCGGCGTTTTCCATAGAAAGCTCCAGGTGCTCGGGAGCAATTCGATTACACACTTCAGCCGCTTCATCCAGATCAGCCACTTTTATCAGAGCCGCTCGATTAGCCAAGGATTTTTCAATAATTCCACGCCGCGGCATGCCACCCAAAAGACGCCCGATACTACGCTGCACGGCATCGATAAATTCCGCATCGGGCGAGACCAGAATCGGCTGGGCATCTTCATCATGTTCCGCTTGTGAAAACAGATCCATGGCAATCCAGTCAGGGTCGGTTTTACCATCGCAGATCACCAGAATTTCGGATGGCCCGGCAATCATATCAATACCCACTTTGCCAAATACCTCACGCTTGGCCGTCGCCACATAAATATTGCCTGGCCCGACAATCTTATCCACAACGGGTATGGTTTCGGTTCCGTAAGCCAACGCGGCGACGGCCTGGGCACCACCTATAGTGAAAACGCAATCCACTTCGCACACCGCAGCGGCCGCCAGAACCAACTCATTTTTTACGCCATCCGGTGTTGGCACGACCATCACAAGCTGCTTGACACCCGCCACCTTTGCGGGAATAGCATTCATCAGCACGGAAGAAGGGTATGCCGCCTTGCCGCCCGGCACATATAATCCGACACTATCCATTGGCGTCACTTGCTGGCCAAGTACAGTTCCATCCTCTTCCTGGTATTGCCAGGACGTTTGCATTTGCCTTTTATGATAGGCTCGAATCCGGCCCGCCGCCGTTGCCAATGCCTGCCGTTGGTCGGCAGGTATACCACCTAAAGCCTCCTGCAATACTGACCGGCCTAATACCAGGTCACTTGCAGTTGCCGCACCGACGCGATCAAAGCGATTGGTATACTCCAACAGGGCTAGATCCCCTTTACTGCGGATATCACTGATAATCTGCTTGACCGTGCGATTGACCTGCTCGTCCGATACTTCATCCCATGCCAGCAGTTTATCAAGCTGATGATGAAAATCGCTACGCCCCGAGTCGAGCCGTCTAATTGCAAAGGCAGAAGTGGTCGTGGCTGTCGCAGAAGTGGAACTGTCGTTAATCATGATGAAAATCCAATAAATCAAGGAGTTTTGATGTATCAAGGTTTGCTAAAGCTGAAACAATGCCAATATAACACAGCGAGGGCAAATAGAGTTCATCGCGCGCACATTTTGGCGTATCACACAACAACACCAAAGACGCTCGCTAGGAACCAGCCATGGCAACAGAGACCTGCTCCAGAATAGGAGTAATCAAACCATGCTTTGTTTTCATCGCCCCGCTGTTGACAATCAGCCTGGAGCTTATCGAATGAATCAGCTCTCGCGGCTCCAGGCCATTTGCCCGAAGTGTATTGCCGGTATCGACAATATCAACGATTTCATCGGCCAGATTAAGGATCGGGGCCAGCTCCATCGCACCGTAAAGCTTGATAATATCGGCCTGAATTCCTTGTTGCGAATAATACTCTTTAGCCAGATTGACAAACTTGGTCGCCACTTTTATCCGGCCCCCGGGTGTTGCCTGATTTTTCAACCCGGCCGTCATCAGTCGGCATTCAGCGATGCCCAGATCCAGTAATTCGTAAATACCTTCAGCGCCGTGCTCCATCAATACGTCTTTGCCGGTAACACCAAGATCCGCGCCACCGTACTGAACATAGACCGGCACATCTGTTGCCCGAATCACGATCAGTTTTACCTGCTCCGCTGTTGTATCAAATATTAACTTACGACTGGAATGAATATCTTCTACCGGCTCGATACCGGCCCCCGCCAATAACGGAAGGGTTTCTTTCAATATTCGCCCTTTGGACAGGGCGATAGTGAGATTCTGCTTCATGCCGATTCACTCAATTATTGTGTTTTTCCATTGACTATCTGTTATCGACACCGGCCTGTTACCAACACCAGCAACCATTAAAACTAGCCAGCCACCCGACGTATTTTGCCACCCAATGCCTGAAGCTTTTCTTCGATACACTCATAGCCCCGATCCATATGATAAACCCGATCCACCAGAGTCTCGCCCTGGGCCAGCAAACCGGCTATCACCAGACTCGCTGAGGCGCGCAGATCGGTTGCCATAACAGGCGCGCCATACAAGGTTTCCACCCCTGATACTATCGCGGTGTTGCCTTCCAGTTTTATGTTTGCTCCGAGTCTGAGCAGTTCCTGAACATGCATAAAACGATTTTCAAAAATGGTTTCGATAACAGTACCGGTTCCCTCTGCAACACTATTCATCGCAACAAACTGCGCCTGCATATCAGTCGGGAAAGCAGGGTAAGGCGCCGTTTTTACACTCACCGCTTTAGGACGATTGCCTTTCATATCGAGTTCAATACTGTCCCGACCTGTACTGATCGAGGCACCGGCTTCTTCCAGCTTTAACAACACCGCTTCCAGCAGATGCTCGTCGGTATCCTTGACTTTTACCCGACCCCGACTCGCTGCGGCTGCCACCAGATAAGTCCCCGTTTCAACCCTGTCCGGCATCACATTGTAACGACACCCTTGCAAACTCGGCACACCATTGATGGTAATCGTGGCCGTACCATGGCCCGAGATATCCGCCCCCATTGCAATAAGAAATTCTGCCAAGTCAACAACTTCAGGCTCTCTGGCTGCATTTTCCAACACGGTTTTGCCGGCAGCCAGAGTCGCTGCCATCAGCAGATTTTCAGTTCCGGTAACGGTCACCGTATCCATGAAAATATGCGCGCCCTTGAGGCGCCCGTTTTTTCTGGCCAGTATATAACCTTGCTCGACCTCAATCTCTGCCCCCATCGCTTCGAGTCCACGCAGGTGAAGATCAACCGGTCGACTGCCTATCGCACAACCACCTGGCAACGAAACTTCAGCCCGACCAAAATGAGCCAGCAAAGGGCCCAATACGAGAATGGACGCGCGCATGGTTTTCACTAGCTCATAAGGCGCGCGGCATGCATCAATCGCGCTCGCTTTAACTTCGACACGCATTTTTTCATCAATCAGCAGCTTCACCCCCATCCGCCCCAACAACGCGATCATGGTCGTGATGTCCCGCAGATGCGGCAGATTGCCAATTGTCACCGGCTCATCGGCAAGTAACGTAGCGGCCAATATGGGTAACGCTGAGTTTTTCGCACCCGACGCTCGGATCTCCCCATCCAGCGGCTGGCCGCCAGTAATCAGTAATTTATCCACTCATGCTCCTTGGTGAGCCAGTCATTTACGTTAATTGAGATTAATTGGCCAAAAGGCCAGTTCGGTTCAGTCTGTCGATGTTGCCTGGTCAGTACATTAGATATCACACTGACCGTACAAGATTATGGTCAATCTGGTACGAAGTCGGGCAAAAATGCTGAGGAGAACCCGCTTGGACTAGGCCTGCCACTGATCTGGCGTAATGGCTTTGATTGTCAACGCATGGATGGTTCCGTCAGATAGGTCCTGGGCGAGACAGCCATAGACCAGTTGCTGTTTTTTAACTCGGCTCAAGCCACGAAAAATTTCGCCCACGACAGTCACACTGTAGTTCGCCCCTTCACCCGCCACGAAGACTTTACAGTCTTTAAGTTGGCTGGCGATTTTTTGTTTCACTTCATCTGCATCCATCAAAAAAACCTCTCCCAAAAAACAACATCCACCAAGTAACCTGTTTTTGTAATACAAGTCTTCTGCGGGCGGCAATCATACCCAAATTCCGACCAATCAACAAAAGTTTAATCATTTCTCGCCAGAACTCACTGGTTACCTGGTGAGGCCACCGACAGATCAGCATTCCAGTTTGCGATCACGGCATCCAGATTCCCCTTGTAACGATGAACCTCCTCTTCAAATCGATCTCTAAAGGCCAACCCCAGGTTGACACCGTTGACAATCATATTTTCCAACAGCCAGACATCGCGCTGTGAACTCAAGTACATGGAATAAACCACCGGATAGGTGTTCCCGTTTTCCGAGGTCACTTGCAGTGCAACGGATGCGCGATCGTTTCTCGCCGAAATCATTTTCGCGTCCAGCACAGCAATTTTGAAATCGCCACTTTCCACCAAAGCCCGCGCATAGGTCGAAAACAGACTTACCTTGAATGTTTCGACGAATAAATCCCGTTGCTTTCGGTCAGCCTGTCGCGCATACCGGCCCATAACGCGCGCCGCTATTCTGCGAAAGTCAACCACCTCTTCCAGTGCCTTTTCCATTTCAGAATAAAATCTGGCCGGCTCGGTAAAGTAAAGATCGCGTGACTTCTCAAGCTCAACGACCAGTTGTTGGGTATTTTCTTCAACAATTTTTTTTACTTCCGGCGCATTCACGTAACTCAAAGCGGGTTGACAAAAAAACACTGCCAGCACGAATAGCCAAAACCGCCGGCTTCGATCGAAATACGCTCCACAATAGTTACCCAGGGTCTGCCCCACTACAACTCTCCTTATCGACTAAATCGTTTTGCCAGGTTGCTTATCTTGCGTAAAACTATATCATTAGCAATCCTGGTATGGGAACACAGATTAACTGCAATTAGCCAAGGCCGCGGCAGTAAAAAGTTGCTACTTGAACGCGCCGGTTGCTAATGGCCGGTTACTGTAATACGTACAATCTGAATATGACCTGAATATGCATAGCCTATGGATTTAGCTCTGTTTTTTGCCGCCATTGCAGGCGGTCTCACCCTGTTGGTATGGAGTGCCGATCAATTTGTTAATTCGTCCGTGTCTATTGCCCGGAATATGGGAGTGTCGACACTGGTTATCGGGCTCACCGTGGTGGCTTTTGGCACCTCGGCGCCGGAGATGCTGGTATCAGCCACGGCCGCCCTGGAAGATGCCAGGGGCCTGGCGGCCGGGAATGCCATCGGCTCCAATATAGCCAATATAGGGCTGGTGCTTGGCGTTACCGCGCTGATTGCGCCACTGCCCATCAAACCTTTGGTTCTAAAGCGGGAAATGCCTATCCTGTTGGTCGTCTCACTACTTGCTCTCGTGGTGCTTTACGATAGTACACTCTCTCTTTTTGACGGCATATTCCTTTTGGTACTGATGGTATTGTCAATGTTTGCGCTCACCCGCAAAGGGGAGCAGGCACCCGAACTGGACGAAGAGCTGGAAGAGATTCCCGAATTGAACACCGCGAAAGCGATCACCTGGTTTGTAATCGGGCTAGCCATTTTGGTCGGCAGTTCCAAACTGCTGGTTTGGGGCGCCACCGGACTGGCGGCATTCTTGGGCGTGAGCGACCTGATTATCGGGCTGACTATTGTCGCTGTCGGCACCAGCCTGCCCGAACTAGCGGCCTCGATCGCCAGCGCGCTCAAAGGACATCATGATATCGCTCTTGGCAATGTCATAGGCTCAAACCTGTTTAATTTACTCACAGTTTTGCCACTACCTGCATTGATTAACCCCGGACCGCTGGAGTCAATAGCTTTGTACCGAGATTATGGCTATATGCTGGCCATGACCTTGCTGGTCGCGGGCTTCGCCTATGCCATGCAACGCAGAGGAAAAATCAGCCGAGCTGAAGGTGGGGTGATGCTCGCTGCGTATGCCGCGTATCTTTTACTGATATATCAGACTGCGGCTACAGCCGCCTTACCAGGTATCGAGTAGACTGACACAACTGACAGAGTGAACCATGAATAACGGAATTGACTTCATCGCCTCAGCTAAAAAAGTGATAAAAATTGAACGGTCAGCCATCGACTCACTGCTACCCCGCATCGACGACGCTTTCGCCAAAGCCTGCGATATTCTTATTCACTGTAAGGGCAGAGTGGTAGTCACCGGCATGGGAAAGTCCGGGCATATTGGCAATAAAATTGCTGCCACCCTGGCAAGCACCGGCACACCCGCGTTTTTCGTGCATCCAGGGGAAGCCAGTCACGGTGACCTGGGAATGATCACAACTGATGATGTCGTTATTGCGATATCCAACTCGGGAAACACGACTGAAGTCGTTACCATTTTGCCGCTGATCAAACGAATGGGAGCGCCATTGATAAGCATGACCGGCGCGTCATCATCAACACTGGCCAACGAAGCCGCTGTCAATCTGGATGTCAGTGTGGCACAGGAAGCCTGCCCCCTGGGGCTCGCACCCAGTTCGAGCACTACAGCCACACTGGTCATGGGCGACGCACTTGCCATCGCGCTGCTCGAAGCGAGGGGCTTTAGTGAGCAGGATTTTGCGTTTTCACACCCGGGCGGCAGCCTGGGCAAACGACTCTTGCTAAAGGTGGCGGACATCATGCATGACGGGGAACGGATCCCTCAGGTTGCAACAGGCACCCCGATGTCAATCGCCCTGATCGAGATATCTGAAAAAGGTCTGGGTATGACTGCAATTGTCAATAACGACAATAAATTGGTAGGCGTTTTTACCGATGGTGATCTGCGCCGTTCCCTGGACAAAAACATCGACATTCGGGCGACGACCATCGACGAATTGATGACACCCAACTGCACGACTATCCCGGCCACTATTCTGGCCGCCGAAGCGCTTGCCATAATGGAAGATAAAAAAATTAACAGCCTTATTGTCACGGATGCCGAAAATCATGTAGTCGGCGCACTCAATATGCATGACCTTCTGCGAGCGGGGGTTATCTAGAATATAACTGGTGAGGATGAGGTTGAAAATGATCAGCAGATCACTCTATAAAAAAGCCCGACAGATCAAACTCGCCGCATTTGATGTTGACGGCGTGCTGACTGATGGCAAGCTTTACTTCAGCGCCAAAGGCGATGAAATGAAAGCATTTAACATTTTGGATGGACTTGGCATCAAAATGCTTATGAACAATGGCATCGACGTGGCCCTTATTACAGGCAGACAATCGCCTTTGACTGAAAAGCGAGCCATCGATCTCGGTATCAAGCACCTGATCCAGGGCCGCGAAGACAAATTGGTCGCACTCAAAGAATTAATAGGGCAATTGGCTATCGATTTGCGACAAGCCGCCTATATCGGCGATGACTTGCCAGACCTGCCTGCGATTCGAGCCGCTGCCCTGGGTATCACGGTGGCCAATGGCCACCCGTTCGTCAAGCAGCATGCCGACTGGTGCACAAATACATCAGGCGGTACCGGAGTCGCACGCGAAGTGGCCGATCTGATCCTTGATGCACAAGACCGGCTGACTGGAATCCACGAGAGTTATCTGTGACATTTGCGGAAAAGTATACCAGCCAAATCAAAACCGGCCTATTGGCCCTGACCAGCGCTATAGCACTGTTTCTTGCGTGGAATGGTGACCCCCCCGTGCCCGAATCAACGATGCCAAATTTTTTTGACGAAGAGCCGGATGCATTTATGGAAGCGGGAACCTATCGCGAATATGATCAGGCAGGCCGCCTGTCCGTTCTTTTTACGACCAAACAAGGGGTGCATTTCCCGGACTCGGAAGAGGCCATATTTGGTTCGCCGGAAGTGGTCATATTTGAAGACCAAAGCCCACATTGGCTGGTCAAAGCCAACCTAGGACAATACTTTCAAGGGGAGAAAAAGCTTTTTCTGAAAGGCTCGGTCACCGTGGTTCACCCCAGAGAACCGGAAACCACCACCTCTTTTGCCACCGATGAACTCGTGCTTTTTACTGAAACACGATTTATAACCACCGATCAACCCGTTAAAATAACGGATAACAACAACAATTCCACGGCAACCGGCATGAGTGCATGGCTAAAAGAAAAGCGCATTCAACTTCACTCTCAGGTTGAAGGAACCTTCTATCCCACATCCGCTGACAAACAAACAAAATGAATCACGATACCTCCCGCTTACAATGCCATAGCGCGCAATCACAAAAACAGCCAGTCATGGCTGACCGTGGCAGGCTGTATGTCGTTCAACTTTTTGTCCTGCTGTTGGCGTTCTGCATGGCACAAGGAACTCTGGCTTTGAGCAGCAATAGTGATGCCCCGATACACATCAAGGCAGATAGCGCAGAGCTGGATGAAAAAAAAGGCGTTGCCACCTATAACGGCGATGTCATTATCAAACAGGGAAGTTCGACATTGGAAGCGGATACGGTCATCATCTATGCCAATGACTATGGCCTGATCGAAATCAATGCCACGGGCTCACCTGCCCATTTCCAGCAGAAAATGGCTGATAACAAAGCGACCACCCACGCATTTGGAAACAAGATTACCTACACCCATGCGACAGAAACCATCACCTTGCAAAAGAACGCCCGGCTAGAACAGGGACAAAACAGATTCCAGGGCGATGTCATCAAATACCACACGAGAGATCGGGTCGTGACAGCAACAGGCAGTGGCCAAAAGGATCAACCTGGTGGCCGGGTCGAACTGATTTTCCACCCCAAAAAAACCAGACGCCCGATCATCGGCACTGACGACAATGGCTCAACTGACTAGGCAACCCCGGAATGGATCAATCGAAACGCAATTGCCTGGAGGCACGCACACTCGCCAAAAGCTACAAAAAGAGACAAGTTGTCAAAGATGTATCCCTGCGCGTCAACAGTGGTGAAATTGTCGGCCTGCTGGGTCCGAATGGGGCGGGCAAAACAACCTGCTTTTATATGATTGTCGGACTTGTCAACGCAGATAAAGGGACGATATTGGTCAATGATACAGATATCACCAGCCTGCCAATGCATGGCCGGGCACGCAAGGGTATTGGCTACCTGCCGCAGGAAGCGTCTGTATTTAGAAAGCTCTCGGTCGAAGCCAATATCATGGCCATTTTGGAAACCCGAAAAGCTCTGAACAAGTCCCAAAGAAAAGAAAAACTGGAAGACCTGTTGCTCGAATTTAACATTTCACATATTCGAAAAAACCTTGGCATGAGCTTGTCCGGCGGCGAACGGAGACGCGTTGAAATTGCCCGCGCACTGGCAACCGAACCTTCGTTTATCCTACTCGATGAACCCTTCGCCGGTGTCGACCCAATTTCGGTCAGCGATATCAAAAACGTTATCACGCTGCTAACAGAAAAAAAGATCGGTATTCTCATCACTGACCACAATGTAAGAGAAACCCTGGATATCTGTCAAAAAGCCTATATTGTCGGCGACGGTCACATCATAGCCGAAGGATCCGCACAGGCCATTTTGAACAATCAAAAAGTGAAGGATGTATACCTCGGCGACGAATTCAGACTATGACATTGTACCAGGCCACATCGGCAAAACACCTTGCACCAGATGTTCAAATTTCAGAGCTGACGCGGGCAACACACTTCAATCCTAGATGGCTGTTAGCGCAGACACATATCTATTATTAACGTGTCTATCTTTGACTTGTGACACAAAAGCCTGTAAATCGAACGCATATAAACCCATCCTGTTCTTGCGCATTTCGGCAAAACACTTATATTAGTTGCTATGACTTATATTAGTTCTTACACATTAGTTCTTGTGACTTTCGGACAGTTTTGCCCGATCTTGGCTATGGTGACGACTATATGGTGATGAAGGCTTCTCTTCAGCTTAAGCTGGGTCAGCAATTGACGATGACGCCACAGTTGCAACAGGCAATTCGTTTACTACAACTGTCAACGCTTGACCTGCAACAAGAAATCCAGGAAGCACTGGATTCAAATCTGATGCTTGAAACCGAGGATGACCATAGTTTACAGGCAAACGAGACAGAGTTGGCTTCTGCAAAATCCAGCGTGGATCAGTCCGGCAACAGTCACGAACAACCTGATGCAAACTCGGATACACCATCACCGGATAACGAAACCACTCAGTTAACCGACGAGCCCGATTTTGCACCCGGCGAAGAGTGGTCAGCAGAATCGATTCCCGACGACCTGCCAGTGGATACCGCCTGGGATGACATTTACCAGAGTGCACCCACCCAGGTTGCCACTTCATCTGATGACGACATGGACTACGATTCTCGTAACTCTGCCGGTGAGACATTGCAGGATCATTTATACTGGCAACTCAATCTCACCCCGATGACGGAAACAGATAACGCCATCGCCATGGCGATTATTGACTCTATCGGTCTGGATGGGTACCTCAGTGTCAGTGTAGAAGAAATCCACGCCGGTTTGGCAGAGGAGCTGGCAGACCTCGATCTTGACGAAGTGACTGCGGTATTGAAGCGCATTCAACATTTTGACCCGCCGGGGGTGGCGAGCCGCAATTTGCAGGAGTGCCTGCTGATTCAGCTTGACCAGCTGCCCCAGGAAGAACCCTGGTTGCCACAGGCAAAACTGGTTGTCAGTCACTATCTCACACAGCTCGGCAATAAAGACTACGCCCAGTTAATGAGAAGAAGTCGGCTAAAAGAGGAAACACTCAAATCAGTGATGCAACTCATTCAGTCACTGAATCCGAGACCAGGCGAAGCTATCAGCAATGTAAAACCGGAATACATCGTACCGGATATCATCGTCAAGAAAGAGAATGGTCGATGGAAAATAGAGCTGAATGCCGAGGTGTCACCCAAGATCCGGGTCAATCAGAATTATGCCTCGATGGTCAAAAGAGCGGACTCCAGCGCCGACAACGTTTTTTTGAAAGACCAGTTGCAGGAGGCAAGGTGGTTTATCAAAAGCCTGCAGAGTCGAAACGAAACACTGCTCAAAGTGGCGACAAAAATAGTTGAGTATCAGCAAGGTTTTTTCGACTATGGGGAAGAGGCCATGAAACCGATGGTGTTGCATGATATCGCGACGGCTGTCGACATGCATGAATCGACCATATCCAGGGTAACCACACAGAAATACATGCACACACCGAGGGGCATTTTTGAACTGAAATACTTCTTTTCCAGCCATGTCGCGACGACTGAGGGTGGCGAATGCTCATCGACGGCGATACGAGCCATAATAAAAAAACTGGTTGCTGCAGAGGCAGCGAAGAAGCCCCTGAGCGACAGCAAAATCGCAAGCCTGTTAGGCGAACAGGGGATCAAGGTAGCAAGGCGAACCATTGCCAAATACCGAGAAGCAATGTCAATCCCACCCTCAAACGAAAGAAAAAGACTGTTATAGCGACGTAATGAGTATTACCGGTCAACAAAAACGATAAAATCTATAGGGAAGCGAAGCGAATCGCTTCCTGACAAGACGATAAGTTCTCAGTCGTTGAACTTATCGATGATGAGGCCGAGACTGGCTGAAGAGCTGAATCGGCCAAAAACAAAGAGGAGTAAAGCATGCAACTGAATATCTCTGGTCACCATGTTGATCTAACCGATGCCCTTAAAGAATATGTATCTAACAAAATTAAAAGGCTTGAGCGGCATTTTGACAACATCAGCAACGTACAAGTCACTCTATCTGTAGAAAAGCAACGACAAACGGCAGAAGCGACGATGCATCTAAGCGGCACCGATATCCATGCGACTTCCGAAAACGAAGACATGTATGCTGCGATTGACGCACTTTCCGACAAGCTAGATCGCCAGATTTTAAAGCATAAAGAAAAAACCGTAGACCGGGCTCATGGAGCCACAGGCAGATAATTGCCATTCATTCAGGCAAGACATGCAAAATGACTGACACCCAAATTACCATCCAGTCCATTCTCTGCCCGGAACTCACACGAGTAGGTGTTCCAGGGAGCAGCAAGAAACGTATTCTGGAAACAATTTCAAGCTATATTGCCCAGCAATACCCGGAACTGGACGAGAGCATGATATTCAATAACTTACTGAGCCGGGAGCGACTTGGCAGCACTGGAATTGGCCAGGGCATAGCAATACCTCATTGCAGACTCGAAGACTCCGACAAGGTGATCGGAGCATTGTTGATTCTTGACGAAAAAGTGCCCTTTGATGCAATTGACGACGAACCTGTCGACATCCTGTTTGTTTTAGTTGTACCCAAGGAGGCCACCAGCCAACACCTGGAACTTCTTAGTCAGGTCGCTGAAAAATTCAATCAGACTGATTTTTGCAAAAAGCTTAGAGCTTGCAAAAACAATGGAGAACTGTTCAACACTGTAATGGCTTCCTGATCAGTGCAACGTTACAAAGCCGGTACTTGCGCACCGCCGTCCGATCAAAAGGACGGCGGTAATCAGCATCAGCGAATACGGGCCAATCATCTTAATCACAGGGTATTCACTCAGACTCATGAAACTCATTATCGTCAGTGGCCGATCAGGCTCAGGCAAAAGCACAGCTCTGCACGTATTGGAGGACGTTGGCTATTACTGCATAGACAACTTGCCCATCGGCCTGCTGATTCCGTTAACGGGACAAGCACTGGTCAACCAGACGCAGCGCTTGCATAAAATCGCCGTCAGCATCGATGCGCGAAACCTATCGAAGGATATCCCAAGCTTCGACTCCATATACCAGCAACTGCTTGACAACAACGTTCAAGTCGAGATCATTTATCTCGATGCCCAAAACACGACTTTGTTGAAGCGCTTCGACGCAACGCGCCGCAAGCATCCTCTAAGCAGTACCGAGCTATCCCTTCGGGAAGCCATAGAAGCGGAAACCCATCTACTTGCTCCACTGGCACGACTGGCGGATTTGAACCTGGACACCAGCGGCATGGGCATGTACGAGCTTAGAAACGCGATAAAGGAAAGAGTGGCAGGTCACAAATATCAAGAGCTTTCTCTTCTCTTTCAGTCATTTGGTTTTAAAAACGGCGTACCCAATGATGCTGATTTTGTTTTTGACGTTCGGTGCCTGCCCAACCCCTACTGGGATCACTCTCTACGGCAATTCAACGGGCGACAACAACCCGTCATCGACTTTTTATCGGCGCAAGAAGACTCCGGTAAAATGCTACAGGATATTACCGATTTTCTAAAAACCTGGGTGCCCAGATTTCAGGATTCCAACCGAACTTACATGACAATAGCCATTGGCTGCACCGGTGGCCAACACAGATCCGTTTATATTTGTGAACAGCTCGGTAACCAGTTCCGCCGTCTGCACGACAATGTTCAAATTCGGCACCGGGAACTGCCCGCTCCAGACACCGCTGAACCAGATACAACCTACACCACGTAACCACAAAAATACTATGCAACAACAGGAAGTCACGATTATCAATCAACTGGGTTTACACGCCCGCGCGTCTGCCAAACTGGTAGCCACAGCATCGCTTTTCGAGAGCACTATCCGCATTAGCAAAGAAACCAAAACCGCTGATGCCAAAAACATCATGTCTGTCATGATGCTGGGGGCATCTATCGGAACGTCTATTATCATCGAAACGGAAGGACACGATGAAGCCCAGGCAATACAGGCCGTTGTCGAACTGATAAATGATCGTTTTGGAGAACAACAGTGAACAGCGACGAGTACTGGCATGACCACGAAGAGGAAAACTCCGGCCGTAGTAAAACCCGGATAAAAAAAGCAATGATCGCGCTCCAGGCACTTGGAGAACAATTGATCAAACTGCCAGAGAGCCAGCTGGATAGCATCCCGCTCGGTGACAGAATAAAACAGGAGATTCTCGAATGTAGACGGCTGAAAGCCAAAGAAGCCATCCGTCGACAAAAGCAGCTTATTGGCAAGCTGATGCGTGGGGAAGATGCCGAAGCCGTTGCCGAAGCATTGAAAGCCTTTGACACAAGCTCGATTGCCCATGCCCGCCACCTGCATTTGATAGAAAATTGGCGCGACCGTTTACTTCAGGAAGGGAACGCGGCGTTGACTGACTTTGTCAACCACTACCCTGAAGCGAATATACAACAACTAAGACAGGCTATCAGACAAACAACCAAGGAATTGCATTCCCCAAAAAATACTGGGCAGTATAAAAAGTTGTTTCGCCTTATCAAATCGATGGTGGATATCAATTCGAGTGGCGATGACGATTGACCAGCAAAACCCGGTGATCGGCAATCGGCATTTTTTTTCGGATCTCGGCGATGCTGGCGGTCGATACATCGACACTCAGCACACCCGGGCCTTGCGCGATCATACCAGACACCCTTCCCCAGGCATCAACAATCATCGAGTGCCCCCAGGTGTTGCGTTTGCACGAATGAGCACCGCCCTGGTTTGATGCAAGCACTATAGCCTGCCATTCAATGGCCCTTGCCTGCACAAGCGCATTCCAGTGGGCTTGACCGGTACGATAGGTAAACGCGGCCGGCAAAGCGATAATGTCAACCCCCTGCTCTGCCATCAATAAAAAGAGTTCGGCAAATCTCAAATCATAACAGACAGCCAACCCCAAACGTCCAAAAGGTGTCGTCACGACGACAACATCCTCACCCGGCTCTATGTTTGCAGATTCACGATAAGCACCGGTTTGGTCTGCCACATCCACATCGAACAAATGAATTTTATCGTAACGCGCAAGCCAGTTCCCCTGATCGTCGATAAGATGACAGGCCGCCCTTACCCTGCCACCCGGAACCGGATTTCCGTCCGGCCTGGACACTGAGGGTATGGTTCCTGCCACCAGCCAAACCTTGCATTCTATGGCGAGCGCCGTCAGTGTATTCCGGATTTGGTGAGATACCTCTTCCCGTTCTGCCACCGCTCGCAGATTTCCATTATCCACCACCGCAAAATTCTCTGGCAAAACAACGAGTTTTGCGCCTTGATCGGCAGCCTGTCGCACCCATTTACCGGCTTGTTGCAAATTGTGACCGACCTCTTGGGAACTCACCATCTGAATAACGGAAAACTTCGTTACTGGCACTGATACTGACATTGACACCTCACCGAAAATATTTACCGGATTATATCGCTATCGCATTGCGGGCCGGCGTTTAGTCGAGCTTTTAGCAGGCGATAACGAACTATCAAAGACATTTTTCAAACGCACGTCAGGGCGCTTCCATGAACCGGAAATTGAATAGGTCACACTGGTCAACTTACTGAGCGGATCACCAATTTTTCCCAGCAGGTTATCAATGACCCACAAGGCTCCTCCGACTGCTGGCGCTCCAACCACGATTGCCGCTAAAGGCAGGTTCTTGGCAAGCGGAAGAACCATCACCATTTCCATGTCCAGTGCCTTCGTCACCAAATCAGTACTGCCAGTTATCTTGAACGCCGATGCAGGCCCCTGGACAACCAAAGGGCTGGCCAGTGTCAACTTGCCAAACTGGACATTGGCAGCCGCCTCCAGTTTATCAAAACTGACTCCCTGTTCTAACAAATCGGAAAAATCCAGGCGTAACCGACGACTCAGGGTATCCAGGTTCAGTATGCTCAACAGTTTGAGCGCATCGGTCGAACCCGCCGTATCGACGATCAGGCCATTGCTCAAAGTCAGCTCGATATTGCCGGACAACCCTTTTAAATCAAAATCTTGCGGGCTGCGCGGCCAGACCAGCGCCAGATCGACATGACCACTGCCAGCATCGAAAGGAGGCTGGTCATAGCCTAATGCCCGCAAGGTTCTCAATAAATCGGTCAATCTGGCCTTACCGACCAGAATGGTACTCTGATGGCCGGATGTAGCATCTTGTTTCCAGCTCAACCTGCCATCGAATCGTGAGTTTTGTACTTGCCATGCCAGGGGCTCGACCACAATTTCCGAATCACGACGCTGCGTCTTGAACAGCCATCGCCCCCAATTGTCCCCGGCAACCGACAACTGATTGATTTCGACATCCAGTTCAGGTATTTCGTGGATCGATCTGTAGGCTGGCTCCTGTGGCAGTTCGCTATCTCTCCCGGCAACAGATAGTCGCTCGAACCGGATAATGACGGGACGAGTATCGGTTCTATCCGACACGATAGGAATACTGACCGATCCCAGCACCTCGTTACCCATCAGGTTGACCAACCAGGTATTTTCATCGCTGATCACGATATCCGTTGAAAGATTGGAAAAGGTCATCCCTTTCAACCATAGTTTTTCGGTTTGTATGTTCGCGCTGCGAAACAAGCCGGACGCAGGCTGGGCTGTCGCAACCGGAATACCTGGATCTGTCAGCTCGCTGTTGGCCATTTCACTTTTGAGTCGTTCTGCATAATCCAACCAGGGATTCAGGTTCAATGTATCGAACTTGCCCTTGATATGTAGCCCCGGTTCATCGCTATGTTCAAACTCTTTTGTCATAAGCGATACCGTGATTGACGGCGTCGTACTGCCCGGATTTTCAGACAATGCGCCCCAGACTTTTTCTCCCAGGCTAAACGTATCCGGCCTTGAATAGCCACCGATAAACTTGCTATACCGAAAACCCATAGCAGAAGGACTGATTTTATAGAAAGGCTGGGGCAATAAAGCTTCCACTCCGATTAACTGACTCGTAATATCCAGGCGGGTTTTAACCCTGCTCCCCGCTTTATGCCGTTCACTCAATAGACTCAGTTCAGCATCGAACGAGGTTTCGCCAGACAAACCGATGTTTTGGGGTAACCCTAACCAATCAGATAGTGTCATGACCGATATATTGCCATGCAGGTTCATTTGTATATGCGAGCGCTGGCCGTTGTTTGCTGTGCTGATATCCAATGTCGCGGGTTGATCAAACAAGGTCATGGTGATTTCGTCGGCGGATAGACCTTGCTCGGAATTGTAATAGAGCATTCCACGTAAGTCGTTGAATTGCAAATCCGTTTTGGCAACAGACAGAGTCGAGCCGGCCAAATCGACGGCCAGATATACCAAGGATTGGTCGGGCCTGGACAAGGGCACTGAAACCCTTCCCCACAGCGAACTGGTGCCCGTTATCTCAACGGCATCAGCAAAGGTACCAGTCGCGTTCCGAAACGGAAATTCAGTCAGAATGTGCTTGGCCAATATACCGTCCACACGCGAGTGAAAGTGCACGGTTAACGGATGCTCTGTCTTGTCTTTGCTATAAGTTTGACTGACAGAGACATGAGTGAACGGAACCCGGTTCATTTCGGCTTGGCTCAGCTGGATATCGAGACCATTCTCGGTCAACGTCACCTGGCCCGTTGTTTTCTCCAAAGACGGCCAACTGTCGGCGAAGTTCACCTCAGCAGCATCGACTTCAAAGTACATGCCAGATAAAAACAGGTCTGATGGATCATCGCCCCCGACCAGCCCATGTCCAACATATATCCCGTCAACAAGGGTACCCGACACTAGCGCTTGCTCCAACCAATGATACAAGGATGCATCGACCCGGTGAAACGGCACCAAGTCGCTCGTCATGCTGGCGGGAATATTGTGCGGGGAAATAACGAGAGATAGCCAGTTTTCTGTGCCGACACCCGGCAGCATGCTCCTGAAGTTGAAGTCACCACTTACATAGCTCTCCTCCGAAAAACCAAGTTTGATCCCTTTCGAGCCCAAGTGCAGCACATCGTTCGAATCAATGTGCCAATATAGCGATGCGTCAGCGTACCGCACCTGCCATGGTGTCAGAAAAATTTCCGGAAACCCGAGAATAAAATTATCAGAATCAA
This sequence comes from Gammaproteobacteria bacterium, assembly GCA_002747055.1. GTDB lineage: Bacteria > Pseudomonadota > Gammaproteobacteria > Pseudomonadales > Oleiphilaceae > LZORAL124-50-18. Next base: position 36,077 of record PDSQ01000031.1, read on the forward strand.
TAATGACCTCGCCACCATGTTCGGTCATTTCGATATAGCCGTTGATATTTTCAACCAAGGGCTTGCTGGCATAAGCACGCATCGACACACCAGCCAATTCAGCCTCAAAGCGAAAGGCAGACCGAGCGTCAGGAGGCAGAGGAGTTTCGCTGTTGCCTGACTCGGCAGGCAGCACCAGCTGGATATGGTTAAGCTCTCCTTGCGGCGAAAACCCTTTGAGCGTGGCAGTGTCATCTTGCCCCAGTATCTGCGAATCAACCAGCAACCGGCTCAGCACGGTCACATTCAGATAACTCAGACTGGCCCGATAACCTGTATCCTCTATAGATAAAAGCCCCTGCGAGGGTTGCCACACATTGCCATTCCAACGGAACCCAAAATCCGAGACTTTAACGATATTTCTATGGCGGGCACGTGACCACTGAATATCAAAATGAAGCGCTTCGATTGGCTCGAGTAACGCCTCGGCCACTTTCAATTGGACATGGGGCACATCGACAATGCTTCTTACGTCAGTCACCGAACCGTTTGAAATGGTCATCCAAAGCTGGCCAGAGGTGGTGAGGTTATCGACTTTGACACCTTGCCATAAATAGGAATCGAGGTACTCATTGAAAAAACGGCCACTATCCCAGCCAAGATACAGCCCGGCCTGAAATGGCGATATATCCGATGCCAGTTCTCCTTCGACGGCAAATTGGCTATACGACTCGTCTTCTCCGGATGACAAAATATGGCCGCTAACGGTAAAGCGCCGGTTGCGAAAGGCTAATTGCGCTAGAGGCATTTGCCATGTATAGAAATCACCACGACTGCTTTCAACGGTTACCGAGCTATCGGTAATTTCTACGAAGGGATGAACCAGATAACGCCGGAACAGTTCTTCCGGATCGATGGTGTCACCCACAAACTGGTCAAATTCGCCAGTAATCCAGGGCCAAATCCATCTTCCATCTGCTTCTTGCTTGATATGCAAATGCAGCCCGCTGAAACGAAATGCCTTGATTTTCATACCGGCCGATAGCAGGCTGTCGATAAAAGAAAACTCAATGGTTAATGAATGAAGTTTATGCACCCGATTAGTGCGATCCTGAAAAGAAAGCGACTCGACAGCGACGACAGGATTCAAGCCATGCCATTTACCTGTGAGCCCTTCAATCTGCACAGGTGACGACAGATTTTTCGATAACAGAACTTCCAAATCCGGTTTGAACTGGCTGATTGCAGGAAACGACAAACGACCCAGCGCCACATAAGCCGCCAGCAGCACAAGCAGGATCAGCAACGCATAACAAAAGGTATTGGCCAGCCACCTCGATGTAAGATAGTTAAAATGCAAACGCCTGAATCTCATTGCCAGAACCGCTATCGCGCAACCTTATGGAAAGCGGCATATTAACAGAATCGCAACCAATATGGACTGGGTTGACGCACAACCAGGCAAGTTTCCATATTATGCCATTGTGATTTGGCTATACGCGTGTTTTTATACAGCCTAAATTGTGTCGAAAGTTGCTTAGCGCTACTATCACAGAAAAATATGCAAGAGCATTCAATATGGCGAAGATCACAAAAAACAAACCTCTCTGGCACCCGGTGCTTTGGCCGACCTGGATTGTAGTCGGCTTGGCCTACCTGATATCCAGGCTTCCGTTCAACACCAAGCTTGACTTTGGCGAAAATCTCGGGCACTGGGCGAATAAAAAACTTCGCTCTCGTCATAAAGTGGCCACTAAAAACATTCAGGCATGCTTCCCGGACATGCCCCGTCATGAACAGGCTGCACTGGTCGAAAAGACATTTGTCTCGGTAAGCAAGGGGTTGCTGGAGTCGATACATACCTGGTGGTGTGACGTTGGCCCGCAAATGGAAAAGTTGCATATTCTGGGCGAAGAACATATTCAAGAGAGCATTAAACGTGGCAAAGGAGTCCTGCTCATTGGTGGTCACTATACTATTTTCGATCTTGCATTACCTTTTATCGCTGCCCAGTTTCCCAAGCCAGGGTATGTCTACCGGCCTAATGACAACCCTGCTATCGATTGGATGATAGAGCGAGGCCGACGACGCCACTACAATATACAGGCATTTTCCAAGCGGGAAATTAAAAACATGACTGTCTTCCTCCAGCAAGGTGGCGCAGTCTGGTATGCCTGCGACCAGGATTTTGGCTCGCGTACCTCATTGTTTGTCCCCTTTTTCGGGGTACCGGCAGGCTGTATCGACGCTCCCAGCAAGATAGCCAATGAATCAGGCGCAAGTGTCATTTGCGTCAGCCATTTAAGATTACCGAATGGTGACTACGAAATCACCTTTTCCCCGATCATCGAAGATTTCGGACAAGACCCAGAAAAAGATGCATTGGTTTGGAATCAATACCTGGAAAACAAAATCCGGCAATATCCGGATCAATACCTATGGTTGCACCGCCGATTCAAAACTCGACCCGCAGACGCCAAAAGCATTTATTCGGGCCGATAGGCAACCAGCCAGTCATGCAGCGAGCGAAAAGACTAAAAACTCAGCCGGGCGCAGCTGGTTATTCACTTTTTCTATAGATAATCTCATTATTTCGATTGGTGAACAGGCTCTCACCGTATAGGCTGTAGCAAAAATTCAGCACACGAGGAAAATCAACTATGAGTATCAGAAAGATATTGTCATTTTTCGCAGGCGCAGCGCTGTGGCTCGGACTGTCCGCCGCACACGCCAACACACTGAAACTGGCCTATGCTGCCGATCCCGTTTCGCTCGATCCCCATGAGCAGTTATCGGGTGCCACCCTGCAACTCTCCCACATGACCTTTGATCCACTGATACGCCTGAACAAAGAATTGCAGTTTGAACCGCGCCTGGCTGAAAGATGGCAAAGACTGGATGACCTGACAGTTCGTTTTTATCTACGCAAAGGGGTCAAGTTCCATAGCGGCAACGAAATGACCGCCGAAGATGTGGTCTGGACCTTTGACCGACTAAGAGAATCGCCCGACTTCAAAGGGATATTCGCGCCATTTAAAGAGGCCAAGGCTGTCGACAACTATACCGTTGACCTGATTACCTACAAGCCTTTCCCCCTGGTACTCAACAATGCCACCTACATTTTCCCGATGGACCGCAAGTTTTATTCCGGCTTGGATGAGAACGGCAAAGCCAAGGATAGGGTAGTGAAACACGGCAACAGCTTCGCCTCCAGAAACATTTCAGGAACCGGTCCCTACACGGTCAATTATCGTGAACAGGGTGTCAAAGTTGAGTTTGTCCGTAACCCGGATTATTGGGACAAGTCAAGCAAAGGTAACGTCGACAAGATCATACTGACCCCGATCAAGGAAGACCCGACACGAGTTGCAGCCTTGCTCTCTGGTGATGTCGATTTTATCTTCCCGGTTCCGCCAACGGATTTAAAACGAATTGACAAGGCGAAAAATGCCCAACTCTTCACTATGAGTGGTACCCGGATCATTCTGTTTCAATTGAACCAGGATCGCAAAAAAGAGTTCAAAAACCCGAAAGTCCGCCTGGCAATCACTTATGCAATCAACCAGAAAGGCATTGTAAAGAAAATCATGAAAGGCTTTGCCACGCCGGCAGCCCAGTTTTCTCCGAAAGGCTACCTGGGTTACAACGAGGCACTGCAACCCAGATATAACCTCGCCAAAGCCAAACAATTGATGAAAGAAGCAGGCTATGCAGACGGCTTTTCTGTCACCATGATGGCGCCTAACAATCGCTACATGAATGACGACAAAATTGCTCAGGCAGTGGCTTCCATGTTGTCCAAAATCAATATCAAGGTAGACTTAAAAACCATGCCAAAAGCACAATACTGGCCAGAGTTTGACGCCCGCGCGGCCGATATCATGATGATTGGCTGGCATGCGGACACTGAAGACTCAAATAACTTCTTCGAGTTTCTGGCAACCTGCCCAAATACCGAGACCGGTGCCGGCCAGTATAACAGTGGCAACTACTGCAACCCGGAAGTCGACAAGCTGGTCGCCGAAGCAAATACCGAAACCGACCCGCAAAAACGTGCTGAAATTATGCAGAAAATCGAAAAAATCATTTACGATGAAGCCGGTTTCATTCCGCTGCATTGGCAGAATCTGGCCTGGGGTACCGGCAACCACATCGACGCCGCACCGATCCTGAACGTAATGAACTTCCCGTATCTGGGCGATTTGGTGATATCGAAATAATCTAAACGCCAACAATACCGGGCCAACCTCGTCGGACACTCGCCTGCCGAGGTTGGCCCGGCTCAATGCCTTGACGGCATTCTAAGCACAAAGCTAGGGAACACGCTTAACGTAGGGAACACTCTGGAAGCAACCATTCCGTCACGAAACCCGGATTGGGCAAAGAGGCAGTACCTTTCCGGAAACTATAGCGACAACATCGGACAACCATGCTAGTTTTTTTAATTCGCAGACTGACTCAAGCGATGGTGGTAATGTTTATTATCAGCATTGTCAGCTTTTCTATCCAGGACAATCTCGGTGACCCGCTACGGGAAATGCTCGGACAGTCCGTCTCCGAGGCGGAGCGCGAGCAACTGCGCGATGAAATGGGGCTGAACGATCCATTTCTGACCCAATACTTCCGGTTCGCAAAAAACGCTCTTCACGGTGATCTCGGCACCTCTTACTTTTTCAAGGAACCTGCGTTGGAAGTTATTTTGAAAAAACTGCCCGCAACGCTGGAGCTGGTGTTCGGGGCCAGTCTGTTAATCATTGTGCTGTCCGTTCCGGCAGGTGTATTTGCCGCGATCAAGCCGAACAGCTGGTTTTCAAAGATCATAATGGGACTCAGCATACTCGGCATATCGGTGCCGGTATTTTTGACGGCAATCGGGCTGATTTATCTATTCTCGATAGAGCTGGGCTGGATGCCCTCGTTTGGCCGGGGCGACACCACCTTGATTATGGGCTTTTGGGAATCTGGCTTTTTTACTCGGGATGGATTGGTTCACTTGGTACTGCCCTGTATTTCACTGGCCTCGATAATGCTACCACTCTTCGTTCGGCTTATCCGGGCCGAGATGATGGAGGTACTGCAAACAGAATATATCAAATTTGCCTGGGCCAAGGGGCTTCAGCCAAGCCGGATTTACTTTTTACATGCATTGAAAAATACCATGCTGCCAGTCATCACGGTCGGTGGCGTTCAAATCGGCACGATGGTTGCGTACACCATACTCACAGAGACCGTATTTCAATGGCCCGGAATGGGTTTTTTGTTCCTCGAAGCGATCAACCGGGTTGATACACCGCTTATCGTCGCCTATCTGATTGTGGTGGGTGCTATTTTCGTGGTAACCAACACCATAGTCGATATCATCTACGGTTTCGTCAACCCAACCGTCAAGTTAACCAGCGCGGGAGCCTGACCATGAGCGAGAATAGCCTCAGCACCACCGCTCGATCAGTGCCAGCGACGAGCGCACCGACCTTGTTGCAACGATTCAGAGACTCGCACTTCTGGCACAGTTTCAAGAAGGACAAAGTCGCGATTGCCTGTTTCGGCATTTTTGTCACTTTTGTCACTCTCAGTTTGCTGGCACCTGTCATCGCCCCCTTTGACCCCTATGACTCGACCCAGATTGACATTATGGACTCCGAGATTCCGCCCCAGTGGCAAGACGACGGCGATGCAAGATTCTGGCTCGGCACCGATGCACAAGGTCGGGATTTGTGGTCAACCATACTTTATGGCACGAGAATATCACTGACAATCGGCGTCTGCGCAGTCATGCTCCAGGCACTGCTCGGGATTGTATTGGGCTTGACTGCGGGCTATCTGGGTGGCCGCATCGATGGCTTTCTGATGCGCCTGGCGGACATACAACTCTCGTTTTCCACCATGATGGTCGCCATCATTGTGCTGGCGATTTTCCAGGCGGCGTTCGGTACCGAACTTTACCAACAACTGGCGCTGTTTATGCTGATTATGGTGATAGGCATAGCCGAATGGCCACAATACGCCCGAACCGTCCGAGCCTCGGTACTGGCTGAAAAGCGCAAAGAATATGTAGAGGCCGCCCGGGTTATCGGTTTCGGCCCGATACGAATTATGTTTCGCCATATTTTGCCGAACACTCTGTCTCCGGTTTTGGTCATTTCAACGGTTCAAATCGCCAACGCAATTATTTCAGAAGCGGCTTTATCCTTTTTGGGGCTAGGTATGCCGGTTTCCAAACCGTCTTTAGGTTCGCTTATTTCAAGCGGTTTCGAATTCATTTTTTCCGGCTCCTGGTGGATCACCGTTATTCCGGGAATCGTCTTGATCGTTCTGGTTCTGGTAGTCAACCTGCTTGGCGACTGGCTACGGGATGTACTGAATCCGCGTTTATACAAAAATTAACCCTACAATAGATAGACAGGTAGTGATTGGTCAGCAAAGCTCTTATAAAGACAACAGTTGAAAAAACAGCCAACTGTCGCTTTACACTCAGAATTGGCAAATAGACAACGGATCAAAAACGAAGAAAATGGCCTTACTAGAAGTCAAAGAGTTGGTCGTCAAGTTTGCACTTCGCCAAGGTGAAGTGACAGCACTCGACCACATCAGCTTTAGCCTGAATCGGGGCGAGCGACTGGGTATCGTCGGTGAATCGGGTGCGGGCAAGTCAGTGGCCGCTTTTTCGATACTCAACTTGATCAGCAGACCCGGCTATATCGCCAATGGTGAAATCCTGTTCGACAACCAGAATCTGGTGTCATTGAGCAATCGCGATTTACGATCCATCAGGGGCAACCGTATCAGTATGATATTTCAAGACCCGATGATGACGTTAAACCCGGTGCTGACTGTCGGCCAACAGATGCGGGAATGCTTGAACACCCACACCAAACTCAACCAAGCCCAGGCCGAAGAAATCTGCCTGGAAAAGCTGAAACTGGTGCAGATCCCCTCGCCGGAGACCCGTATCAACCAGTATCCCCATGAACTCTCCGGGGGAATGAAGCAACGCGTTATCATCGCCATCGCATTACTCCTGAACCCAGATATCATCATTGCAGATGAACCCACAACTGCGCTCGATGTCACTATTCAGGCTGAAATAATGGAATTGTTACTTAATTTATGCGAACAGCAAAACTTGGCACTGATTTTAATCACCCACGACTTGGGTGTGGTATCGCAAGTGACACAAAGAACTATCGTCATGTATGCCGGTCGCATCATAGAAGAAGGCCCGACCAAGGAAATTATCAATGAGGCTCGACATCCATACACACAGGGACTGATCAAGGCCCTGCCACAACAAGCCCAGCCCAATCAAAAACTGAATCAAATTCCGGGAAGTATGCCATCGTTGGAAAACATACCCAGCGGCTGTGCCTTCAACCCCAGATGCGTTTATATACAAGAAAACTGTACCCAGGAGACACCGGTATTCGTTCAGTCCGGAGGCTGCAGGGTGGCCTGCCACCATGTGGCCGACAGCGTTGCTGGCACAGCATACGAAGCAAGCGGAGAAAGGTCAACATGAGCACAAAACTGATTGAAGTCAAAGACATGCGCATGCGCTTTCCGCTCAACGAACACCTGCTTGATCAGTTGAAAATAAAAAACGGCAAACTGGTCAGGCAAAGGGATTTTGTCCATGCGGTCAACGGCGTCAGCTTTGACGTCTATCAGGGAGAAGCGCTGTGCGTGGTCGGCGAATCCGGCTGCGGCAAATCAACCGTTGCCAGAATGATAATCGGGCTGCTTCAATTATCCGATGGCGAAGTTCACTATCAGGGTAAACGCATTGACACTCTGTCCTCACGACAGATGAAACCCTATCACAGAAAGATGCAGATGATATTCCAGAATCCCTATGCCTCGCTCAACCCGCGGATGACAATCAAACAAACACTGGCTGAACCCATTCGATTTCACAATCCTGGAATTTCCAGTTCAGAATTACAGGAAAAAATTGACGAAGTGATGGCATCGGTCGGGGTCGACCAGGCTTGGGCAGGCCGCTATCCACATGAATTTTCAGGCGGGCAACGACAAAGGATCAGCATCGCACGCGCGCTCGCGGTTGACCCCGAATTTATCGTCGCCGACGAACCGATCTCCGCGCTCGATGTCTCTATCCAGGCCCAAGTGTTGAACCTGATGATGGAGGCGCAAGAGAAACGCAACCTCACTTATCTGTTCATAACGCACGATCTGTCTGTCGTCGAACATTTCGGCACGCGTGTTGCCGTTATGTACCTGGGAACAGTTTGTGAATTGGCAAATACGCGGACACTCTTTGACAACCCGCTACACCCCTATACCAAGGCATTGTTAAGCGCAATACCAAAACTCAAGGATGAACGACCCAATCATATCCGGTTGAAAGGTGAGGTTCCGACTCCAGTCAACTTACCGACCGGCTGCGCGTTCAACAGTCGCTGTGTCGATGCCAACGAACGATGCATCCGAGAAATTCCCAGGTTGATCGCCACAGATGGAGGCCACCAGGTTGCCTGCCACGGAATCGAGGAAGGCCGTCTATGATTGTATTGGCTGTATTCTAGTCGTATACTCTCGATAGACTGTCATCCCCATCATCCGTTATGAGCTCGATTGCCCTCTATGGAAATTCGCTGGCTGGAAGATTTTATTACACTCGCCCGCACTCGACACTTTTCTCGGGCGGCAGATGAGCAAAATGTCACTCAACCCACTTTCAGCCGGCGAATAAAAATGCTTGAAAAAGAAATGGGGGTGACACTGATCGACCGAAAGACCCTGCCTCTTTCACTGACCCCGGCAGGCGAAATATTTCTCGGTAACGCCAAACGCATCTCCCAATTGATCAAAGAAACAAAATCCTGCTGCGCTTCGGCCCATAAACTACGACTCAACAAGCTGATATTTGTAACCAGCCAAACCCTATACCTGGTTTATTACCAATCTTGGTTAAAACCATTGTTCGATCAAGCGGATATAGAAATTGAGCTAAACCTGGATGCCAGCGAATGGAATACCAAACAATTCATCACGGCCTTACAGGAACAGCGATGCGACCTGATGTTAAGCTACTGGCACCCTGCAATGGCAGACTTCAATGACGACAAGGATTCCCTGGCCAACTATCTGACGATCGACCAGGAAATGCTGATTCCCTGTAGCGCCGCTGATGAAAACGCCAACGCCCGCTTCCAGCTTCCCGGCAACCCCCAGCGACCACTCCCTTGCATCGACTTCCATGAAAACTCACCTCTGGAACCGGCTATCCAGAATTTTCTGGAAAACACCCCAAAACAGGCAAATTTGCACATGGTGAGCAGGAATTATCATGCGATCAGTGTAAAAGCCATGATTGAGGAAGGTTTTGGTCTGGGTTGGCTGCCGGGCCGTTTGGCCTCGGAAGCTCTGAAGTCTGGCAAATTGTGCCGGGCCGGTGATTCAGAATGGGATATACCGGTGGAAATCAGGCTTTATTGGCCACAAGACGCAGTGATACCCGACTTGCACTTTCTTCGGTCACAGCTTCACCAACGCTCTGCCACGCCAGCTCAGTTCAAGAATTGATAACCAGCCGCAGGGCTTGCACCTGAACGGTCGCCTTGTCGATAGCCGCCAGACCCAGCTCCTTCTGGGCATGATAAAAATCAATTTCATCTTGACGAATCGACGGGTTCACTCGCTTCAGCGCCTGCAACCGGTCGATCTCGATATTCAGCGCGTTTGCCAGTCTTGCCCTGGCGTGCAGAAGAATGTCGGGAAGCTGCCGTTCCGCAATTGCGATACTCTTGTCCAGCATTAGAGAACACTCCTCTCTGACCTGTTTCAATACTGCCTGCCCCGTTTGTCTTTTAACGTTCTGTGCCAAAGAATTCAGCTTGTCATGCGGAACAATCCCGGATAGGTCTTTACCTCTTATATCAACAAGTAAACGAATGGGGGTAACGGGTAAAAACGAATTGACTTGCAGGTATTCCGGCGCCACCGTGCTGGCAGTAAACACCGACTCCAGCAATAGGGTTCCAGCTGGCAAAGCCTTGACCGAGATGGTGACCACACTGGCATTACCCAGCTCGGAACTGGCCACCATATCCATCGCTTCGACAACCATCGGGTGCTCCCAGCTGAGAAAATGCATATCATCCCTGGATAACGCCTGATCCCGGGAAAAAGTCACTGTGATGGGGTCATCCCGTAATCCGGGGAAATGGCCACCACGCATATGATCGGTAGGCATGATGACTCGCGCCTGCTCAGAGTACTCATCACTATCCACACCATAGACATCGAACAGGCTCTCCATATAGGCCATCAACTCAGGGCTGTCTTCCTGCTCATCGATCCGGGCGATAATTGCGGCAGCCTTTTCCTTGTTGCAGGAATGCAGCTCGAGCAACTGATCTCTGCCGGCCTGCTGCGCTTTCAATACTTCAGATGTATGCATCTCGGCTTCGGCCAGCAGCGCCTCGAGGGCGGCCGGATCCTTTGCGGATAAAGCAGAAAGAAGCGGCTCGTTAAAGTGCTGGTAAATTGCAAATGCGGCCGCAACGCTGCGCTCGAACAAACCCAAACCATGGTGATACCAACGATACAGCACTTCCTGAGCCGTCGCTTCCAGATAGGGGACATGAATATAAATAGTTTTCGTTTGACCAATCCGATCCAGTCGACCTATCCGCTGCTCCAGCAAATCCGGATTGAGCGGCAAGTCAAACAACACCAGATGGTGAGAGAACTGGAAGTTTCTGCCCTCACTGCCAATTTCGGAACAGATCAGTACCTGAGCGCCAAACGTCATATCGGCAAAATAAGCAGCCGCGCGATCACGTTCCAACAGCGATAGATCCTCATGGAATGCCGCGCTTCTGACACCCTTATAGAGACGCAAATGTTGCTCTAGAGAAATCGCGGTATCCGGTTTGGCGCAAATCACCAAAATCTTTTCCTGTTTCAGTCCTGCCAGCATGTTCTTCAGCCACTCCACACGCGGATCTTGCTGCAGCCAGAGCTGTTCGGATACGGCCTGTTCCGGAGTCAAAGCCGGCCCGCCCCAGCTGACAGCCGCCAAGCGATAAAGCTCGGGCTGAGCCAAGGGGTAAGGAATCACCTTTCGTTCGGGGAACCCCTGGATAGCTTGCCGTGTGTTACGAAACAATACACGACCGGTTCCATGCCGATCGAGCAATTGCTCGATCAGTTTTGTGACGGCTCGATCGCCAGCCAACAATTCCGCCAGATCAGCCTCCCCACCCAGATACTCGGCAAGCAAGCTCTGCTCATCGGCACTCAATGAATCCGGCTTGTGTTGCAGCTTTCGCACCACCTGATTCAACTGCTGGTAACCTTGCTCTTCCTTTGCAAACCGGGACAAATCAAAAAAACGATCAGGATCGAGCAATCTTAAACGTGCAAAATGACTGGCCATTCCCGCCTGTTCAGGCGTTGCCGTCAATAAAAGCAACCCCTCACTCTGCGCGGCCAACTGTTCGACACAAGCGTACTCGACACTCGGCTCTAACTCGGACCAATGCAGGTGATGAGCTTCGTCGACTACCATCAGGTCCCAGCCTGCAGCCTTGGCATGGGCCAACGCATCGAGGTTAGCGACCAAAAAATCCAGACTGCTCAGCACCAGTTGTTCCGCCTCAAAAGGATTTTCCTGCCCTTCTTCGATCAGTGCCTGATAGCGGCCACGATCAAAGATCGAAAATGCCAGATTAAATCGACGCAACATTTCGACCAGCCACTGGTGAAGCAGACTCTCCGGCACCACAATCAGTACGCGCGATGCGCGTCCTGTATGCAACTGATAGTGCAGGATCATGCCAGCCTCGATGGTTTTACCCAAACCGACTTCATCGGCAAGCAAAACACGAGGCGCATACCTTTGTGCCACCTCGCTGGCGATATACACCTGGTGGGGCAAATGATTGGTGCGCGCGCCAATCAATCCCTTAACCGGGGATGTTTGCTGACGATTGAGATGCTTCAGGGTCGCCACTCTAAGCTCGAAGCATTTTTTCTGATCAAATTGACCACTGAGAAGGCGCTCTTTCGGGGAAGAAAGCTGAACCGAACTGTCCAGATCCATCTCGGTAAACTGAACTGTGGTATTGGTGGTATCCAGTCCCTGATAATGCAACACGCCATCGCGCTCCTCTACAGCCACCAGAGTCACATGCTCGATTGCACGGGTGTTGACGACATCACCCGGTTGATAGTAAACGCGGACAAGTGGCGCGCTGTGTTTCGCGTAGGTACGGGTTTCCTCCGCAGCCGGAAAGCTCAAAGCGATATGGCGGGCACTGATTTCAATCAGCATGCCCAATCCAAGTTGAGGTTCGGTCTGGCTAATCCAACGCTGGCCAATGACAAAATCCATAATCATTCTTCACTCTGACGCAAATAGTTCGAAACTGATGGTTGAAGATTTTATGGTCGCGTATTCTAGCAGATAACAGGTCAGGATGAGGCATGGTTTTTGGTCGACAATCCAGGTTGGCCGCTTGCTCCGTTTTGGCAACAGCCGGTGTTTTTCATTCAGTTTTTATTCAGTTTATCCGCTCTATGCTTTAACCCTCTCGAAGATAATTCGGGCCTGGTATTTGGCCATCACAAATCATAGACAACTATGATAAACAGGAAAACACCATGACCACACTCATTGACTATCCGATTTACGACAACTTGCCGACCCTGAGTATTCAACAACGAAACAACGCCATCGAAGTCACTCTGTCGGCCTCGAACGAGGTCTATTCCAACTGGGACTATGACTATTATTTTGGCGATTTTGCCTCCGACTTAACAACCTCAAATTTCGCTTTTCATGGTATCGAAGGAGCCAGTTATGATATTGTTTCGAGCAGTTACTACGACCCGTTCGAGCTAAGACTATACGATGATTTTGGCCACGTTATCGCTATAGACGATGACTGGCGTGACGGCGAAGACCGCATCGATCACTTCGATGCCCCTTATACAGGCTGGTACTATGTCGATGCCAGTTGGCAGTTTGCTTACCATAACGACTATGTTAGCCTGACCATACATGAGACGCTCCACGATGATGGTTATACTGATGATGAAGGTTTTGTCTTTGTCGATAACCGCCATGCAAACAAAGACGACGTGTTGGTCATTGCCCGGCTTTATAACGCAGCCTTTGACCGGCTTCCAGATGGTGGCGGCTTGAACTACTGGATAGACGAGTGGGAATCGGGCGTGGACTTTCAAACCATTTCACGCCACTTTTATTTCTCGGAGGAATTTCGCCAAACATACGGCCAACTGAATGATGTCGAGTATATCGATGTGCTCTACCTCAACGTGTTAGATCGACCGCCGGAAGACGCCGGACTCGATTATTGGGTCGGGCAACTGCAGGATGGCATGGATCGAGCCGAGGTTCTGGCGCGTTTTTCAGACTCGATCGAAAATATCGACAACACCCTCCCGGTGCTGGACGATATCTACTATGCCGGTGGCGGTGAATGGCTGTGGTAAGTTAAACCACTGTCAGAAACAAGAGATAACAATGCGGTAATGGACAACAAACCTAAAGGTACGACTTTGCCAGATCACCTTTTTACCAGCCTGCTTCTGGCCCCGATACTTCTGGGCCAGGCAATTTACACCCGTAAAGTGACACCCAGACTGCCCGAGCCAGCCGGGCCAAGAGCCGGCTGCGTTGGCAGCGGGCCATCCGTAAAACTGCTGATACTCGGTGATTCCGCTGCCGCCGGTGTTGGCGTAACCTGCCAAAGCGAGGCTCTTTCAGGCGCATTGTCGGCAAAACTGTCTACCCGCTACAGGCTCGAATGGAGGCTGCTTGCCGAAACTGGCCTGGGCGCGGCAGAGTTGATCGACAAACTGAATCGAGGTCCGGCTTTCAGTACAGATTTCGTCTTGATATCCATCGGCGTCAATGATATCACCCGTGGCCTATCGGCAAAACGCTGGATCTCAAAGCTGACCCAACTGCAACACCAGCTAATCAACAAATACAAAGCAAAAACCATTCTGTTTACCAGTGTGCCGCCAATGGGCCGGTTTCCGGCACTGCCGCAACCATTACGCTGGTATCTGGGCCGCAAAGCCGACCTGTTCAACCGACACCTGAAAACATTTGCCCAAGCCCAGCCAAATCTTGAATTTATCGGCGTCGATTTCCCGATCACTCTGTCCTTCATCGCAGAAGACGGGTTTCACCCCAGTCGCACCGCCTATGACCTTTGGTCAGACCTGGTTGTCGAGAGAATCAGCGACATATCCGGTCACCATTGTTCGTGACCAGATATCAAATACGCAGATTCTCTGCATAGACTTGACCGGATTTCGAAACTATATAGAAGGAGTTTTACCCCATGCAAACCGTTATCGAGCAGATCTGGAACACTTCCCAGTTTTCCAAAGCAGTGAGCATTCAGCCGGTATCCGGTGGTTGCATCAATCAAGCCTGGCAAGTCAAGACCCTGTCGGGCCAGACCTATTTTGCAAAAACACACGACCGACCACCTCAGCATTTTTTTGCCCGGGAAGCGGAGGGGTTACAGGCACTCCATGACTCAGGCAGCATACGTTGTCCACAAGTCTGTCTGGTCACCGATTCAGTACTCGTTCTGGAATTCATACCACCAGAAAAACCGAAAGCAGGCAGTTGGAGCGAGCTTGGCAAACAGCTCGCACACCTACACAATCAACCAGCCACTCAATTCGGCTTTGACCACGACAACTATTGTGGCTCAACCCCACAAATCAATACCTGGAATATCAATGGCCACGCATTTTTCGCTGAATCCCGCCTAGGATATCAAACCAGAATTGCCTACGACAATAAGCGGATCAATCGCCGACTACGCGACAAAATTGACAATCTGGGAGCCAGGCTCGAACAACTCATCCCATCGCAACCGCCATCATTGATCCACGGTGATCTATGGTCGGGAAACCTCTTGTTCGACAGCCGGGGAGCTCCCGTTCTGATTGATCCGGCCTGCCACTATGGCTGGGCAGAAGCAGAACTCGCGATGACCTCGCTCTTTGGTGGCTTTCCCAACGCGTTTTATGCCGCCTATG
Source organism: Gammaproteobacteria bacterium (assembly GCA_002747055.1). Taxonomy (GTDB): domain Bacteria; phylum Pseudomonadota; class Gammaproteobacteria; order Pseudomonadales; family Oleiphilaceae; genus LZORAL124-50-18. The sequence goes on from PDSQ01000031.1 coordinate 51,110, forward strand.
AAGGTGAACGACCTCAAGTATCCGGATGGCGCGACCGGGAGCCGATATACAATCTCTACCACCTGCTCAACCATGTCAACCTGTTTGGTGGTGCCTATCTTGGCCAGGTCGAGTCGATCGTATCACACTACTGCTAACCGGATTGACTTTCGCTTATATCGCCGCTTGGTTAAGGTCATTCTGGTAGGCAGTAACGAATAACTCGGACATTTCCAATTAAACCACGTTGTCTCGAGCCAGCATTTAGAGCAAGCTCAGAGCGATGCAATGACCGAGACTACAAGTACCTGACTTGAAAAGGTGGTGTCTTTGACCGTGTCTAAAAAGATCGGTACCTGCGACGCGCCAGCGGGCTTCCTGTAAAAAAACCAATCATCCTGGTTAAGCCAACAACACTCGGTCGACAAACTTGCGAACCAACTCATTGGACTCGGGTGTTTCACTCACTGTTGACAAAACCTTGTCCAGATGAGCGATGCTTGAGGTATATTTCTCTCGATAAAACGTCAGACGTTCAACCAGACAGGCACGATCCACTTCCGGATGAAACTGAAAAGCCCAAAAAGGTTTGTTGATGACCTTGAAAACATGAACGCACTGGGAAGTAAAAGCCAGTAACTGACACTGCTCTGGTAGCTTCGTCGCTTTCTGTTGATGTACAGATACCGCCATAAAATGATTTGGCGTATCGTGAAACAGCGGATCATGGGCCGCACTGTCAGCAAGTTCAATAGGTAAGGTTCCCATCTCAAAGCCCTCTTCCTGATGTTCAATTTCGCCACCAAGAGCCAAAACAGCTAACTGAAAACCGAAACAAGAAGCAAAAACCGGTATATTTTGCCTGACGCAGCTAAGCAATAACCGCTCCGCACTTTCCACAAAAGGGTATTTATCAGGCATCAACACATTTGCCTCGCTCGCCCCCCCGACAAACAGCGCATCGTAGCCTTCGAGCACATCAGGGCCAAAAAACGGTCGATCAAAGACATTGAGCACGTCAAACTGATCTTTTTGTAACCCGGAGTAGCGCACAAAACTTTCAAACTCTTCTCTCCTTACCTGTTCCTGGTCACGTATTTGAAGCAATAGAATCTTTGGTAACGGCTTTCTTCCTTCCAATCTGGTATTCCTCTGCTGGTCATTGATAAACGAGTCAATATAAAGAAAAACAACGGGTAAAACCACTTTCTGTTTACCAAATAACGTTATTCCCAATAAAAAAATCGGGCGGTGACAGGCGGGGTAATGGGTAACGAAAACAGCACGACAAACCAGCAGGACAGGGTCACCCGCTCTGCCCGAAAAAAGGCTATGCAAAATCCTTTTTCAACAAAGATTCATCCGTCAAATCATCGACATCAAACTGGACTTCGGAAACGTCGTCGTATCCGGACATTTCCTCCATCTGCTCGATCAAATGGACAGCAATACCGACAAAATCCGTATCCGTAACAAGCCCCCTCAACTTACCCTCGGTAACAACAGGAAGACAACCGTATTTATGCTTCCTTAACAGTAGCGCCGCACTTTTAAGACTGTCCCGTTCATCGATGGTATGGACTTTTCGGGTCATCACTTCCCGCACCTTGTGTGAGCGTTCCAGCTTGGTGCGCTGATCCACTGACAACAGCCGCAAACTTGACGAAGAAGCGGCCAGCAAATCACGCTGAGTCACGATACCCAGCAGGATATCACCATCACCATTCGCTACAATGGGGATATGGCGAATATTCTTTCTCTCCATCATTGTGCGAGCTTCAAACACCGATGCGTCGGGACCGAGCGTATAAAGGGTTCTAACCATGACCTCATCGACAGTAATCATACTATCTCTCCTATCCTTACCCACTGATGCCGTTGTTATTGTTGGAAGGCACCCTCACTGATCGCCTGAACGCTTATGTCAAGTTTAGATGATACTGCGCGATTGGTCAGGTCACCACTTTGACAACCGTCAATCCAGCCAAAGATTCTTTATCCAGCCCTGCGGTGCCATTCATTTCTGACAGGTACCGGCCGCTGTTTACGGGGTTTGAAGCCCAATGACACAAAAACGTACGCTAAGGAATTTTATCGATAAAGGATCGATGAGGGCTGGATTCAAGAAGAAAGTGTGCGGCACTCCCTGTGTCAGGCAATCGGCATGACAATGAAGGTGTGGCATCGACGCTGACGGTCAAATCATATCGGCGCCATACCTTTCCCAACCTCACTTCTCGTTATCGCTCTTCACTTGAAATTTGTCCTGGAAATAAAATATTGGAATAGTGGTCAAGGCAGTTTTCAGTAATTGGAAACTGCGGCAGAATTGATTTTTTCCTGTCAAGAGCCTGGCTATCCAGAGCAATTTAAGTAACTTCTCAATAGCCCGTGGCGAAACCCGCCCGCTTTTTTCGTTTTTTCACATAATCTCGCAAATCGGTTTCACTTCCATTAGTATGCAAAGGGATTTCAGGCCGATCCAGAACCCGCAACAGTTCTTCTTTGTTTTTAAGAATACGCGTCAATAACTGGTTTAACAGGGCATAACTGGTATCCTGTTTTTTAGGTGCCACGGGTTATCGAGAAGTTACCAACAGTGCATAATAATAGTTGAAAAAAGTCTGGGGTAATAAGGTGACACTGCACAACGTAGTTGATGTATCAGGTAAAAGTCTGACAGCTCAGCATCCTGACCAGAATATAGCGCGACATCAAAGTGTCAACAAGTCTTTAAATGCGCAGCATTTTCTGGCTTTTCCAGAGAGCTTATTTGGCCGATTCAGCCAACAGAAGCGTCTGCTTAATGCCTGGAAACAAGCGATTAAAGGTAAGCAGATTGTCAGTATTGCCGGACCAAGTGGATCTGGAAAAACAGCTCTGGTCAACAGTATTGGCCGACATATACGAAAAAAACACTTTCGTTTTGCCACAGGTAAATTCGATCAAATTCACCACCATTCTCCCTATGGTGCGATTACGCCTGCTATAGATTCAGTAATATCGTGGATTTTAAGCCGGAATCAGAAAGAATTTGAGCAATGGAAGGCGAAACTTGCCTCGGCATTAAAAGATGATGCCTGGTTACTGATTGATATATTCGCAGATCTTGAATTGATCATCGGACCACAACCTGTTGGCAGTTCGCTCTCCCCTATTGAGGAAAAAAACCGATTTTCCTATCTGTTTAAACAGTTTTTTCAGGCACTTACAGATCCGAAATATCCTCTGTTACTGTTCATTGACGACCTCCAGTGGGCCGATGCGGCATCAATGGAACTGATCAGCACAATTTGCCATGCGGACGCTGTTCACTCCATTCTCTTTGTTGGAGCCTACCGGGATAAAGAAATTACGGACGACCATCCCTGGCTTAAACTACTTAGAGAACTTGAGCAAAAAGGCTTCGCCACCGCACAACTCACACTGCCACCACTAAAAAAAATACATATTAATCAGTTTCTCAATCAGACTCTCAATTGCTCCCGGCAGGAAGCGACAGAATTAAGCGAGGCACTCCTGAAAAAGACGGGAGGGTTGCCTATGGACATCAGGCAAATGCTCCTATCATTGGAAGACAGCAAACTCCTGTCCTATGTCGCCGACACCTCTTGCTGGCAATGGAACATGACGGGCATTAACCAGCTTCCAGCAGATAAAAATGCAGCGGAATTGATTGCCAGAAGGATACAACGTCTTGATACTAGAGTTGTTGATATTTTACTTACTGCGGCCTGTATGGGAAGTCACTTTAATTTGGCAAAACTCGGATGCTATTATGAGTTGGATATCGCGTCCCTGAATGACGCCATCAACACTGCGGAACGAGCGGGAATTGTTATCGAGATTGTTTCCGAGCAATATGATAAAAGCGAATTGGCTGGGCATACAGCGAAAACATACGCCTTCGCCCACGATAGTATTCACAAACAACTACTTCACAGCATCCCTGAACAGCAAAGAAGAAAGCGCTCTGGCCAAATAGGGGTAAAACTACTTGCCGGGTTGACTTCACGGAGCCCAACCAATGACTTACTACTGGTAACCAGTCTGCTGAATTTTGTACCCGACACATCTCGCTCACCAAGGCACTGCCTGCACTATGCCAAACTAAATTGGCGCAGTGGCCGCATCGCACTGCAACGAGCAGCCTATGAACCGGCTCTTGCCTACTTCTGCAAAGGCATTGAATTACTTGGCCAGCACGTCAACCCCGAGGAGGTGAAACACGCTTCTGACCCAGAGCTTCTGCTACGCCTCTATCAAGGGGCAGCGCAGGCGGCTTTTTTTACAGGTCGATTTGAACAGATGAATCGATACATTGACTATGCAGACCATCTGGTCGATGAACCACTGAAAAAAATAAAACTCTATGAAACCAGGGTCTGCTCCTTGTATGCCAGAAACATGATGGATGAAGCCATTGATGTGGCTCTTGCCTTTAGCCACCAGTTAGGAGTGCGAATTAAAAAGCACCCTGGGAAAGGAGATATCATCCTGGGGCTGATCAAAACCCATTTTCTCCTGAGAAAAAAATCTGTTTCTGACCTGGCAGCACTCCCTAAAATGACAGACCCAAAGATGCTTGCCGCCCTGCATATACTTTCTTGTGTGACCTTGTCATCTTTTTATGCACGACCTGAGCTGTTACCTCTTATCATATTCAAAAGTATCGAACTTTCTTTAAAATATGGAAATACTGACATCTCCGCTTTCGGTTATGCTGGCTACGGATTCGTTCTTTGCGGAGTTCTACGCAAAATTGACCGGGGCCATCAATTTGGGCAACTGGCCTATGCGCTACTCAAAAAATACCAACTCAAAAATATGGCATCCAGAACCAAAATAACGGTTGAGGGATTCATCAACCACTGGAAGAAACCTGTCAGTCAAACTCTCCCGGTAATGCTGAACGCCTACAAAACAGGTCTTGAAACGGGGGATCATCAGTTTGCGGCCATCAGTGCAGCCGCTTACTGTTCCTTTAGTTTTCACTGTGGAGTCCAATTACAGGAACTACAGATAAAAATGAATAATTTTGCAGAATCACTCAAAGAGCTCAAACAGGATGTGGCCCTGAGTGATTTGAATATTTGCCGTCAAAGCGTTCTTAACCTGACTACCTTGAATCCTGAACCCTGGATTTTAAAAGGCCCCCTACATCATCTGGAGTCCGATACCCCGTCACTACAACAGACCCATAACCATTTTGGCTTGTTCAACCAAACCTACCTGTCAATGTATCTCTGTTTACTTTTCAACAGATACAGGGAAGCCGCCCGGTTTAGTCATAAGGCTTTAAAACTCTACGATGCCGCAATCGCGCTACCGGAAAGCTACAATTATCTGTTTTATGATTCCCTGATACGACTATCCCTGCTGCCCAACAGCGTTGAGCGAACCAGAAAAAAAGCACTTCGCCATATCATAAAAAACCAAAAAAAACTGGCTGGCTGGCTACACTGTAACCCAGTCAATATCCAGCATAAATATGATCTGGTTCAGGGTCTGCTACATGCCCATTTTCTTGCCCATGATAAAGCTGAACATAACTTTGCCAAGGCTATGACAGGAGCAAGGCAAGCTGATTATCTCAATGATCAAGCTCTTGTCGCCGAGACTATCGGTCGATACTATTTATCCAGGGAAGATACCGAGGCTGCCCGCCATTACCTCTGCCAAGCTTACCGGCTTTATTTTAAATGGGGGGCTGTCGCAAAAACCTCTGCCATAAAGCGAAACTACCCACCCTTTACCCTGAATGAAACATCACCTGCTCAACCTGAATACACCAAACAAAGAGTCATAAATGAACGACGAGTCGACGCTCGCGAACTTTACGCCGTCCTGAATGCCTCTCAATCGATCGCCAACGAGACTCGTCTGTCAAATGTTATGACTCAGCTCATCGAGTGTATCCTTGACAACTCTGGCTGCAACAAGGCGGTTATTTGTTTTGTTGATGCCGGTGAACTGAAACTACAGGGCATGGTGACGGCAATGCCTAAAGTCACACAGATTTTACAAAACACGCCCCTTACCGGGCAGCCAACATTCGCACCACAAACCATCCTCAACTACGTACAGCATTCGCAGCAATCCATTATTTTGGGCAATGCTTTTCAGTCTGAAATTTTTCAAATTGACCCGTATATTACTGCGCGTCCCTGCCTTTCGGTGTTATGTACTCCCATCATCACCCGGAATAGGGTAACGGGGATACTCTACCTTGAGAATGATCAGATCGAAAATGCATTCAGTGAAAAACACTTCAGGATTGTGGATATTCTTCTCTCCCAGGCCATTGTTTCCATTGAAAACTCAAAATTGTATGAAAGCCTGCACCAGGAAAAAGAACAGAAAGACGCTGCCCACCATGAAATCAATGCCCACAAAAAGCTTTTGCGCAATATGTCCACCGAGCTTGCCATGGTAGAAGAACGGGAAAGAAAAGCCATCGCCGACGACCTCCACGACAGCGTCACACAAACCCTGGCATTGAGCATCTTAAAGTTAAAAAAACTGGGCACATCCCTTGCTTCAAAGCAACAAAAAGAAATCGATACCATTATTCATCAACTTGATCAGACGATGACGGGAGTACGCTCTTTAACCTTTCAGATCAGTCCCAAGATTTTGTATGATTTTGGACTGGTGGCAGCCCTGGAATGGTTGGCAGATGACATCGAAACCCGCTATGGTATCGAGGTCAGTCTGATCAATGACATCAACAAACAAGAGACCCTGGCGCATTTAAGCGAAACAGCCACGGTCACCCTCTATCGTGCCATTCGCGAGTTACTGATCAATGTCTGCAAACATGCTCAAACAGGTTTGGCTATCGTCCAGATTGGCAATACCGACACAACACTGACGATTATTGTAAAAGACCACGGCAGAGGCTTTGGCACTGTAAACAGAAAGCGACAAGGTTTTGGCCTGATCAGCCTGCAGGAGCACCTTCAGGCGCTTGGTGGCAATATGCGGATTGATTTCGTGGAAAATGCTGGCAGTAAAGTGACCATTTCCTTGCCTCTGAAAGAAAATCAGGAACACAATGATGAAGCCATCTAATACAATCCGTCTGTTACTGGTCGATGACCACAAACTGCTGCTGGATGGACTGAAAGAAGCCATTGAACAGGAAAAGGATTTGGAGATGGTGGCTCAGGCCGATAATGGCAGGAAGGCTCTGGCACAGGTCAAACAATTCAAACCTGATGTCGTCGTTATGGATATTTCCATGCCTGAACTCAATGGTATCGAAGCTACCCGCCAAATCATCAAACAGTTCCCACAACAAAAAATCCTGACCCTCTCGATGCATGCAGACAAACACTATGTGATGGGCATGCTTAAAGCGGGCGTCGCCGGTTACGTTCTTAAAACCAACGCTTTTGAAGAACTGGCCTTTGCCGTGCGTCAGGTCGCTTCTGGCAATTTTTATGTCAGCCCCGAAATTACCGGGATCGTCGTTAATTCTGCCCTGGAACAGGAGGGCGCTCCTTTGTCGATGCAGGAGAATGAGTTGTCATCCAGAGAGATAGAAGTGCTGCAATTGCTTGCAGAAGGAAAAAGCAATGAAGACATGGCAGAAACACTCACTATAAGCAAACGCACCATTGAGATACATCGCCAGAATCTGCGTAAAAAACTTGGTTTGAATACCATTGCCGAGTTGACGAAATACGCTATAAAAAACGGGATTATTTCACTTTGACAGTGACAGATAGAAGCTGACGATGCCTTCTGACATAACACCATCTTATACGTCGTTTTCCGTTCGATTATCAGTAGTTCCCCGGATTGTTTTTACCTCCTTCTATGGAATAGCATCGCCTTAGACAAGACCGGTTTTATGATATGTTTACAAAAAAATGGACAGAAATTGGTGGGGCCAGGAAAAAGTTTTGCTGTAGGCGGGAAAGGAGAGTTATATGGAGTTTCACCGTAACCGTTCAATGCGTATTTGCATTTGTTATAACAACACCCGCTTTTACTGGAAGCACTGCATTAGTTAATTTTTCTGATTCATTTTTTGAGGCCACCCATGCTGCTCGATAAACTTTATTTGCGGAATCCCATTTTAAGAAGGCTTGAAAAGTATCACCTGGTAAAAAAGGAACTGAGTTTTTATTTGTATTCCACTCAACAATAATAGTCTTGGTTACCTCTCCCTTCTGAACTTCAGTGGGACTTAACCAAGAATGGTAAACGCATGGACTTTTATTGTGAGAGTCACATGAACTAACAACGGTGGTTGCGAGGACATTAATATGAGCCACTATATCTGTGCTATCCCATTTTGAACTAGCTTGAGCTGCACTTAAAGTGAAAATGGAAATAACCAATAAATATAGATACTGCATACTGGAATACCTTCTTTGATTTTCTTTATTTTGTAGCCGTAACGAACAAAAGCCTTCCCGCAACCATAAAACTTCCGGGAAGGCAAGGTATTCGAAAAAAATTACCCTTTCTTTGCAAAATGGTAATCAAGCTTTCGCGATTACCGCACCATAATAATTTGCTTCAAAAGTTGCCTCCGGCACATCGATAGAATAAACGTCCCCCCATGACCAAACATCTAATTTAACCCTGCCGGAGGTGTGAGTTACTGCGGAATTAAGCACCACCCAATGATTTGGAAATGCACTTAAGATGAATTCATCAGATTTTTTGTTTGTTGCGGCAGCAGCACGTAAAAGATGGGCATGGATTAACAGTATATTGTCAGTCTTGTTATTGATACTAAGACCTAACGCATGTTTAATATCTTGGGTAATCACTAAATTTGCTTCATCTTCTACACTTGAATACAGACCAGTTTCATCTAGCCAATCCTCAATTTCGCCTGGAGTAGTTGCAGCAGACACACCTTCATCCGGTGTTCCTTCAAAATCGAACCACCAGTTTTCATCATCTCGCATAGAACTCATTAGCACCCATTCTGCTGCACCGAGTCCCCACTTCGATTGATAAGTTTGATTTTTTAAGTCACTGTCTGGTTCAATATTTCTCCGACCAAACTTACCCTCTCCTGTTTCAACCAACTGGACAACACAATCTGCAATTAACTTTGGATCACGGCGAAGTAGGGTTCGTACTGTTGCCGCAGGACCACATAGATTAAGCTGACCTTGATTGACATTATCCGGGTTATCAATCAAATCGGTTAGATTTGTTGCTACAGCTGTACGAGTTACGTTAAATTTTAAATCTCCCGACCGTGTTTTAAATGCTGTGACAACAGCATGTGCCTGCGCTTTTGAAGAACCCGGGTTAGTGCCGGGTGCCGGGCTTCCCAATATGCTAAGTTTTTTATCAGGAGAAGCTGGTTTGCTTTCAGATTTTGGCTGGGATACTTCGACAGATTCATCTCCACGTTTTATTTTAATGTTGGAAGACGGCTTTTGGGACTGAGATTTAATCAGGTTTTCTACTTGCTTTTCCTTGGTCAGATTTGCAGGTTTGGTAGTAGGCTTGCCCGCCACTGAACTGAGCGCTGTGTAGGCAAGGTCATTGGCTTGATCATCGGTGATTTGTTTATTTTTCTTTGCTTCGTCGATGGTTTTAAGAGTCTTACCAATATCTTTCTTCATCGCACCCTGTTTTTGAAGGTCTGCAGCCATCCCTGCTAGGTCAGTGACGCTTTTCGAACTGGTCTTCAACGCTTCAATCGCATTAGCCTGGGTACCTTCCAGACCGGTCATGTCCTTGAACACATTACTCTTGCCCAATAGATTAAACGCAGCTCCCAGTCCGGTTGGATCTGGAGCACTTGGTGTGTTCTGCATATTGATAATACTGGCAGGAAGATCCTTGACCTGGAGATTATCTGTATCTGCTCTTCTACTATCGGTTGATACCGAATCAATAGCTGTAGGTTTGGTGCCACATGGCTCATCACTAAAGCGCCAATGCCTGGTTTCATCGATTTCTTCGCAACTATTGCATTTACCCATAACTGATTCTGCATAAACACCTTTAGTTGGAACGCTGATCCTGAATGGGTCAGGTTTCGTTGTTGGCTGGTAATACGCCATCAAATCCTCAAAGTTTTCGTAAACTGGTTTAAACACTGGATCCAACCGTTCTCCAGGTACAACTTTGAGAACGAGATTATTTCCAACAATCCCCATGACTTTGTTCTCAACAACACTGGCCACACTCCTGCCACCAGAATTCGGTGCAATGTATCCATCCAGCAAGCCGAATAATCGACTGGCATCCATACTTGACCAAATGATTTTATGTGCCATTTCCATGTGCTCATTCAAAAAGCTAACCAGTGCATTAGCCGCTTCACGGTCTTCTTTTCTAGGCTCTCTTAGTTCTCTGTCTGAAAGTGGTGTATACATCAAGGCTGCATCCGTTTTAAATTCAACCTTGGGAGGAAAAAAAGTCTGAATCTCAAATGTATTGATAATATCATTGTTGACACGACTGTTTCGAATAATCACATCGTTCAGATGTTTGGTTCGATAATAGAGATAAGCCGAACGCAATATAATCTTTGAGGACGCTTTAACAGCTGTGTTGGCACGGAAACGAAGGTGCCTAATTTGTCTCCGCGTTACGTTCTGTTTGGCGCGGCTAGCAATATTCACTTGAAGTGGTACTCCACGTCGATAATTCGAGAGTAGAGTAAAATCTAAATCTAGTCGCACTTCGGACCCATCTTCGGCAATGCCATAAATATCAATTGTATCTATAAATTCACGAGCAATATCTGGAGCATGTTCCGCCTCGAAAACAGCATCTTTTTCGTCTTCGGTCAGTTCCCTTCTAAATAACTTGCTCAATCTCAATGCGCCATACCAAGGGAACCAATCGTCTACGATCAGTTTTGTTTCCTCTTCTATCTCTTTGATATAAGGGCGCTCAAGCTCAAAAGAAATTGAGAAATGACCGCTAAAATCCTCAACTACTTCATCTGCATAGCTACCTATTGGTAAATCTGAATCCGCATAGTTGTTTTCGATCCTCTCAATGGCATCAAAGCCCCTGCGTAGTTTGTATCCATATATGTATCGGAGCAGCGTATTTTTCCAACGTAGAATTTTTCGATGATCAAAATGACTCATGGGTAGTGGAACAAACAAGCACTCCTGAACATCCACCAATTCCTGTTCGATTGCATAGTGTTTAAGTACTTCAAAATACTCTACCGTCATTGCATGACAATGGTTGTTGTTTTTAATCACTTCAGTCTGCACCGCTACGGTTTCGTCTTGACCAACCGTTTGTATGACAGTACTGCGTTGGCTTCTAAGAGATGATGCAGATTGAGAAACACTATCTTGTAAACGATTTAATGTGCTGCCTGATAAACTGCGGGCTGAGTATTGATTTGCAGTAGATGTAGATGATCCGCTTGAAGATGAAGAACCACCGAATAATCCCCCAAAAAGTTTGCCGACGAAGCCACCGATACCGCCACCAATCCCACCGCTACTACCCTCTGTTTTATTGTGGGAACTCGCACTTATGTTTTCTCTGAAAGACGAATTAATGATTTCACTGATATCCCGGTCTCTAGAGATTCCCGCTGCTAGGGATTCTGCAATATCCTGGGCTTCACTACGTGCGGCCCGCTCTTCCCGATCCCAGTCTATAATCGCGATCTGTTTTTCCTGACACGGCGCTAATGGCAAACTGTACAGAAGATCTCCTAATGAATATCCGTCCGCTTTCCATTTTTGTTTGAAGTGCAAAATATGGCCGTGGGCAATCGTGGTATTTTCGTAGATTGTCGGAGTCTCATCCCAATCGACACTGTTTTCTGCCGTTAATTCTTTACGGCCAGGATGATTAGAAATATATTCCCTTTCTATGGCCTCAATCTTGTTGATAGCTACTTGTATCTGCCGCTTCAATGAACTCAAGGAACTTTTTATAGAATCATAGCTCTCTACAAAGTATTTGTCCTCAAGGGATATGAGGAAATTGGAGCTTGAATTGTAAAAGCCATAGAATTTGTCCAGCAAGTTTAGAAAAGCCGTAATACTGGTGATGTAGATATCATAATTGGCACGAATAGTCAGGATCTCACCAAGTGAAAAAATTGCTTTATTGGCTAGCGTATCCTTTAAATCTTCAAACTGCTGCATCATGCAAAGGATACCCATAGTCTCCGTCTTTTTTGGACGACATGGCTCGAAATTATAGAATCCATGTTCATCGGACCGGGCTAGTTCAATGACTACTTGTCTCAAGTCACTCAGTAATTCAGCTTGGTCCTGGGACTCTTCTGTGTTCTTATCAACATTTATGATCAGCCTCTCTATGCGAGATTTCATAACGGAAATTAGCCCCGCATCCACGAATGATTGCTGCATCATTTTCTTGAAATCGCCAATAAGACTCATTAGCTGTTCAGGTAATTCTCTATTTTCAAAAAGATGATGATTTTCTTCATAATTGGCATATTTCTCAATGTGTCCAAAAAGTGATTCAAGAGTGGCCCGGTTTAGCGCATCTTTAGCAGTAAGGTTTTCACAATAGGTTTTGGCCTCTTGAGCACCGTATTTTCCACAATATGCTGCCGCTAGCTCCTGATGTAATTGTTGCAATTTTGGTTTGCGGCGTGCTTGCTCAAAGCGCAGCAGATCTTTAAAGTTTAATCTAACCTGCCCAATACCGGCATCCAGCTTAACGTGATAGACAGGCGCAGTAGATGCTGGAACATCGTTGCTTGTAGCTTTTTGAGGAGTATTTTCCCCTTCTCCCTCAATTGGCTTTGAAGTTACCATAGGGGATTCTGTCTTTTCTTCATCCACTATGTCAGGGACAAACGCCAAGCTACTCATTGAGTTATTTAGCTGGCCGAATATGGTAAACAAATCATCGGATATCTTCAGTAACTCCAATTTTGTATTTTTACTTTCATTTGCTGTTATAGTCAGCCCCCTGATTTCAGGTTCAGTAGTCCGAACGGTATGGTAAAAACTAAACTCCTCTAATGTTCGATTAGGAATGGTAAAATCAACGCATTTTCCACCAATATCTTGTGAAAACGAAGCGTTTCCTACCATATCGATACCGTCTGGTAACTTTGGAGTAACACTTGCCTGTGATATATCACCGGATAGGGCTGACAGATCAGAAACCAAGATAATATTTTTAGGTATTTTCTTCTCATCCAAATTTATCCTAATGGGCGTATCTTCAAGTCCAGCGATTAACCCATAAGCTTGTTCATAAGATTTGTTATCTATTCGCCCAAAGAAAGAGCCATCTTGATCGGTTTGGGTTGAAAAAATTGGTTGGAAACTTTGGCTGTCTATAGCAGCAGCCGGATCACTACTAGTTAAAATAAGGATGTGAACACCAGAAGCTTTCCTCTCTCCTGAAATATCCACTACTTTGCCCGTAATTTTCCGATGGGTATCCAAAATTGGACCTGATTGGTTGAATTGAATAACTTTTGGATCTACCTGCAAAATAAGAGGTAAGGTGTCATCTGCCACATTTTCAGCGATATCGGCAGCATGTAGGCTACTAAAACTGTAAATCTGAGTGCCTAATTGTTCGCCATCTGGGGCAAATACGCTGATCGTGACTGATTGACTCCTCAACAATTCTTCTTTTGGAAGATAAAACCGGAAGGCGCCATTTTTTTCTACATCAATGCGATCCTTACTGTAGATTGGACTACCGCCTATCTCTTGAATGTAACTGACCTTCAAGAAATGGCCTAGATACCGCTCTTTAGCATCTTCATTATTGGTGGGTTTTAACGCACCGTTAATGCTCACTCTACTCATCTTTATGTCTCCTTATGTGATCAAGCTTACTGGTTGAGCTAACGCCCGAATCACCCAACAAATTTCTGATTTTCTAAAGACACAACCCACCACCCCTATGATTAAGTATCATTGAATATTTCAGTAACTGGATTTACTCGATTTATCTATGTATTTTTCATATTTATCAGTATGTTATGTTTTTTAGATTACAGAATGTAAACCGTAAGTCGTTAACACAATGACCAATGAAAATGGCCCTACCTATGCTGATGCTATTTCATTGGAAGAGGGAAAAACAATTCGGGTAACTACCTATAATTGAGTGGAAAAATACGTATAAGGGGGTAATGAGATAGGTGGGCTGTATAAGGGACTTCTCAATAACCCTTGGCGAAACCCGCCCGCTCAATGATAATTTCGGGTAGCCAGGGAATGGTTTGTTTTCCGATACCAAGACGGTCGGTCAAATAGTCCCAGAAGGAGATGACCAGCTTGCGGCAGGTTTTTTCAAACTGGCAAAGGCATCCCGACATGTTACCGCCAACCCAAATCCGCAGCTATGTGCCGCAGAATTTAACCCCAAAACATCCCTGTTTCAGGGCTGCCACTTTTAAAATGGCAGCTCGTAATTGTCGTTGCTTTTGTCGTCTTTTTGGTGTTTCTGCTCTTCCTCCCAAACCGCTTTATGCATCGCGGTAATTTCATCACCATCACTTTGCCAAACCGCCGCTCTTAATTCGTCCAGGAGTTGGTGAACACAGTCTGCTTCTTCTGGTGTCCACCAGGTAGGAATTCTCAGTATTTTCATTTCGCTTTACCTCGCTTTCTCGTGTTGCGTTTGGCAGCCTGCTCTTTGGCTTCCTTCATGCGGTATGACTTGCCTTCAATAGCAATGACTTCGCTGTGATGAACCAGACGATTTATCAATGAGACAACGCATGCCGCATTGGGAAACACCTCATTCCATTCACTAAAAGGCCGGTTGGTGGTGACAATGGTGGAACTTTGTTCGTAACGACGACTGATGATTTCAAAGTGAGCTTACGGCAACCTTGCACAACTTTCCCCTCCAAATCTGATTTACTTACCTCAACAACCAACGAGGTAAACAACCATGACAACACATTCGCTCCA
>PDSQ01000023.1 GCA_002747055.1 Gammaproteobacteria bacterium
AGCATGATGTTTGCCCTTCTCAGCAAATCATTAATCGAACTTCTGAAGCTGCCGGAACAGACGGCGCCGATGGCGCAGGTAATATGAACCTTTTCGTCATCGATGATAAAAGGGTCAAGCAGAACGGCTCTTACTGCGGAAATCTCGTTGAGCACATCTATCTCGCCAAGTTCACAGGGGATTACTTTATCAAAATAGAGGAGAAACTCATCTCCGGCCACATGGCATAGGTGGTTATCGGAATCCACCACTGCCCTGAATCGGTCAACGATCTCGCAGAGCAGTTGATCACCGATTTGCCGGTTGAAGCGTTCGTTAATGGTGCTGAAATCATCAATATCCACATTCAGGATGGCAACAGTGTTTCCCGCCTGAATCTCCGACTCCAGTTGCCGGACAAAAGAGTGCCGGTTGGGCAGCCCTGTAAGATCATCGAACATCATTTTTTTGTAAACACTGTTGTTTGCCCGCTGGCTCAGATAAAATGAGAGGCAGGCGACGCCCCCGGTAATGAGGAGGCAGTTTATCAGCAGTTGCAGATTGTCCAGTCTGTTCTGCTGTTTGATAAGGGCGATTTTATCGGCGAGGAAGCTGTCTGGAGAGACCTCTTTCTCTATGGCGCCAATAGTCCACTGCCACTTAGGAAGGGTTTGGAGAAAAAGTGCTGTTTTCTGTTTATCACAATTATAGCTTAAAAAGCTTTCACCGTTGGCAGATTGCTCTGCCTCCAGTAGTGAAAATGTCGCTTTGTCAGGAAGGCAGAGAGAGGGATCCTGTATCAGAGAGACCGGCTCAACGATCATCTCTTTTTTATTATCCATAACAAAGAGATGATCGTAATGTTGGGAGTGTCTCTGCCAGATCCCTTCCAGCAGCTTTTGTCGCAGCTGCTGTTGCAGTATTTCAATATTCTCTTCTGCGCCAATGATAATGTCGCATTTATCAAAATAGGAGCTGTAACCGATCTTGTTAAGGTTCGTCTCAGAGTCATACGATCTTTTCAGCGACCAGGAAACAGGTTCGTTCTTTTTTGCCTGTGCATGAGCAATCAGCTCTCTGACAAAAAAGAGACCGTTTACGTCCTGCCTGTCCCAGACCATGCTCCCTTCCAGCCCCGGGTCGTTTGGCACCATAATGGCTTGACCCTGCGGAGTGTAGATGAAATAGAGTCCCTGGTCTTTTTTTAAACGGATATTACGCAGTGTCGCGACAATACGATCGATAATCTCTTTTTTTGTTTTCCCTTCGTTTTCAGTGTAGATGGTGTTGGCAATATCAAGAGCGGTCCCTACCTGTTTCTGCAGAGACCGGGTGGCTTCTTTATAAAATTTTTTCGATTTATATTCTGTATTCAGCGTAAACTGTGCTACCTGACTGCGCAGCTGCTCTTTCTGTTTGACAAGATAATCCTGACGCAGATGTGAAATAAGCAGCCTGGCCTTGTTATGGTTTTGCAGCACTACGGATGTGATCACTATCACGGAGAATAACAATGTGATGATCAGGAGAGGGATACGAATAAGTCGTGTCAGTTTATCGCCCGGTTTCATCGTGTTGCGCTATCCTCGGTATAAATTTAGTTGTCCTGCGTCAGGCAGTTGTCTGCTGCGGCGGAGGAATTTTCTCTGCACCACAGGATCACCTCTTTGAGATCCAGTGGTTTTACATAGAAAAAACCCTGCATCAGAGTACATCCCTCTCGTGCCAGCCACTCATTTTGCACCTCGTTTTCGACTCCCTCAGCGATGACCCGGAAGTTATTGGCAGAGGCGATGGCGATGGCTGAGCGTACCAGAGCAGCGCTCTCTTCATCGTCCGGGATTCCGGCAATAAAACTCTGGTCAATCTTGATCTCTTTTATCGGAATCTTGTTGATATAGCTTAAAGAAGAGGCGCCGGAGCCAAAATCATCAAGGGTCATCTCCAGCCCTGCCAGTTGTAGTCTCTCCATTATCGGCAGCACCAGCTCGGTATCGGTGGAGAGGAGATTTTCCCTGATCTCCAGTTTAAGGCGATCCCGGGGTATGTCAGCCCTGTCCAGTATGCTGATGGTGGAATCTATAAAATTTGTATCCAGCAGCTGACGGGAGGTTATATTGATGGAGATAGTTGGTTTTTCACCATATTCCTTCTCGATCTCAAGCATATCGAGGCAGACCCGCTCCACCAGAAAACGGCTGAAAATGAGCATAAAACCGTTTTTTTCGGCGATAGGAATAAACTCCTCCGGGCTGATTTCGCCCAGCTCATGGTGATGCCAGCGACTTAATGCCTCCAGGCGAAAAAGAGTGTTGCTGCCATTAACACAGAGAGGCTGGTATACCAATGAAATCTCATTGTTGTCAATGGCATAGGGAAATGAATCGGCGAGGATCTTGTCCCGCTCAATCTGCTGTTCAATGATTGTATAACATCTATGATTGCCCTGCCCGGTCTCTTTGGCCCGAAAAAGAGCGATACTTGCCCGGCGTATCAACTCCTCAAGAGAAAGGTCTTTATGGTGTTTCCCGCAGCAACCACTGGA
>PDSQ01000024.1 GCA_002747055.1 Gammaproteobacteria bacterium
TCAGACCGTTGATATAACGGTTACGGTTAATCCCAAAGCTGATGCGCCAACGATGGGTGCTGATATCGCTGTGACGATAAACGAAGATGAAAGTGCGACTGGCTGGGTTCTGCCGACGGTAAAGGATCAAACCGATGCCAATGACGGTGATGCTGGCGACTGGCCGGAGCGTCTTGGTTTGCTGGAGTTTTCCGGGTTACCAGAAGGAGCCAGGGTTGAGGCACCGAATGGAACGGTCTATACGGTGACGAATTCCGGTAAAATAGAGATCAAAATTACAGATAAACCCGGTTATCATACTACAGAGGCGCAGAGTAGCTCTGCAGATATTGAACTTACCGAAGCAGATTTCCAGCAACTGAAAATTTATCCTCCGGAGAATTCCAGTAAGGATATGGCATTTACTCTTTCTGCCACCGAGTATGAGGTGAATGAAAATGGCGATATAATTACTGCCGCGGGCAGTAAGACCAGTACCCAAAATATTACTGTAGAGGTAAACCCGGTAACTGATGGCGATTTTACCTTAGCTGCCACCCCGATACCTGCGGGCAATGAAGATGCTGCTATTAATCTGCAGAACTATATTACCTTGACAGAAGATGGCGACACCGATGGCAGTGAACATTATGTTCTGGCCTTTTCCAGCACGGAATCTCTGGATCATGTGCGGTTCCGGTTTGAGGATAGCGGGCCGTGGCAGACGCTTGATCAGTTTAATGCTGCCAAGCATGATTTTCATGGTGATGGCGATGGTGGATCTCAATCGCTGCCCAAGGTATATATAAAGACTCTGGATCATGACAGCCGTGATATTAAGGGGTTGACCCTGACATTAACCGCTCAGGATCATGATGAGGATAACCCCGATGCTATTGGTGAAGCAGCAGTCACAGGAACTTCAAGGTCGGTAAATCTGGGGACAATCGCCATCACTCCGATCGCCAATGATATCAGCCTAAAACCGGGCGGTGCCAGCGGTGATGAAGATACCAGAATCAATATGGGGCTGGATTTTACCAATAATGACGGGCCAATAGGGGCGACCCATCAGGAGGTGGTGGATCATCTGGTTGTTAACAATATCCCTGCTGGTGTTAAAATTTATAAGGCAGACGGGACAGAGCTGACAGATGGTACCCAGACCAGCTATGACACAGCAACACACTCTTTGAGTGAAGCGGATATCAAGGGGCTGACCATTCTGCCAACGCAGGATTTCAGCGGCACAATAGATCTTGATGTTACTGTCTATGCCAAAGATTTTGATGATGATACACCTGGGGCAAATCCGGTTATTGTTGAACAACCGCCAAAAACCCATACTATTACCGTAAAGGGTGTGGTGGATACCTCAGAACATTCCGGTTCCCAATGGGATGAAGGGGAGAGTGAGCTTGCCGATAATGGTCACCTTGCTGTAAAGATTATGCTAGATGTAACCGGTGATCCAGCCGTAGAAACCGCACTTGCCGCCGTGGATGAAGATACGGCAGTAGATGTTGGTATGTCCTGGAAAAGCTATGAGAATGTGGATCATTCAACCACCGACAACTCGGAGACCGCCGAATTTATTATTACCAATCAGGCCGGCGATACCACCTCCTTTACCGTTGTTAACGCTGCTGGTGATGCCCTTGGCACCAAAGTCTCCGGTGGCTGGAAGCTGACCAAGGAGGAGCTGGAACAGGCTCATATAAAGGCGCAGAAGGATTTTGCCGGTGATATTAGGCTGCAGCTGCAAACAACAGTGACGGACGGGGAGGACAGCAATACCCAGATAGATAGATTTAAGGTAAGTTTTACCCCTGTTACGGATGAGCCAAAATTGCAGCTGACCGATCTTTATATTCAGGAAGATACAAAGAGTCAATTTGATATCTTTCCGCAAACCACAGATGTGGATGGCAGTGAGCAGGTTACCCGGGTTGAGCTGAGTAATATTCCTGATGGAGTAACCTTTTATATCAAGAACGCGGATGGCAGCTTTACCGCAGTAGATTATGGCAGTGATCATTCCCATACCTTTATTATTGATGATTCCGGCGCTACTCCCGGCTCAGTTACGGCGGATCAACTGAAAAATCTCCATATTCAGGCACCACCGGAATCCAATAAGGATTTTACAGTAACGGTTACGCCGACGGTAAAAGATCCAGGTTCAAGCAATAGCGCGACGACAACTGCAGACATAAAGGTTTATGTGAAAGGCGATGCCGATACCCCGCTGGCGAAACACCCCGATATTGACAAGATTGAAGGCTCTGAACCGCAGACGGGAGAGGATGGCCTGATAGATATCAGCAGCCTGATTGGCAAATCAGGGGAGACAGTGTCTGGTCAGGCGGCTGCAGACGATAGTTCGGAAACCCTGAGCTATATCCTCCAGGATCTGCCCAAGGAGTTTGCACCGACAGATGCAGCCGGCAATATTACCGGTGATTTTATCACTGCCAGTGATGGTAAGGTGACCTGGTCATTTACCCATGAGCAGATGAAAGATCTGCATATAAAGGTGCCCAC
>PDSQ01000057.1 GCA_002747055.1 Gammaproteobacteria bacterium
CGAAGGCCCCGGCCACAAATATTTAATACAGCACAGTGCGGGGTCGGGTAAGTCCAATTCCATTGCCTGGTCGGCACACCAGCTATCGGCAATTTATACTGCCGAGGGGAACAAGCTGTTTGATTCGGTGATTGTGGTGACGGATCGGACGGTGCTGGATGATCAGTTGCAGGAAACCATTGCTCAATACACATCGGTCGATGGTGTGGTCGGGCGTATTAATCGTAAAGAGGGTGAAGGCTCCAAGTCTGAACAATTGGCGAGTGCCCTGGAGCATTCACAGCCGATTATTATTGTTACCATTCAAACCTTCCCGTTTGTATTAAAAGCCATTGAGAACAGTGTCAGCCTGAAAGAGCGTAATTATGTGGTGATTGCGGATGAGGCGCATAGCTCGCAGACAGGCAGTACGGCACGGCAGTTAAAAGAAGTATTGATGATTGACGGTAAGGCGGCCGATGAAAACCTGTCGGCCGATGATATTCTGGATGCTGCGGTGGCTTCACGTCGTGCCGCAAGGAATGTGAGCTATCTTGCCTTTACCGCTACGCCGAAACCGAAAACGCTGGAGCTGTTTGGTCGTTTGCCCAAACCGGATGAAGTACCGTCAGAGAGCAATAAGCCTGAGGCGTATCATGTCTACAGTATGCGCCAGGCGATTGAGGAAGGTTTTATCCTGGATGTCCTCAGGAATTACACCAATTATAAAGTGGCTTACCAACTGGCGATGAAGCTTGCGGGGAATGATGAGGAGGTTGAGAGCAAAAAGGCCAGGGTAAAATTAAATCAGTGGGTGCGCCTGCACGATCATAATATCAGCCAGAAAGTGCGCGTTATTGTCGAGCATTTTAAAGACAACATCATGGGTCTGTTAGGTGGGCAAGCCAAAGCAATGGTCGTCACCAGCGGGCGTAAAGAAGCCGTGCGCTACAAGTTGGGTTTCGATAAATACATTGCTGAAAAAGGCTATGACAAAATCACTGCAATGGTGGCATTTTCGGGGGAGGTGGAATTTAACGAGCAAGACCCCCATGCTGCCGGGTTATCAGGCGAGACATTTTCCGAAGCGGGTATGAATCCCGGCCTGAAAGGACGTGATATGCGTAAGGCATTTGATAGTGATGACTATCAGGTGATGATTGTTGCGAACAAGTTTCAGACGGGGTTTGATCAGCCCAAACTGTGTGCCATGTATGTTGATAAGAAGCTGGGTGGTGTGGAGTGTGTGCAAACCTTGTCACGCCTGAACCGTACTTTCCCCGGCAAGGCTGAGAGTGGCACCTTTGTGCTGGACTTCTTTAATGAACCGGAAGCTATTCTGGAAGCCTTCCAGCCGTATTACCAGACGGCTGAATTAGCCGGTGTGTCTGACCCTGATTTGATCCACGATCTTTTTGAGAAACTCCGCGCAACAGGTATTTTTCGCTGGCATGAAGTGGAGCAGTTTTGCGAGGCCTTTTTTGTACGGAGTAAGAGTCATGCGGCCATTGCGAATATCTGTAAACCAGCGGTGGAGCGTTGGCAGAAGCGTTATAAGCAGGCTGTTGAGGCCTATAAGGAAGCTCGGAATATATTTGAGCGTACTAAAAAGAGTGGTGATCCGGTATTGATAGCCAATGCTGAAAACTCGCTGAAAGAATGTAAGCAGGCCAGAGATGGACTGGAGATTTTTAAAAAGGATCTGGGGAGCTTTGTGCGCTTCTATGAGTTTATGTCCCAGATTGTCGATTACGATGATAAAGATCTGGAAAAACTTAGCCTGTATGCGCGCAATCTACGGCCTATGCTGCGCGAAACAGTGGTTGAGGATGATGATATTGACCTGAGTAATGTGGAACTGAGCCATTACCGACTGACCGCGATACGGCAGCAAGCTATTAAACTGGAAGATGATGCGGGAGAATATAAACTCAAGCCCGGTGATGGTGTGGGAAGTGCGAAGCCGAAGGACAGGAAAGAGGAACTGCTTTCGCGGATTATTAAGAAGTTAAACGAGATTTTTGTCACAGATGGACTGACCGATAAGGATTTGGTGAATTACGCCTATGCCATCAGGGATAAAGTACGTGAGAACGAGCGGGTTATGAGTCAGCTTGAAAATAATACAGCTGAGCAGGCCATGCTGGGTGATTTCAGCCAGGCGATTGACGATGCGATTTTAGAGAGCAGCGAGGCGCATCAAAATCAGATGATGCAGCTATTATCAAACCCTGACAGGAGCAGGGGGTTTGCCAGGCTTATTTTTGAGTTATTGCAGGAGGGTGGTTGATTCTCATACGCGCCAACTTAATGCAGTAACATATTGAATTGTCGAGCCTGTAAACCCAAGTGTGTATCTACCACCTATTGATTACAGACAACCCTGCAATCGCTCTTCAAACTCAATCATAAACCGGTTGAGTGCTGACTTCCAATCCCGAATCGGCAGGGTCCATTTTTTTGAGGCGTCCTGGATG
>PDSQ01000059.1 GCA_002747055.1 Gammaproteobacteria bacterium
TCTTCTGATTACATTACCTTTACCTGGTAAATTAACCTGTCTGACAAATGCTCCGGCATCTCTGGCTTTTTCTGCTGTTTTATCTGTTGAGTTATTATCAAAAACATAAATAGTGGCAGTTGGCAGTTCTGCCTGAAAGTCAGTAACAACTTTTTGTATTGATGCTTCTTCATTAAAACAGGGAATAATTACAGCCAGGCGGAAAGAGAAAAGCTGTGAAGACTGCCTGATTGACTTGTATTGTCGTCGAGTGTTTTTGTTTTTATAAGAGCTTATTTTATTTGTATTACTCTGAGCAGAAAGCATTTTATTTTTCTCGAATTAATAGTTAGTATTATAATAATATCCTTATGATCTTGAGAAGATTATATTAACAGATGTCAAAAATTAGTCAATATTTTTTATGATTTTTTACCCTCAACGTACTGTTTCTGAAACATAAATAAGGAGTGCTGACCTTGTTAGATAGACTACCATTGATTCTGGAGGCCATTTTGCTGACGGCTGAGAAACCTTTGTCGGTGGAACGGCTGGAAAAATATTTTGCAGCGGAAGAGGGGGTGTCACGTCAGATGATTCGTGAGGCGCTTCAGGATGTGGCAGTGCAATGTGCTGAGCACAGTTTTGAACTGACCGAAACCGCCAGTGGTTACCGCCTGCAGACCCGTGTCGATTTCCAGCCCTGGGTGGTGAAACATCATGAGGAAAAGCCACCGAAATATTCCCGTGCCTTTCTGGAAACGCTGGCACTGATTGCCTGGCGACAGCCGATTACCCGCGCGGAAATTGAAGATATTCGCGGGGTCGGTATCAACTCCAATGTGATTAAAACCTTGCTGGAGCGTGAATGGATCCGAGTCTTGGGCCATAAAGAAGTGCCAGGGCGTCCGGAGATGCTCGGTACCACACGCCGGTTTCTGGATTATTTTAACCTGAAATCACTGGATGAATTGCCGGGACTGACCGAAATTCGTGACCTTGATCCGGCAAATCTGGAGCTGTTGAAAGAAATCGACCCGGAAGAAGGGAAGTAAAGTGGAAAGACGTGTAACAGCTTCAGATATTGAATGTGAAGTCCTTGCAAGTCAATGCCCTTAATTCACATTAATATGCCAGAGTTTATCTAATGATGTGTCCAGTTTTCGGGGTAGACCTCAATTTACCCATCTCCTTATACACAAATCAGCCGTCCCCCAATTCAGTAGCCACCTGAATTCCATAAATGCAGTCCAGCACCCTTGAGTAGCCAAGCCAGATACTTTTAGCCCCTGGCTCGCCATCACATTTTCTGCCGAGAAATCCGCCCAGCTCCGCCAGATTGCAGATGACTTGATTGAGGGTCGGGATACCATCGGGCAGTGCCTTTTTACCGAGCCGGAACGAGACTTTCCATTCCAGTGGGTCAAATACCCGATCAGCCGGGAGTTCCGGGCACGTTCGCCCCAGTCGCATCAGGAACAGGATCCGCCAGGCGACCCTGATGTAGAGAGCAAGGGCTTTTTCGATACGTTCTTTGGTATCAAGTTGCCATTTTTCGACACGACAACCGACCTTCAGCACGTCAAAAAACATCTCGATTTCCCAACGTGCCCGGTACCAGTCGATGAGTTCACAGGCAGCGTCTGCTGTCCCCACTTCGCGGTTGGTGACGAGACGCCAGATAAGGGGTGACTTGCCAGCCGGTGGATTGATTTCTTTGGCCTGCACCAGCGTTAGCATCATCGGCTGCTGGCCTTTGGGGTTCAAGGTGTAACGGAATGCCTTGATTTCCTGTAGGACTTTACGGGGCTTTTCACCGGGTCTACGCGACTGGGTGAAGGTGATGCGGGTCAACGGGCTTTGTTGCTCTATGCGGTCCCACAGCTTGGTATCATCCCCCAGGGCACGGTTATGTTGTGCACGGATCAGCAGATCGGCGGGGTAATCCAGTTGTTGCGCCCGCTTGAGCAGGGCGTAAAAATCACTTTCCCGGTCGCCCGTATAGATGAGACGATGATCCGGGCAGCGTCTGGCCAGTTCGGCCACTCGCTCATACCCTTCGATCCAACGGTGGCTTTCCTTAATGTCGGGATTGGCACGGTCGGCGGCTTTGCTCAAGCCCCGTGACCACATCCACGTATCCGTGATGCCTAACGGCAGACGTTCCGGGGTGACACATAGGGTCGGATGCAGATACATCCCGCGTTGCCTGTCGTAGGATAACCGGCCCAGGCCATCGGTTGCCTGTCCATTGAAATCCAGCAATTCCCGCTGATTAGTCGAAGCACCACAAGCAAGTGTTTGTAAAAAAACTTTTCGTAAAGTTATTATGGCATAGTGTTTTTTTTACATTGCCC
>PDSQ01000053.1 GCA_002747055.1 Gammaproteobacteria bacterium
CAAGGCGCTCAGGGAGCACAAGGCGCTCAGGGAGCACAAGGCGCTCAGGGAGCACAAGGTCCTCAGGGTCCGAAAGGTGATGATGGTCAGCCAATGGCTCCAATGCTTCAGCCTGGCATGCACACCGGTCATACCGACGACGGTCACAGCGTAAAGCTGAAAGACTGGGATAATGCCAATGACCAGACTGTTACCTTATGGAAGAGCTTTAACGGCGCTGGTGACATCCAGTACAGTGATTTCCATAAGCTGGATGATGGTACCTGGGTCGCTACCGAAGGTCGTGAATGGACCAAACATGGCTGGAAGCCGGTAACTGACGAAAATGGTGACGGCTACATCCTGAAGATTGGTACTCAGAACAATGATGGAAGCTTTAGCTTCTGGGCTGATACCTCTTCCCACGACACATTTGATGGCAAGCTTTATTAAGATTGCTAGTCAAATGATATATTAGGCATCTTGCCGAATATAGAAGCCCGGCTCTGGATCAGAGTCGGGTTTTTTCGTTCTGAAAAGCTGTGCGATGAGCGTAAAAAAACGCTGGACGGTCGGAATGGTGAGCAAAGACACCATTTGTTACGATTAGTCCAAGCCTTCATAAATTAAAATATCGTTACAAAAAACTAAAAGAGGTGACTTTATGCGATTCAGCATTTTTACTCCCACCCACAAGCCTGACTATATTGGTGAAGCCTTTGATGCCTTGCTTGAACAGACGTTTACCGACTGGGAATGGGTACTGGTTCCAAATGGGGCGAATGCAATTATTCCTGAACATATTGCTAATCATTCACAGGTCAGGGTGGTTCATGCGCCGGATGAAATTGCAGCCAAAGGTGTTGGGGCACTGAAACTGTTTGCCTGTCAGAACTGTAAGGGTGAATATTTTGTTGAACTGGATCACGATGATCTGCTGACAGAAAATGCGCTGGAAGAAATTGACCGTCATGCTGCTGAAACCAATGCGGGTCTGTTGTATTCCGATTTTACCAACTTCTTCCCGGATGGCACCTGTCAGTCTTTTTATGCGTCTCATGGCTGGGAGCAGTATCCGTTTAAATGGAAAGATAAAAAATACATTGCCATGCGGGCGTTCGAAACCGATGCCAGTGCATTGCATCAGATTTTCTATGCGCCCAATCATGTTCGGGTCTGGTCACGTGAAGCCTATTTTGAAGCCGGAGGTCATGATCCCGAGTTACATGTGGTGGATGATCATGATCTGATCTGTCGTACCTATTTAACGGGTGCACATTTCGAATATATCCCTAAATGCCTGTACCTGTATCGTCTGCTGGAAGGTAATGAAAACACCTACCTGAAATATAATGATGATATTCAGCGTATGCAGAAGGAAGTCTCCAATAAATATGTTTACCGTCTGATTACCGAATGGTGTCGGCGGAATAATTTTCCAATGCTGGATCTGGGGGGGGCACATAATACAGCGCCGGGCTTTAAAAGCGTGGATTTGCGTAATGCGGATTATAACTGTGACATCCGTAAGGGTTTACCGTTTCCTGACAGTTCGGTGGGATGTATCCGCGCTTATGATTTTCTGCAACATATTCCGAGCTGTGCGGACTCCAGTTGTGAGCATGGCGCAGACGGCGGGCCGTTGTGTACCGTGGGGCTGATGAATGAGATTTACCGCGTACTGGTGCCGGGTGGCTGGCTGGTATCACGTACACCATCCAGCGACGGGCGTGGTGCTTTTCAGGACCCAACGCATGTTTCATACTGGAACCCGAATTCGTTCTGGTATTACACGGATAAAAAACTTGCTAAGTATGTTCATGGTGTCAACTGCCGTTTTCAGGATACGCGCCTTTGGCAGTCGTTCCCCACTGAATGGCATCGGAATCATAATATTCCCTATGTCTATGCCGATCTGGTGGCCCTGAAAGGACAGCGGCAGCCGGGCGTGGTGAAAATATAAATATAAGGTGGTTGACGGTATCAGCCAGTAAACATTATACCCTGTTATTGATCAATAACAGGGCATAATTATTTGCAGAATGTAAAGGGTAAAAAAACTGCTTACTCGGTATCAAAGAAGAACATGTGGAATAAACAGCTGTTTTCCATGCGGTCACCAAAGTAGGCAGAAGCGGCATAAAAGAAAACAGCTGGCTTCAGAGCGGTCAACGTAATCAAGGCTGAATTTCAGGTCACCAATAGTTATATCGTGCATATTATTGTCCTGCGTAAGTCGCGTTTATTATGACGCGGATTTTAATCGCTAGTGCAACACATTGAAAAAGAACGGCCAGTGGGCGAAGCTCACGGTCGACTAAAACACAATGTGAGAGAACACGATGCCA
>PDSQ01000054.1 GCA_002747055.1 Gammaproteobacteria bacterium
AAAGGGAAGATGGTGTAAATCCATCACGGACCCGCCACTGTAATCGGGGACAACCCCAGGTAAAACCACTGTCCGGAAGATTGACGATGTCTGATTGTCGATTACTGATTGATACAATCGACAAGCATCAATCCACTGGATGGGAAGGGCCTGGGGAAGGACGATCCGTCAGTCAGGAAACCTGCCTGTATGAAGATAATACGTTTAAGCCTTCGGTGATGAGGAAGAGCGTATAAAGAAATTGTGGATTTACGCAAGTCTCTTGTTATACCTTCGCTTTGAAGGGCCTTTGTACACATAGTGGTTGAATTGCTGTTCTGCTGCTATTGAAGTGTGTTCTTGCCTGATTTCCATTCTTTATAACCATCTTCTCATTCACCTCTTGTAGACTCGTGAACGAAGCGTCAGACACGGTTCAACGTCATTTTTTAAAAATAACGAAATATCATGTCTGGAGCTTGTTATCCGTGTTTAGGAGGAAAGAATGATGAAAAATGTTTGTATCAGCCTGATAATCTTATGTGGTGTGTGTATCCCGTTATGGGGCTTTGCTGAAGAGCAAACTCAAGGAGAAGTCTCTGTTGTATTAGATCCGGTTGTTGTGACTGCAACCCGTGTGGAAATTCCGAAAGATCAGGTCGGAAGATCCGTCTCGACAGTTACTGAGGAAGAAATCGAACAACAACATCCGACCTCTCTTTCGGACTCCTTGCGCAACCAAGTTGGTATCCGTTCGAAACAATTACGGGGACCGGGTTCACTTCAAACGATCGATATTCGAGGAACCGGCGCCCGCTATACACAGATTCTCATCAACGGCCTGCCCATCCGTGATGTCTCGGATCCTCAAGGCTCTGCCATCGAATTTATGAGTGACCCTCTGGTAGAAGATTATGCCAGAATCGAGGTGGTTCGAGGAGCATCCAGCACACTATACGGCTCCGATTCTATTGGGGGGACGATCAATATCATCCCCCAAAGGGGCACGGAAGAGACGGAGCTGTTCGGGCTATTCGAAGGCGGTAGTTTTTCGACCTATCAGGGCGCTGCCGGATTTCGCGGAGCCACAGAGCTTGTCAATTATTCCCTGCTCGGTAAATATCTCAGCAGCGATGGCCTCGACGATCATTCCGAGTACGAGAACCGTGCATTCGCCGGAACGATCGGCCTCAACATGACCGATAACATGTCGCTCACATTCTACGGGAAATATTCGGATGCCGAAATGGATCTTAATTCATCGCCTTCTGTGGACGTCGATGGGAATGTGGTCGCCGATCAGGACGACCCGGATGACACTAAAGATGCAACCTTATTCAATGGGTCGGTAATATTCACACATCAGGTCACGGAACAGTTCGATTACGACCTGAAATTCGGCTACGTCGATACGGAACGCAAGTTCTATTTCGGACCTGAAGAGGATTTCGGCTATGAAAATACATCGACTTACAAAGGCAATACCCAAAACTTCGACGCACAGGCAAACTACAGCCTGAATGAAAACAATCTATTCACCGTCGGATACGAATTCGAAGCAGAAGAGATGGAGATGGATCTGACGCTTAAAAAAGAAGAGCCTGATGCCCAGAGACATTCATTCTATCTGCAAGACACGATCTCGCTCCTGGACGAACAGCTCAACCTTGCCCCCGGCATCCGCTATATGGACCACGATCAGACCGGCAATCGTTTTGATTGGCAGGTCAGCGTCTCATATACCGCCGGTGAATCCGGTTTTCGTCCCCATGGACAAATTGGCTCCGGTTTTCGCGCACCGGCCCTGTATGAACTCTACGGCGCGTTTTACTCATCCTATTCCAATTCGATTGTCGTCATTGGCAATACAGATCTCGATCCAGAAGAAAGCCTGGCCTGGGACATGGGAGTGGAATTCACCAATCAAGACGAAACCTTCCTGGCGGACGCCACATATTTCTCGACCGATTTCGATGAAATGATCGCATACGGAACCACTGGATACGAGAATACGGACGGTGGGAAATCGCAGGGAGTCGAAATCGAGCTGAAATACGCCCCCTCTGCTTCGCTGGTGTGTAGTGGAACCTACACTTATACAGACGCGGAAACAGCAGATGGAGAGGATACGCCCGGGATCAGCTCTCATAAATTCGGTCTTAACATTCACTGGCAGGCCCTGGAAAATCTGGGAACAAACCTGGCGATTACGACGGTCAGCGAACGCGACACCATGGTGTACGACCCGAATATCTACGAGTCGAAACGCTTCACGGAAGACGGCTATGTCGTCGTCGATCTGAATGCTGACTATGAGATGAGCGATTCTCTAAAAATTTGGG
>PDSQ01000055.1 GCA_002747055.1 Gammaproteobacteria bacterium
GGGAAGTAGCTTGTCCATATGTGCCTTGAATCGCTCATTGTGATTACGTTCAATCAGATGCACCAACTCATGCACCAGGATGTACTCCAAACACTCAGGCGGCTTCTTCGCGAGCTCCAAATTAAGCCAGATACGCTTTGCCTGAGTGTTGCAGCTGCCCCATTTGGTCTTCATCTTCTTAACTCCCCAATCGGCGGCGACCACGCTCATCTTGCGCTCCCACACGGGCAACAATTCAGCGATGCGCGCCTTGAGTACTACCCGGTAATACGAGTTCAGTGCCAAAGCCCTGTTTTCCGCCGTTGCCGTCGAATTGATATGTAAGTGCAACCACCCACCACCTGGCTTGATTTCATGCCTGCCTGCACGTTCGACAACATTAAGGCGATAGCGTTTCCCCCATAGATAGTGACACTCACCACTGACCATTTCCCGCTCGGACTGGCGGGGTTGTCTGGCAAAACCACTTTGCTGTTTTTTGATCCAGGGAATGCGCCTGATCACTGCCATGCGGATAGCGGTTTCTGTCATGTACTCTGGAGCGGAAATCCGCACTCGCCCATCGGGTGGCAACACGCTGATATGCAGGTTTTTGATTGCCTTTCGGTTCAACTGCATCACAATCGAACCCATTTCAATTGTCTCCATCGCTGCTTTTGTCTCCATCACTGCTTTTTCTCCATCGCCACTTTCCAGCACTCACAAGTACTCTTTCTGCGCTTTGGCCAGCGCCATGACAGACTGAATATCTACTTCGTAGCCCGCAGTTTCCTCTCGCACAGCATTGGCAATTTCCCGCTCTTTGAAGCGATCACCAACCCAGTCTGCTTTTTTGGTGTAACGAATGGCACTATCAATTTTTGTAGCCAGCACTTCGTCGTTACCGAGGTTATCGTAAAAAACACGTTTGGGCGGGGTGTCTATTAATGGAGGATAGCTGGATGCCGTTTGTTCCGGGCGGGTTACCTTACGGGATAATTCACGTATTCGCTCCAGATACTGCTGATATTCAATCGCCTTTTGGCGGCGAAGCGTTATCAATTCATCCAACAGTGTCGACATTTGCTCGTAGTATTTCGGGTTAACCGGGTTTTCATCAACAATGACTTTACGCACATTGTTCTCGATGGTTTCTGCCATGGCTTCCGGATTCTTGCGAATGCACTCTGGCAAGGCTTTCACCGCATCAGCACCTTTTTCAACGATAAGCTCGATCAAACCCATCTCTTCAAAATCCATCAGTACTTCGCTGTCATCGGCACGAATATACATATCCAACAAATGACGCATAGCAGGCTCAAAGCGTTTCATCTCGACCAAATCGCCGCTGGCCAGCTTCACTTCATCACGGACTTTTTCAAAATGCACCACCTCAGATCTAACCGAGTCTATATCTTGCGCAGAATAGCCTGCATCAAGCATCTCATTAGCGATATTGGCAAATGCACGCAGCAGTTTGGCAACGCTTTGATACAGGGTTAAGCGCAGTGCTTCTTTCTCGGTTAACTGATCCCGTTCTTTGGATAAAGGGGAACCCGACTCACCACAAAAATAATGAATGTAGTCTTCCGTGTTGCAAGGGACTTTTACCGGCTCACATAAGGCTCGCACCATTTCCAGCGCATTATCCAGATCGAGCCTGGCCTGCTCCAGACGATCTTTTAGTAATCCAGCCACATCTTCCTTATCGTAGCCATCAAATGCGCCTTGAGTGTAATCAGCAATGGCTTTATCCAGTGATCGGAACAGGTCTTTATAATCAATGATATAACCGTATTCCTTGTCATCTCCATCCAGACGGTTCACGCGACAAATGGCCTGAAACAGGTTGTGATCCGCCATTTGTTTGTCGATATACAAATACGTGGCTGAAGGGGCATCAAAACCGGTTAGCAGCTTATCCACAACAATCAGCAGGCGCATTTGCCCTGGCTCGTTAACAAACTGCTTTTTAACCTCTTTTTCAAACGCGTCAACGCGATTTGTGGCCTGGTCTTCGGGTTGCTCAAAGTAGTCTGCGAGCATCTTGCGATAAGTGTCGTATTTAAAGAGTTTTTCCGTTAAGCCTTCACCGGTTTCTTCACCCTTAATGCTCGCAGCAGTCGGCTGAAAACTAGTGACAATGGCCACCTTGCCAGCCAGATCGGTTTGGCTGAACATTTCATAGGCTTTACACGCCTGATAAACACTGGAACAGACCAGCATCGCATTGCCGTAACCATCCATCAGGCGTGGCTTGGTATCCATATCCAGTAAAATATCATTCACAATTTGCTGCAAACGGGATTTACTGGATAGCACCTTT
>PDSQ01000056.1 GCA_002747055.1 Gammaproteobacteria bacterium
AATGCTGTCCTTTTTGTTACAACAAGCTTTGTCAGCCTAATTACATAGGGACGACGTTAGCAGCCTGCAGACCTTTCTGGCCCTGTTCTGTGTCGAAAGAAACTTTCTGTCCTTCGTTCAGTGATTTATAACCTTCACCCTGGATCGAACGGAAATGTACGAATACGTCATCACCGCCATTTTCCTGGCTGATGAAGCCGTAACCTTTTTCTGCGTTGAACCACTTAACGGTGCCTGTAGATTGTGACATGGTATGTCTCCTGAAATAATAAAATAAATTCACACGCCTAAGCGCGTCTTAGACGGAGTAAGATCACTTATTCGGAAAAAAGGGGTATGAATCTCTTCAGGATATACATGACTTACGGGTGAAGCAGTGTAGCGAAGTGTTCAGTATCATTTTTTACTCTAAGGTTTTACTCTAAATCAAGTCTGCACTGCAGACTTGTGGGTACTTTAACACAGGGCTTTTAAACTTACACAAATATTTTACCAACTGAACAGGGCCAAGGTATATAATTAACTGCTAATATTTGATATTTCCGATTCCAAGTACTTTCTCCTCCGATCAGGTTGCAGTGAGTTGCCGGATCTGGTCAGAGTTTACACTCTTCAAAATTTCTTTGGTCTTCTCATTCTTTAGTGCCAATGCAGTCGCCGTCTTTTTGCATTGCACATAGTCTTTTTGGGTCACTTCCAGTTTTTTCTGTGCATCGACAATGACCTGTTTCAGCTGTTCTTCTTCCTGAGCCAGTTGTTCCAACTGGGCATGGTATTCAAGCATATTTTGTGGAGAGAAGGATTGACCCTGCATACTTTTGAACAAACTGTCCTGATGACTCTGCCGCCATTGCTGGAATTTCAGCAGGTTTTGTTTGCACAGCTCCACTTCCTGTTCGGCGGTATCCATCAGGCTTTTTTTTTGTTGCACAACCTTTTGCTGCTTTTCCAGGCGGCGTTCACGGATTTGCTGCAATTTCTCCAGACTCATTATTGCACTCCGGCCAGATTACTGAGCCAGCTGACTGTTTCTAAAAAATCGGTATGCTCATCAGGTTTTTGCTTAAGAAAAGCACGGATTAACTCAATCTTGTCTAGTGCCTCATCAGCTTCAGGGTCAGCACCGCGCTGATATTCACCGACCCGTACCAGAAATTCAATATCCTTATGTTTTGCCAGCAAATTACGGATATGTGCGGCAGCATCCCGTTGGGCTGGCGAGACCAGTTTATTCATCAGACGACTCAGGCTGCCGAGAGTATCAATCGCCGGATAATGATTGGCGGAAGCCAGTTCACGCGACAGCACAATATGACCATCTAACAGTGAGCGCACTTCATCACCCACCGGATCGGACATGTCATCCCCCTCAATCAGCACAGTATAAAAAGCTGTGATTGACCCGGTTGAGGCACATCCCGCCCGTTCCACCAGCTTGGGCAGTTCGGAAAACACGGAGGGCGGATAACCACGCCGTGCCGGAGCTTCACCTGCTGCCAGGCCAATTTCACGCTGTGCACGGGCAAAGCGGGTCAGTGAATCCATCAGCAGTAATACTTTCTTACCCTGGTCGCGGTAATATTCGGCAACTGCCGTGGCAACATAAGCGGCTTTCAGACGCTCAATCGGAGGTCGGTCTGAAGTAGCAACCACCAGTACAGTTTTTTCCATACCTTCCGGCCCCAGTGATTCTTCCATGAATTCCCTGACTTCACGACCACGTTCACCGATCAGTGCCACCACATAAACATCAACATCCGCATGTTTAATCAGCATGCTCAGCAGTGAGCTTTTCCCGACCCCGGCACCGGCAAAGATACCAATGCGTTGCCCTATACCACAGGTCACCAGACCATCCAGCGCCCGGATACCCAGTGAAAGCGGCTCCTGAACCATTTCCCTGGTCAGGGGATCAGGAGAACTGTTCATCAGGGGATAATGTTCCTGAATCTCAACATGATCCTGTCCGCCTTTACTCTGAATGCGTCCGACACCATCCAGTACACATCCCTTGAGATTTTCACCTACGCCAACACGTAGCATTTCTCCGGAAGCCGTGACCTGCGTGTGGATAGAAACCCCTTGCATATCACCGATCGGAGCCAGCAATGCAATGTCCTGTTCAAAGCCGATGACTTCAGCCGGAATCGAATTTTCGCCACTGCTGTTTTTCAGCAGACATAATTCGCCCAGTTTTACCTTGGGAATAATGGCACGAACCACGGTTCCGGTTACCTGCACGATACGACCGTGAAGTTTAATGGTCTGGCAGGTATTCAGCGCATTGCGCATATTGAAAGC
>PDSQ01000032.1 GCA_002747055.1 Gammaproteobacteria bacterium
ACCCGGCCATCTTTCTGCATCACCCGACAGTGTTCAAGGTAGTAAATATTTGCGCGTTTTGAATGCAGTATCGCTTTTAAATCGGTAAGTTGCTCCATAGCGACTATCTTCTCCCCTCACCCTGGCTGCTTATACGAATTAGTATGTGTCTTTGTTATCAGTTCGTGCAGGTATGTTTTAACATCAAACTGATCTTTCGCAATAGGGAAAGCCAGATTTTAAAATCGCATATTGGGCGGCTCAGCAAGAAAAATGCTTGAAAAAGCTATACGATAATAGGGGAGACCCAAGTTTACGCGAGAGTGATAACCTGGCCAACGACACAATTGATGTCCTCAAAACCATTAATCAAGCAGCGCAACTACTTACCTCCAACCCTTGAAGCCGCCATCAATATGCTTTTGGCCATTGTAAATTATTAGCCAATCGCCTTGGGGTTAAACAGCCGCAATGATCGATTAGCAGCTCATTTCTCGGAAGTGTTTGATACCCCGTTTGCACCGGAAGCTTCTACAATTTCAAAGTGGACGGGTATCAAAGACTCGCATTCTTCCAAGCATCGAGTCGTAACAAACTTCACCGGGATGGCCTGATTCATTCGGCTGGAACCAGCATTGATGTTGATGGCAAACGTTTGTGGTTGCATAGTGCTTCCAATGAAAACGGAACTTTTATTGCACCCCATGCCAAGCGCGGTCAAGAGGCAATAGAAGATATCGGCGTTTGCATTTTGAAGCTGAATGGTTACTAAGATTCAAGGATGGAGAGCGTGTAGAAATGGGCCAACAGCAGGGTGCTGCATGATTACTCGATACACCAGGTTTGACTATAGCTCCAATAGAACCTGGTTTGGTCAAAGCGGTCGTTGAGTGTGTTATTTTGCAGTAAGCGATGCCTCTCGATTGTTCCTGTTTGGCGGATGCTCCGGACGTAGAATCAATGCTTCTTCGTGATCGGTTGCTTGACAAGCAGCGTTCGCTTGAGCCAGCGAATCGGCGACTTTTCAATATACTTTTCAGTCAGGGTCTGTTTGTTGGTGAAAGAATACACTTCTTCGGCTGCGATCAGAAAAGGAGGTCTTCGCAATTCAAGCGGGCGAAACTCTCCGTCGAGAATATCCTTGTTGTCGGTAACTCCTCCCGGGTTGACACAGTTGGTCAGTAGTGAATATCGATACTTACCCAGCTGCGGTAAAAATGCTGCCACTGTTTCGTTTGACCAGTGTTGCAACACGTCTTTTGCGATAAGCAGGTCGGCCGATGGTAATTCGTTGACATCGCCGGAATAGTGAAAAAACCGAATCTTATCGGATGAAAAATGGGCTTTATTGAATGTAATTACCTGTTCAACAAGATCATATCCCACATACAACGCTTCTCTCCAGTTGATAAATCTTGAAAACTGCCAATCTCCGCAGCCTAAATCGACAACAGATTTGATCGAGTATTTCTTTAAGAACTTGTTGATGAAGTTCACGTATCCTTTGGTGTGAACTGGAAGTGACCCTTCTCCGGAGCCATGGCCCCATTCGTTTGTTTTATATATTTGTTCGAATCTATCTTTCATTGGTAGTTCCGAAAATGTTTTTCCAGTCCGCCACGTTCATTGTGGTGAACAACCAAACCGCTTGGCCGGTATCAATACCCGATGCTTTCGTATACAATGCCCCGCTTGTTAATGGTGGTCTAGTTTCAGTTAAGCGAGAAAAGTACACGACAGTTTCGCAAAGGATATTTACCGAGCGTGCGCTAGCCTGTGAGTATAGTATTATAGTTTTCGGTGGCATAGTTTAATGAATATTATTTTTGTCAGTAAGCGGTACGGCCGACCCAGAAGTATTGAATTCAGTGCCAGGTCTTTGGTTCTTTTTGCCCTTTTATTGTTGGTTTTGTTGGCGACTGGGTTTTTTATCGGCATGAATTCGTATGCATTTATCGAGACTGACCGGTCGCAAGAAGAGTTGGCTGGTGGTTCAACTCATTTGGCGATCCAGGCTTGGGGCAAAGAGTTGGCTGAATACCGAAAATCGTTGCAGGCAATAGAGTCGGCGACAAATGGCCAGATTGATGCGATGACTGTCAGAATTGGCGAAATTCAGGCCAGGATGATGCGTATTGAGGCTTTAGGCCAACGGCTTACCGCAGTCGCAAAATTGACTAAAGGTGAGTTTGATTTCGAAGCAGCGCCCGCAGTTGGTGGGCCAATGGATACCCAGGGCGAGCAGACTTATGCTGTTACCGACTTGCAGTCTATGATGGATGTATTGGAAGCCCAGCTCGATAACCGATTTCAACAGTTGCAATTGATGGATAAGATATTTGCCGAGCAATCAGCCGAGCAACAATTGTTTATCTCGGGTCGACCAATAAAAAAAGGCTGGATGTCATCAGCTTATGGCTATCGGGCTGACCCTTTTAATGGTAAGCGCACCTGGCACAGCGGCGTTGATTTTGCTGGCAAGGATAACAGCGACATTGTCGCCGTGGCCGGTGGTGTGGTTACCTGGTCGCAGAAACGCCATGGTTACGGCAATCTGATTGAAATCAGCCATGGTGGAAAAATAGCCACGCGTTACGCTCATTGCAAAAATTTGCTGGTAAAGGTGGGCGATATTGTCGAAAAAGGCCAGGTCATTGCTAAAATGGGTAGTACTGGTCGTTCGACCGGACCACATGTGCATTTTGAAGTATTGGTTAACGGCCGGTCGGTTAACCCCCGCAAATATATCTACAGGGCAAGTCGCTAACCTTGTTCTTTCACGGTTTCCAGTCCTTTGTGCTTTGATGCTTTGTCAGCGCAAGCAAAAGGGGTTAGAATCCCTACCTATTTTTTATGTCGCTGCGAGTTGCATAAGGCCCCGTGTGAAATCCCGAGACTCCTTCTATAAACGATTGCAGAAATGATTATGTTTTCATCTTTGGTAAAAAAAGTATTTGGCAGTAAAAATACGCGCGAGCTGAAGCGTATGGGTAAGTTGGTTGCAAAAATCAATAGTTATGAAGAGTCGCTTTCGGCTTTGGATGAAGCTGGCCTGAAAGCCAAAACTGACGAATTCAAACAACGTCTGAAAAATGGTGAAACGCTGGATCAGTTATTGCCAGAGGCTTTTGCAACTGTCAGGGAGGCGAGTAAGCGAACTTTGGGTATGCGCCATTTTGACGTGCAGATGATCGGTGGTATCACTCTGCATGAAGGCAAAATCTCCGAAATGAAAACAGGAGAAGGTAAAACGCTGGTTGCCACGCTGCCTTCTTATTTGAATGCCATCACCGGAAAAGGTGTGCATGTAATTACCGTAAACGACTATCTCGCCCGGAGAGACTCCCAATGGATGCAGCCACTTTTTGAGTACCTGGGTATGACGGTCGGTGTGATCTTGTCTGGTCAACAGGGTCAAGAGAAAAAAGAAGCGTATCAGGCTGATATCACTTATGGCACCAACAATGAGTTTGGCTTTGATTATTTGCGCGACAATATGGCCTTCAGCAAAGAGCAGAAAGTGCAGCGTGGTCTTCATTATGCCATTGTCGATGAGGTCGATTCGATATTGATCGATGAAGCTCGCACGCCGTTGGTGATTTCCGGTGCCGTGGAAGATAGTTCAAAGCTCTACAAGCAGACCAATAGACTGGTCTCGTCGCTCAAATTAGCTGAAGTGAATGAAGCGGGCGAGCCGGGTGAAGGTCATTTTATCCTGGATGAGAAAAGCAAAAACGTCGAATTGACCGAACAAGGCCACTCCTTTGTCGAAGCACTGCTTATCGACAACGGAATGCTAGACGAAGGCGATAGTCTGTACAATGCGGCCAACCTGGGACTGTTGCATCATGTTCATTCTGCGTTGCGTGCGCACAAGCTTTTCCAAAAGGATGTCGACTATATCGTGCAGAATGGCCAGATAGTGATAGTAGACGAACACACGGGCCGGACCATGGCCGGGCGGCGCTGGGGTGATGGCCTGCATCAGGCCATTGAAGCAAAAGAAAATGTCCAGATTCAAGCCGAAAGTCAGACTCTGGCTTCGACTACCTTTCAGAATTATTTCCGAATCTACGAAAAACTTTCGGGTATGACCGGAACCGCAGATACCGAAGCCTATGAGTTCAGGCAGATTTACGGCCTCGATGTTGTGGTAATACCGACCAATCAACCCGTGCAAAGGACAGACTTCAACGATTTGGTCTATCTCACCCAGGAGGAGAAGTTTCAGGCCATCATTGACGAAGTGAAAGATACAGTGGCGGACGAGCGTCCGGTTTTGGTCGGAACGGCTTCTATCGAAGCGTCGGAGCACTTGTCAAAGCTGCTCAAGAAAGCCGATATCAAACATAATGTACTGAATGCCAAACATCATGCTCAGGAAGCTCAAATTGTCGCCCAGGCCGGTGTGCCGGGGGCAGTGACTATCGCAACCAACATGGCTGGCCGGGGAACCGATATTGTTCTCGGTGGTAACTGGGAAGCCGAGATCAAGGCACTTGATGCGCCGACTGAAGACAAGATCGAGGCGATAAAGCGGGAGTGGCAACAACGCCACGACAAGGTTGTCGACAATGGCGGTTTGCACATTGTTGGCACAGAACGGCATGAATCGCGGCGTATTGACAACCAGTTGCGGGGGCGTTCAGGCCGGCAGGGCGATCCCGGTTCCAGTCGCTTTTTCCTTTCTCTCGAAGACAACCTTATGCGAATTTTTGCCTCTGATCGGGTGAAAAACCTTATGCAGGCGTTAGGTATGGAGAAAGGCGAGGCGATCGAGCATCGAATGGTCAGCAACGCAATTGAAAAGGCGCAGCGTAAAGTGGAGGGGAGAAACTTCGATATTCGTAAAAGCCTGCTCGAGTACGATGATGTGGCCAATGATCAGCGTAAAGTCGTCTATGAACAGCGCAATGAGGTGATGGAGTCGGACGATATCTCTGAAATGTTCAAAGTGATCAGAGAGGATGTGGTTAACGAAATTATTTCCCGATCCATACCGCCGCAAAGCCTGGAGGAGCAGTGGGATATTGCGGGCCTCGAACGAACTCTGGAAACAGAGTGTGGGGTTGATTTGCCAGTCCAGCGATGGCTTGATGAGGATGACGCCCTGCATGAAGAAACCCTGAGAGAAAAAATTCTGGCAAGCATTGTCACCGCCTATACCGAAAAAGAGGCGGTTGTCGGTGCCGAAACCATGCGTCGTTTTGAGAAAGAAGTCTTTTTGCAGGTGCTGGATACCTTGTGGAAGGAGCATCTTGCCGCGATGGATCACCTGAGGCGTGGTATCCACTTGAGAGGGTATGCCCAGAAAAACCCGAAGCAGGAATACAAAAGAGAAGCGTTTAACATGTTTGAGGCCATGCTGGACTCGCTGAAAGCGGATGTGATCAAGGTATCTTGTCATATTCAGGTACAACAGCCGGAGCAGTTGGAAGAAATGGAGCGCCGCCGTAAACAAGAGTTAGAGCAGCAGCTGGCCCGAGCGAAAACGGTTCACGATGACAAAGCATCCATGGCTGAGACGGAACAGGGTGAGTCGAAAGTAGAGAATGATGCTCGACAGACGCCATTCACTCGTGAAGGCAGGAAAATTGGTCGTAACGAGCCTTGTCCCTGTGGTTCGGGTAAAAAATATAAGCAATGTCATGGCAGGGTGTCTTGACCGGGATGTCGCCGGGTGATGTGGATCGAAAGACAAAATAGCCTGGAAATTGATCGGTGCAGGTTAGCAAGACGAGAAAACAGCAAATAGGTGATATGTGGCGATAGGTAAAGGGGCATTGCCGGAGTTTGTTCCGGTGCCTGGTGTTAAAATTGGTGTGGCGAGTGCAGGTATCAAGGTCGCTGGCCGCAAAGATCTGGTTGTCTTTGAATTCGCTGAAGGCGCAACGACGGCAGGGGTGTTTACCCAAAACCAGTTTTGTGCGGCACCCGTTACGGTGGCCAAAAATCACCTTGCTCAGTGTTCACCGAGATATCTTCTGATCAATACAGGTAACGCGAATGCCGGGACGGGTGCCCAGGGTATCGATGATGCGCTGGCATGCTGTGCCCAGGTAGCGGCAACTGCCAATGTCGCAAAGGCGGCAGTGCTGCCCTTCTCCACGGGGGTGATTGGTCAGCCGTTGCCCGTCGATAAACTGCTTTTTGCTATTCCGGCTTGTATAGAAAACTTGACCGACAATCAGTGGGCATCCGCTGCTGAAGGCATTATGACAACGGATACCCGGCCTAAAGGAGCGACCCGAAAAGTGGTGATCAATGGCCAGGTGTTGAGCCTATCCGGAATTAGTAAGGGCGCGGGGATGATCTGTCCCAATATGGCAACAATGTTGGCCTTTGTCGCTACCGACGCGAAAATATCCGCTCAGGCTCTCGACGGCATGCTGTCTCGCGCTGCCACTCAGTCGTTTAACCGGATTACAGTGGATGGTGATACATCGACTAACGATGCCTGTATCTTTACCGCTACTGGCAAAACCGGCAATGAGCTGGTTGCAGGTACTTCCGCCTTTGCCGAGTTTGAACGGGTTTTTACCGAGCTGATGCTCGAGCTTGCGCAAGCCATTGTAAAAGATGCTGAAGGTGTTACCAAGTTCGTTGAAGTAACCGTGGCGCAGTCTAACTCTTCCGAGACAGCGTTAAAGGTGGCGTATGCCATTGGCCATTCTCCTTTGGTCAAGACCGCTTTGTTTGCCAGTGACCCCAACTGGGGAAGAATTCTCGCGGTGGTGGGCCGAGCGGGAATTGATGATTTGCAAATTGACAAGACCAATATTTATCTCGGCGATGTCTGTATTGTATCTGGTGGTGCCGTATCGCCCGATTACACCGAGGAGCGGGGTCAGCAGGCCATGCTGGGTGACTCTCTGGTAATTCGTATTGAACTGGGCTTGGGAGAGATCAGTGAGTCAATCTGGACGACGGATTTATCCCATGATTATGTGACAATCAACGCGGAATACCGAACCTGATGCCGGCTTAGCCGGTTAATCGGCCAAAATCAGTTGACGGTTGGTCGATAGCGGCTCACACCGTTCTTTTTTCGGTTTTGTCGTGATCTTTGTCGATCGACTGTTCGGTTCAGAGGTGTTTTTTTGAATTCCATTCATGTCGTCGTCGCCGTGATTGTTCAGGGCAATTGCTGCGATCGCTCGGAGAAAGTGCTTATTGCAAAGCGCCCGGATCATGTTCATCAAGGCGGGCTTTGGGAGTTTCCCGGTGGCAAAGTTGAAGCTGGTGAGTCGGTTCAGGCTGCGCTGATCCGCGAAATCGAGGAAGAGATCGGCATTGTCTGCGATGCGGCCGGTCTTTGCCCATGGCTGAAAATCCAGCACCAATATCTGGATAAGGCCGTTCTGCTCGATGTCTGGCGGGTGACTGCGTTTTCCGGAGAGCCTTTTGGTAAAGAAGGGCAACGGGTTCGCTGGGTGTCCCTTC
Source organism: Gammaproteobacteria bacterium (assembly GCA_002747055.1). Taxonomy (GTDB): domain Bacteria; phylum Pseudomonadota; class Gammaproteobacteria; order Pseudomonadales; family Oleiphilaceae; genus LZORAL124-50-18. Next base: position 7,423 of record PDSQ01000032.1, read on the forward strand.
CAGAGTTGGCCAACTATACTTTCCCGGATGCGAATCGGAAAATCATCACGCTATTGCAACGATCCACTCAACCCCGTCATCTTGACGATGCCGAAGCGGCGGGGCTGGACGCAGAGACGTCTGCAACGGGTGGCTGGGGCATGGGGCAATAGGTGAAAAGTGCAATGGGTCGCGGGTGGCTCGCCAGTGCCTTGAGCCATAGATGCTGGTTTAGTTTTGTTAGGGAAGTTAGGGTTTGCGGGCGTTTCCCGCTACCTTAACCATATTGATTCTGGTAAAATCTCGGCCCCCCGCCAGTGAGGATTGATAGTGTCCGATATAAAGTATGTTGCTAGTTGTAAATTGCCCACTTCGTTTGGAGAATTTGATATGCACGGCTTCGAAGAGGAGTCAGGTAAAGAGCATGTCGCATTGACTCTGGGGGTGTTGGATGATGATTCGCCGGTATTGATGCGTACCCATTCTGAGTGTTTGACTGGGGATGCTCTCCATAGTATACGCTGCGATTGCGGTTTTCAGTTGAATGAAGCACTCAAGTCCATCGCAGAAGAGGGGCGTGGTGTCATTCTTTATCTAAGACAGGAAGGTCGAGGTATTGGCTTGTTGAATAAAATTCGCGCCTATCGTTTGCAAGACAAAGGCGCGGATACTGTAGAAGCGAATGAGCAGCTCGGTTTCGCGCCGGATCTTCGTGACTATGGAATCTGCAAAGGTATGTTGAAGCATCTGGGCGTAACGTCGATCAGGTTGATGACCAATAATCCGAAGAAGGTGGATGCCTTGAAACAGTGTGGTATCGATATCGTTGAACGGGTAAGTATCGAAGTGGGACGAAATCCGTATAACGAGGGCTATCTAAATACCAAGGCAACTAAAATGGGCCACTTTCTCGTGACTCATCAGGATGATGAACCCACTGAGTGAATACAGGCAAACCGTTCGATTTGCGTTTAGCCCGCTACTTCTCTGCTGTTTTGTCGAGTCATTTGGGTGCGAACCTGCTGGAAGCGTTCCCTGGCTGTTTTTTCGATAGATTGCCAGTCCAGTCCGCACAGCGAGCGCAGCTCGGACTGGGTTCCGTGACGGACGAACTGATCAGGGATTCCCAGCATTTGCATTGCGATGGACACGCCCTGTTGACAGAGAAACTCGGCTACACCGCTACCCGCTCCACCCATAATTGAACTCTCTTCGATGGTTAGCAGTAACTCATGTTTCGCCAGTAAAGAAAGAATCAGGGCTTCATCCAAGGGTTTGACAAAACGCATATCGACAACAGTGGCATTCAATTTTTCTGCCGCTATCAGTGCTTCATGTACCACCGTACCAAAACAGAGCATGGCTATCGATTTTCCGTGCCGAAGTACGCGACCTTTGCCTATAGCTAGTGCCTCCATTGGTTTTTTGATTTCTGCGCCACAACCGGTTCCCCGTGGATACCTGACTGCTGCAGGCCCGTTAAACTGGTAGCCGGTAAACAGCATTTGGCGAGTTTCGTTTTCATCACTCGGTGTCATTATGACCATATTGGGTATGCAGCGTAAAAAAGCCAGGTCAAATGAGCCTGAGTGAGTGGCGCCATCTTCTCCCACCAAACCAGCGCGGTCTATCGCGAACAATACATCCAGATTTTGAATTGCAACGTCATGAATAAGCTGGTCATAGGCGCGTTGCAGAAAGGTGGAATAAATAGCGACCACCGGTTTTGCGTTGTCGCAGGCCATTCCGGCTGCCAAGGTAACCGCATGTTGTTCGGCTATCGCGACATCGTGGTAACGATTGGGAAAACGCTCGGCAAAAGCAATCAAATCCGACCCCTCTTTCATCGCAGGTGTAATCCCAATCAGTCTGTCGTCTCGCTCGGCCATATCGCAGATCCATTGTCCGAAGACACTGGAGAATTTTGTCTTTGGTTTTGTTTCTGGTTCTGCGATGCTGACATTGGGTCTGGGTTCAATCTTGTTGATTGCATGGTAACCAATCGGGTCGGCCTCTGCCGGAGCAAAGCCTTTGCCTTTTTTGGTAATCAGGTGCAAAAATTGCGGCCCGCTTAACTCCGAAACGTTTTGCAGCGTCGTAATCAGTGTTCCCATATCATGCCCGTCGACCGGGCCAATGTAATTGAAACCCAGCTCTTCAAACAAGGTGCCTGGGGCCATCATGCCCTTAAAGTGTTCTTCTGTTTTACGCGCCAGTTCCATCAGTATCGGGGTGTCGCTGAGTGCCTTTTTACCTGTGTCGCGCATGGAATGATAGGTTTTACTCGCCAGTATCCTGCCGAAGTAGTTTGACAGGCCGCCGACATTGTTGGAAATGGACATGTCGTTATCATTCAGAATTACCAGTAGATCAGAATACATATCCCCCGCATGATTTAGCGCTTCAAAGGCCATTCCGGCCGTAATCGCGCCATCACCGATAACGGCGATCGATTTTCTTTTTTCTCCGGTGACCTCCGATGCGAGGGCCATTCCTAGTGCCGCGCTGATGGATGTGCTGGAATGGCCTACGCCAAAGCTGTCAAACGGGCTTTCGTCGCGTTTTGGAAAACCGGACAGTCCATCGATATGGCGTATATTGGCCATTTGTTCCCGGCGACCGGTCAGAATCTTGTGCGGGTAGGCTTGATGCCCGACATCCCAGACTATTCGATCATCAGGGGTATTGAATACATAATGAAGAGCGATGGTCAGCTCGATAACGCCGAGCCCGGCACCAAAATGCCCCCCGGATTGGCCAACGCAATAAAGCAAGTAGGAACGCAGTTCATAGGACAGCCTTTCCAGTTGGTCTTCTGAAAGGAGGCGAAGCTGAACTGGCGAATCAATACGGTTAAGCAGTGGTGTGTTGGGCCTTCGACTGGGTAGTTCGTGAAATACGTGTGTATACGGCATCTGTGGTCTGGTCAAAAGAGGTTTGGCTGGAAGCGAAACCTCGGCATTATAAAGGAACTGCCTGGCTGGCGCATCGTTTTTATTCGGTTCGGGTCAATGGTTCCGGTTGACGATGTAATGGCTAATTGCTTGCAGACGGGTGAATTGTCCATTTTCGAGCTTGTTCAGGGCTTCCAGGCCAAGTTCATGTAGTTGGGTGCATTTTTGTCGGGCGGCATCGAGACCGAGGATAGCCGGGTAGGTGGCCTTGTTCAAAGCGTGGTCGGCACCTTGCTGCTTGCCCAATGTCTCGGTATCCCCTTCGATATCGAGAATGTCGTCTTTGACTTGAAACGCAAGCCCGATGCACCGAGCGAAAATGCGCAGAGCCGACAATTCTGATTCAGTTTCAATACCGGCGGACAGTGCGCCAAGTACCACACTGGCCTCGATCAATGCGCCGGTTTTGAACAAGTGCATACTTTCCAGTTCCGCAATATCCAGTGCCCTTCCTTCCGCGGCCAGGTCAATGGCCTGGCCGCCTGCCATTCCCTGACTGCCACTGGCGATTGCCAGTGTGTGGATCATTTTAAGTCGGATTTGATCACTAAATGAGACTGCTTCACACAAGGTTTGAAATGCCATCGCTTGCAGCGCGTCTCCAGCCAGTATGGCGGTCGCTTCATCGAACTGGATATGGCAGGCGGCTTTACCCCTGCGCAGAGCGTCATCGTCCATGGCCGGTAGGTCATCGTGAATCAGCGAGTAGGCGTGTATCATTTCCACGGCACAAGCCGGCGGCGTCGCAATATCGAAATTGCCTCCCATGGCTTCCGCCGTGGCGAATACCAGGCAGGGCCTGATTCGTTTGCCGCCATCAATAGTGCTGTAGCGAATGGCACGATGTAACGTGCAGGGTATGGTTGATTCATCCGGCAGGGCTTTAATCAATGCCGCATCAGTGCGTTGTTTACATCGCTGAAGATAAGCGTCGATGTCACTCATCGGCATCGTTACCTGTGGTAAATGGTACAAACGTCATCCCGTCTTTCGAGTCAACGAGTTGCGTTACTTTTTGCTGGGCATTTTTCAGAGTTTGTTGACAGTGGTTGCTCAGTTTGACGCCTCGCTCGAACGCGGCAAGCGAGTTGTCCAGCGTCATGTTGCCTTTCTCCATCTGGCGAACAATGTCTTCCAGTTCGGCCAGCGATGCCTCAAAATCGGGGGCTTGGTTGTTGTCAGACATAAGGTGTTTTCATTCCTGTATTGAATACTATCGTTACCAGTGACTGTTTTTCATTGCGTCAGCTTGAACTCGGCTTTTTCAGTCAGTGTTTTGACTGAAGTGGCAAAAGCGTCGGTCAAGACGCGTAAGCACCATGATTTATATAAAAATACGACTACACTATATAAAAATGAAGCAGTATTATAACAATTTGCAAAACATTTGGTTAATCAAGCCTAAAATCTCTTAGGATTGTGTGGTGTTTCCGTACTGAGATAGGAATGTCGGTGGCGATGTATGGGGTGTTCAGTCGCTGGATGAGCCGTTCGATCAAAAGCAATATAAGGAGTAAACAGTGGATATAGCTACCATAGTTGGGATGGTCGGCGGTTTCGGTGTGGTCATAATGGCTATGGTGCTGGGTGGCGGTATCGCGATGTTTGTCGATGTGCCTTCGACCCTTATTGTATTCGGGGGAACCATTATGGTGTCAATGTCCAAGTATCCCCTGAGCAGCTTCCTTGGTGCCGGAAAAACCGCAGCAAAAGTGTTTATGTTCAAGCTGGACAAGCCTGAAGACCTGATTGAGCAAATCGTCGAACTTGCCGATGCGGCGCGTAAGGGCGGCCTGTTGTCACTCGAGGGTAAGGAAATCAACAATGATTTTTTGGCCAAAGGGATTCAATTGCTGGTCGATGGTCACGATGCCGAGGTGGTCAAGACGCTGTTATCCAAAGACAAGAATCTGGCGGTAGAGCGGCATAATCAGGGCAGCAGTGTCTGGTCTACTATGGGGGATGTGGCGCCCGCGATGGGCATGATCGGCACTCTGGTTGGCCTGGTGGCTATGTTGGCCAATATGGATGATCCAAAATCTATTGGCCCTGCTATGGCAGTCGCTTTGCTTACCACTCTGTATGGCGCCGTAATAGGCAATATGGTTGCGTTTCCATTCGCAGACAAGTTAAAAGTGCGTGCAGGGGAGGAGGAGTTAATCAAAAGCATGATTATCGATGCGTTGCTGGCGATTCAGGCGGGACAAAATCCGCGCGTTGTCGAAAGCATGCTGCGCACTTATTTGCCTGAAGGCAAGCGGGAAGTCGCTGAAAAATGAGTGATGAAGAAGAGAAAAAATGTGAATGTCCGGCGGGATTGCCCGGCTGGTTGGCAACTTTTGCCGACTTGATGTCGTTGTTGATGTGTTTTTTCGTCCTGTTGTTGTCTTTTGCCGAAATGGATGTGCTTAAATTCAAGCGTCTCGCCGGGTCAATGCGAAGTGCCTTTGGTGTCCAGAACCAGGTGAATGTCAATGATATCCCTAAAGGTACCAGTATTGTCGCTCAGGAGTTTTCGCCCGGCAAACCCGAGCCGACTCCCTTGAAAGTAGTGATGCAGCAGACCGCTGATCCGGACAAGCAATCTCTGGAACTACTCTGTGAGGCAGAAATAGAAAAGGCACTTGAGCAGGAATGTGACCAGGTTGATGCTGAACAGAAGAAGCAAAATGAAGTGGTGGTACAAAAGCTTCAGAAAATGCTTCAAGAAACCGAAGACAACGCGATGGATTTGGCCGCCAAGCTCGAAGCGGAAATCCGTAACGATCAGGTTGAAATTGAAACCCGGGGACGAAAAATTGTTATTCGAGTCAAAGAGAAAGGGTCTTTCGCCTCCGGCTCTGCCGAGCTTCAGGATGAATTTTTCCCCATTTTGGAAAAACTGATTGCCAGCTTCAAGAAGATAGAGGGCAGTATTTCGGTTGAAGGGCATACCGACAGTGTTCCGATTCAGACGGCGGAGTTTCCTTCCAACTGGGACTTGTCCACTGCCCGAGCGCTGGAGGTGGCCCGAGGTTTGTTTGAAGATGGTAGTCTGGATCAGTCGCGATTCAGAATTCTGGGGTTGGCTGACACAAGACCGCTGGTGCCCAACAATACCGCAGATAATCGTGCGATCAATCGTCGTGTCGAAATTATTTTACAGCAACCAACGGGCGATGAAAGGAAAGAAGAGTTAGAGAAAATGCGCGAGTACAATCCTGACGCTTTCCTTGAGTCAGACCCGAAAGTAGATGAAATTTTTGATTTGGATAGCAATGAAATCTTCTAGGATGCAAGAATGACAGAGCAGGAACGGCGTCGCTATTTTAGAATTGAAGACAAAGTGCTGATGAGTTATCGTGTTGTCGGTGAGGAGACTGAACAAGCCGGTCAGCCTGGGTCGGTCGCGGAAGATTCCGCTGTGGGAACCCGGCAGGCGTTGAATGCACTCGAAGAAAAAGTGCAGCAAAAGATGGTCAGGCTCAAAGGCGATGAGCCGCTGATTGCGGAATTGCTGGAACTGTTCAATCAAAAGATTAACTTGCTGATTGCTGATGATCGTGAGGCGATCCAGGGTTCCGCCGGTGATAGCAAACAGACACTGGCAGTGAATATGAGTGCTTGCGGTATTGCATTTCCTTCCGAAGAAAAATTAGCCATTGGCACTTTGTTGGTGCTCGATATCACGTTGACCCTTTCATTTGTCAGTCTATGCCTGACCGGACAGGTGGTCGGAGTGGAAAAACCTGGCGGCGGTCACCCGTACATCATACGTGTCGATTTTGTCGATATTTCCGAGGTTGACCGGGAATTGTTAGTGCAAAATGTCATTAGACGCCAATCTGAGCAGTTAAAAGCGTTGCGTGAGGCGAGGGAAAAAGCCTGAACGAGATCAGGCTTCCCGGGTGAAGTGATGTGCTGTAAATTGACCCTGTCGGCCTTCGGGTAAATAGCTTTGCTCGTAAAAGGTGACTTCTCCGCCGTGTTTAATTGCCACCAGAGTGGTGGCGCGCGTGCCATAGTGTTGGCCTTTGATAAAGATTGGCGAGAGCAAGAGTTCTATTTCTTTGCCCACACCGGTTGCCGGTAGCTGGTGTTCCGGCGCGGGACTGTGGTCGGTAAACAGTGTTGTTATTTCGGCCCAGATCGCCGGTATCTCTTTGCCTGCCTGGATTGCCGAATCGATTATTCGGGTAAAGCCCCGTTTGCTTTTCTCTACTTTAGGCCATGGTGTATCCAGTAAGTGGTTGCTTAATCCGTAAATGCCCGGCTTCAATTCGATAAGTCTTTTGTTGTCTGGATCAGAACCGGCCTGACCACCGAGCCGGTTGCTCAGGTAGTGCATACCTTGTCGATCCTTCAACACGAGATTGAATCCGGCGTAGTGGTCGATGACAAGTTTTTTTACATAGTCTGTGCTGCTGGTGTTCGAGTCGAGGAAGTCAGATACGAGGTGACCTCGGGAAAGAGGGTAGTCATTTTGATCCGGCTTTCGGTAATTGGTGACGGCCGAAACACAACCTGCTTTGTTGACGCCAAGCCAGGTTCCGCCTTGTTCTTCGTCTCTGCCTGCGCATACGCTGCCGTTTTTCCCCCAAAAAAAAGCCGATTGGCTTGGGCGAGCGAAAAACTCATCCCGGTTGCCAGCTATTATCAGTTCGTACTCGGGATGATACTTGTAAGCAAAGGTAATCAGGCACATGGCGTCATGGTATTAAAAAAAAAATCGTTACGCCAGTAAAGCTACATTCGAGTGTCAGCGAAAACTGAGGTATGATAACGCCCTGCTATTGAGCTGGTTGTGCTTGGCGGGACTAAATACACGAGACGTTGGAGAAACAGGAAAAAATATGGAGTTTGTCGTCACAATTCTGGCCTATCTTGGTTTGGGCGCGTTTGCCGGCACGCTAGCCGGTCTTTTTGGTATTGGTGGTGGTTTGGTCATCGTTCCGGCCCTGGTGTTCGGTTTTCAGTTTCAGGGTGTCGATCAACAGGTGTTGACACACCTGGCGGTGGGCACGTCTCTGGCGACCATCATTATCACTTCGATGAGTGCCGTTCGTGCGCATCACAAAAGGAGTGCGGTGAACTGGTCGGTTTTCAAACCGCTTACAGTCGGTATGGTTTTGGGGGCATTGCTCGGGGCGAACACGGCCGCCCATATTAAAGGGCCTGTTCTGCAAACCGTGATTGGCCTGTTTGCTATCGTTATCGCTTTTCAAATGTTGTTGGCGTTGGCCCCTAAACCATCCCGTTCATTGCCTAATGACGGAACGCTTTTTGCTGCTGGCGGTTTGTTCGGTTGGGCATCGGCGATTTTCGGTATTGGTGGAGGCAGCCTGATTGTCCCGTATTTATCCTGGTGTAACGTAAAAATGCAGGAAGCCGTGGCCACTTCTTCGGCGTGTGGTTTTCCTATCGCGTTGTCGGGTGCGCTGACATATGTTTATCTGGGTTGGCAGAATCCGTCCTTACCCGATTATGCAACCGGGTTTGTGTATTGGCCGGCTTTTGTCGGTATTACCCTGACCAGTGTATTGTTTGCCCGGTTTGGCGCTAAGCTGGCCCATCGTCTGTCTCCAGTTATGTTAAAGCGAATCTTCGGTGTCTTGTTATTGTGTGTCGGAATCAGATTTTTATTGGGATAAGCTATTGATATGTTGGAATACCCTCTGATCGATCCTGTTGCCCTTTCGCTCGGGCCCGTTAAAATCCATTGGTATGGTTTGATGTATCTGGTTGGTTTTGCCGGTGCCTGGTATCTGGGAACTCGACGGGCCAGGCGGGCTTCTTCGCCAATTAAGCCAGAGCAGATCGGAGACCTAATATTTTACTGTGCACTAGGTGTCGTGCTGGGCGGTCGTTTTGGTTATGTTTTCTTTTATAATTTCGATCAGTTTTTATCTGATCCGGTCTGGGCGCTTAAAGTATGGCAAGGAGGCATGTCTTTTCATGGCGGTCTGCTTGGGGTTGTTCTGGCCATGGTTTGGTTCGCGAGAAAACTAAATACGACTTTTTTTCAGTTGGCCGATTTTGTGGCTCCTTTGGTTCCGCTTGGTTTGGGGATGGGGCGAATTGGTAACTTTATCGGCGGTGAGCTGTGGGGCAGGGCGACCGATGTGCCTTGGGCAATGGTCTTTCCACGGGCAGATGAGCTCGCGCGGCACCCCTCGCAGCTGTATCAGTTTGCGTTGGAAGGAGTGGCGCTGTTTTGCATTCTGTGGTGGTATTCTGCCAAAGACAGGCCAAAAATGGCGATCTCCGGCATGTTTCTTATGTGGTATGGTGTTTTTCGGTTTATCGTCGAGTTTTTTCGGGAGCCTGATGCGCATTTGAGTTTTATCGCATTTGACTGGTTGACTATGGGACAATTGTTGTCATTGCCGATGGTTTTCGCAGGCATTGGTTTTATTTTTTGCGCATACACAGCAGAGCACAAGTAACTATCTATGCAACAATATCTGGATTTAATCAGGGATGTCATCGCAAACGGTACAGACAAGGGTGACCGCACAGGCGTTGGTACGCGATCCGTGTTCGGGCGGCAACTACGTTTTGATTTGCGGCAGGGATTTCCGTTGGTGACCACCAAAAGCATTCACCTGAAAAGTGTTATTTACGAACTGTTATGGTTTTTGAATGGCTCGACAGATAACAACTGGTTGCGGCAACGAGGTGTTTCTATCTGGGATGAGTGGGCAGCGGATAGTGGAGATCTGGGGCCCATTTATGGCAAGCAATGGCGCAGCTGGGTCGGGCCAGATGGAACGACAATAGATCAAATTGCAGAAGTGGTTGAGCAAATAAAAACCAATCCGAACTCACGCAGACTGATCGTCAGTGCCTGGAACCCGGCTGAGTTGCCGGATGAATCCTGGTCACCGCAGGACAATGCGCAAGCGGGAAAGATGGCGCTCGCTCCCTGCCATTGCCTATTTCAGTTTTACGTCACCGAGGGCCAGTTGTCGTGTCAGCTTTATCAGCGCAGTGCCGATTTGTTTCTCGGTGTTCCCTTCAATATTGCCAGCTATGCGTTGTTAACGCACATGATCGCGCAACAGTGTGATTTGCAGGTGGGCGAATTTGTTCACAGTTTTGGCGATTGTCATTTGTACCTGAATCACCTGACAGACGAAATTGTCTATAAGCAGTTACAGAGAACGCCCGGCCCATTGCCTGTGTTGCAAATCAAGCGCAGCCCGCCGTCTGTTTTTGATTATCAGTTCGATGATTTCGAGTTTTGCAATTATCAGCCTCAGGCGTCGATTCCTGCACCGATCGCAATCTAGCCCAAAAAAATGATGCCTCGATGGTGCCATTTTCAGTGTCGGCAGCCGGACTAAAACTCCTCCCAGTCGCCATCGTCAGCGAAACTGCCCTGTCTTCCAGCTGTATTGTTGAATTTGCCGTTTCCAAGTGAAGCTCGAAAGCTGTATAGAGGTTCGTTCAGGTTGGTTTGCGGGTGCGGGGTATTCCCCAGCTTAAAAAACGAAACCAGTTTACTCATATTGCCTGCCTGGTCAGACATTGCCTCGCTCGATGCAGATGCTTGCTCTACCAGCGCCGCATTTTGCTGAGTCATTTCGTCCATTTGAGTAATGGCCTGATTGATTTGCTCTATGCCTGAGGTTTGTTCTGACGATGCGTTGGAAATCTCGGCGATCATAGAGGCGACGTTTTCGACTGCATGAACAATCGAGGTCAGTGTTTCTCCCGACTCATTGACCAATACCGAACCTGTCTCCACTTTACCGACGCTGTCTTTAATCAGGTCTTTAATTTCTTTAGCGGCAGCGGCGGAGCGTTGCGACAGATTACGAACCTCGCCGGCAACCACGGCAAAGCCACGACCTTGCTCGCCTGCTCGAGCAGCCTCAACTGCCGCATTGAGTGCCAACAGATTGGTTTGGAAAGCGATTTCATCGATCACGCCAATGATGTCGTTGATTTTGTTGCTTGCTTTAAGTATTTCTTCCATGGCGTCAATAGCTTGTTTGACAACCTCGCCGCCATCCTGAGCTTTCCGGCGTGCATCTTTAGATAGTAAGTCTGCCTCTTTGGCACTGTCTGAACTCTGTTTTACCGTACTGGTCATTTGTTCCATGCTGGAGGCCGTTTCCTCCAGTGAACTTGCCTGTTCTTCGGTACGTTGGCTCAAGTCGGCATTGCCTTGAGCCAGTTCATTGGCGGCAGTGTTAACTGTATTGGCAGATTCACGAATTTCTCTGATAACTTTGCTCAGCTTTTCATTGGTCAAGTTGGCATTGTTCTTTATCTGCTCAAAATCGCCTTGATATTGTGCTTCGATGGAGTTAGTCAAGTCGCCTTCTGCCAGGGCGGCGAAGGTCTTGCCAACGTCATTCAATATGGATGCAGCGCTACCGACGAGTTCATTCAACCCTTTGCTTAAAGTGAGGAAGAAACCACGCTTGCCTTCGAGGGGGATGCGATTGGTCAGATCGCCGCGCGCGGCGGAATCAACCAGGCTGTCGATTTCTTGTTCAACGGCGATTTCTGCGGTGCGGTCCTGCCACTCCACTGCAGTGCCGAGCCGCTCTCCTTCTTCGTTGTGCACCGGACTCACTGTCAAATCCATCGAACGGCCGCCAATAGCCAGCGAGGTTTTATGGGTTTGATTCAGATTGGCGAAGATGTTTTGCTTTGGGTCGGGATAGTTTTGGAATATATCAATAGAGTTACCTAACAAGTTGTCCACATTGAAGTCGGAGACTTCGGTTTGTATATCTGGCTGGGCGTTTTTTAGCATTTCATAAACTGCCCGGTTCATATAGATGATATCGCGATCAGGATTGGCAAGCATGACATTGGCCGAGACATTATCCAGCGCCTGCCTGATTCTCAGGTTTTCATTGGAAATTCGTCGCTCCTGCGCTATCTGGGCCAGCTCTTCTGTTTTGTCTGCCCACTCGACAACTGTTCCAAGCCGCGCGTTTTCGTTGTCAAAAACGGGTGTAACGGTCAGTATGAAAGTTCGGCCGCCAATTTTGGCTTCTGATCTGTATGTCTCGGATACCGCTTTTACCAGGGTATTCCGGTGTTCCGGGTTTTTCTCGAAAACGGCGACATTGGCCCCGATCAGTTTGCTGGCGTCGAATTCCACCAAGTCATTACGCAGCTCCTGTTCGGTGTCATGAAACAACTTGGTGGCAGAGTTGTTCATATAAACAATATTCAGGTTTGCGTCAGCCATCATTACATTGGTATCACAGACATCCAGTGCTTGTTTGATTCGGCTGGATTCCTGAGCTTTCCGCTTGGAGGCGAGTATTTCGAATCCGGTTTTTATACGCATCAAGGTGATGGCGCGGGTAAGTGCTGAAAGCTCATTGTTGCCGTTCATTGCCAGTTCCTGTGAGTAGTCTCCTACCGATATGGCGGCGAGATTATCGATACTGGCGTTGAGGGTGGTAACCATGTTGCGAATCACGGTGAATCCAATAATAGCTATCAGAAAAACGGCTAATACTGTTAGCGTGCTGATAATATAAAAGCTGTTTTCAAGTCCGGTAATTCTGTGCTCCAACAGGGTCTTAAGCAGGTGATTGGTTGTAACATATAATTTGAAGTTTAAATCGATAGCCTGGCTGCCGGCGGCGAATATCTCCTCGCGGGTGCCGCGATACTGACCATTGCGTATTTGTTCGACCAAACCTGAAAAATAGGCGATAGCCGTCTTGGTCTGCTCGCCGATATCCCCTAGCGCCGAGCTAAACACGACGCTGGCTTTGGTGCCCTCGTTATAGCTTGATTGCACACCGTGTTCCGCTATCTTCAGTGTAATGATAAGCTCCATCAGGCGGTTTCGTTGTTGTTCAGTGGCGCCGCCTTCGGCAACCGCTGCTGAGGCCAATCCTCTTGCCTGCTCCATTAGCTCGACAACTTGGGGCAACCTGTTGGTGACCAGATCCATCGCATAAAAGGTATCTAACTCCGGGTCGAGAACCAGGTGAGATGAGTGCCCGGTATGAATGATCAAGTTCTGAATGTCGATGATAATACTACTGTGGCGAGCATAGCTTTGTTTTGCGTCCAGAGACAAAGCATTTGTTTTCAGGCTATGCCAATCGCCGCGAAGTTTTTCCAGGCGTTGGCTGGTCGAGAGTTGGTCACCATATTTTTTATCCAGTTCAGAAACCTGATCGAAAGCAGATTCGACCTTTGCCTGGTGATCCAGAATCCTGTTTCTGATTTCTTGGTTACCATTCAGGTAGGCGTCGGTCATGCCTCTATGCTGAGGAATGAGTTGTAACAATTGGATAAGCGGGGTGATGTATCGGGTTCCGATCAACTCTTGCACCGAGAAGTTGACGACTTCCTTTGATTTGAGCAGGTTCCAGCCAATTAATCCGACCAGACACATAAATACCACACCAACAGTGAAAAGCTGGGAGGTGACCTTGATGTTATTTAATTTATGCGTCAGCGACCTGAATCCGGGTTTGATCAGGTTGCCATTCAGCAATTTGAGTTTTTTGTCTTTGATTAGTTGGTGGGCTTTCTGAGCATCGGCGATTTCCCGGCTGCTTGGCTTGGTTCGCACCGACATATACCCGACAACCTGACCGTTTTTCCATTCCGGAGTGGCGTTCGCTTTGACCCAGAAAAAGTCACCATTTTTGCAGCGGTTTTTGACTAATTGTATCCAGGGCTTGCCTTGCTTGATAGTATCCCATAGATCTTCGAATACCTCTGGCGGCATATCGGGGTGCCAGACCAGATTGAGGTCTTTACCTATAAGTTCCTCTTTACTGAAGCCACTGATATCAATGAATTCTTGGTTAACAAAGGAAATAATGCCATTGAGGTCGGTTTTCGATACCAGGGTCTCATTCTCTGAGAAGTGCACCTCATTATCTGTCAGCGGCATGTTGACTTTCATTGAGTCTCTCCAGCATGGATGTAAGCTTGCTAAAGGTAGCGTGAGCGATCAGGTTGTCTATACAATGATACAAGCGTTAAACGATAAATGTGTTAAACACTAATAGTAGACGCTATTTTTGAACCTGCGAGCTATCACAAGTTGATTTGCTAAGGTGGTGGCGCGGATGTGCTCAAGCGGACGATCCAGGCGGGATGGCCGCAGATAGCGAACAAGAATAATGTAGCGAACAAGAATAATGTAGCGAACAAGAATAATGTAGTGGATTCCTGCCGATGTCAGGTGAGTCCGTGCTGGTGGTGTGCCGGTTGCGGGTTATCCGGCATGGTCGCGCACGATACGCTGTTTTTGACGGCTCCAGTCGCGATCTTTTTCCGTGGCGCGTTTATCATATTCTTTTTTACCTTTGACCAGGGCTATTTCCACTTTTACCTTGTTGCCTTTCCAATACATGGCCAAAGCGACGCAGCTATGACCTGTTTGATTCATTTTACCCTTCAATCTATCCAGTTCACGCCGGTGCAGCAACAGTTTTCGGTCCCTGACCGGCTCGGCGACAATATGAGTCGAAGCAGAGATGAGTGGGCTGATATGCGCACCGAAAAGCCAGGCTTCATTTTTTTTGAACAAAATGTAGGACTCCGTGAGTTGACATTTTCCGGCCCGGATACTTTTCAGTTCCCAGCCCATCAAGGCAATGCCAGCCTCGTATTTATCCAGAATATGGTAGTCATGGCGTGCTTTTTTGTTTAGTGCGATGGTGCCGCTACCTGCGCCTGGTCTTTTCTTTTTGCTCATGTTTTTTCTTACCTTGGCACTCAGGGTAAATCTTTGGCCAGTCTGGCCGGTTTTCCTGCCGGATTTAGACTAAGCTCAAGATAACTGACGAGTGTTTTCGTTAGAATATTTCGCTTCTTGTGCCAGGGCCAGACATTTTTACAGGGAGGTTTGGAGCGTGTTAGAGTCGGGCGCTGGGTTCAATTTTTCGGGGCATTGTACAGCATATGAATCAGGCAATGGAGAGCTTTCGCTCAGAATGAGCAACAAATATGATATTCTGGGTGCGACTATTAATCGCAGCAGTACTTTTTTTCTGGTTGCAACCGGCGCGGTAGTCGGTTTTAGCAATATCTGGAAGTTTCCCGGGCTGATGTTAGCGAACGGCGGCTTGTTGTTCCTTCTCGTTTATCTTTGTTGTCTGTTATTGTTTTCAGTTCCTCTGCTCTGTCTGGAGCTTAGTCTCGGACGTGGCGCCCGACGTAACCCGGTTGGTTCGGTAGTCTTGTTGGCCAGCCAATCCAATGTCAGTCATGGTTGGCAGGTTTTTGCCTGGTTTGGCATGGTGGCCGGATTGATCGTGCTTGCCTTTTACGCCGTGATTGGTGGGATGGGGCTCTCTTACCTGTTTTACACCGCTTTCGGATTTTTTAATGATATGGCACAGCCAGATGTGCAGCATTCGCTTGGTCAATTGCAACAAAGCCCGCTGGCGTTGGTGGCCTGGCATAGCCTGTTTATGGCGATGATTGTAATTATTGTCAGCCGGGGTTTCCGCAATGGTCTGGGGCGTTCGGCGCGTTTGTTGGTTCCGATACTGTTTTTTAGCCTTTTTGTTTTTATGTTAAAAGACTATGTATCCGGGAGCTTGCCTGGTGCGGTTGAATTGTTTTTCAGAATCGAGCCCGAGCACTTTTCCTGGAGTTCGCTGTTCGAAGCGTTGAACCATGCTTTTTTTTCGGTGGGTTTGAGTGTCGGGGTTATGTTTGCACTTGGTGCTTATATGCCGACGCAAATGTCCATCGGCAAAACGGCTCTGGGTATTGTTACGGCTGATACTGTGTTCGCGCTGGCGGCTGGTGTTGTGGTGGTTTCGTTGATTTCAGGTCATGGCGATCTGCCGCAATATGGGTTTGGTCTGGTATTCGAGACATTGCCCTGGGTGTTTGGTCAAATGGGCTTTGGCCAGTTTTGGGGAGGGGTATTTTTTGTCGTGCTCATATTTGCCGGGTGGAGTTCCGCTGTGGCATTGGCGGAGCCCTCAGTGTTATGGTTGACCGAGTTTCTCAGACTGAGTCGCCGGGTGGCGGTTATGCTTTTGGTTATCGTTGTCTGGGCGCTTGCCACCTGGCTGGTTTATTCGTTGAATGTCTGGCAAGACATGCGTTTCGCCGGTTTGAGCCTGTTTGGCTTGCTCGATTTTTTATCATCGAAGTTTCTTATTCCAACGGGTGGCTTGCTTATGGTGCTGTTCGCCGGTCGCAGGATGCGTTCCAGTTTGTTGCAACAACGGCTTGGTTTTCGCTATCCCTGGCTATCCACTCTGATTTATTTTTATATCCGCTGGGTCGCTCCATTTATGCTGCTTGTCATTTTTCTTTATGGCCTGCAAAAACTCACGATAGTCACTTGCTTGAATAGTACCGAACAAGATTTGTTATTTTGCTCGATGCTGGATCTTCGCAGTTTTGAGGGAAAATGAGCTGTGGTATAGTATTTTTTTTGACTGAGTCAACTTGATGAAAGCCAATATGCTACGCGTCGAGGTGGCCTTTGCGCTGCCTGAGAAACAACGGATCTTACCTGTCGATGTAACGGAAGGAACCACAATGTGGCAGGCGGTTTGTTTGTCCGGTATTGTTGACGAATTTCCTCAAATTGATCTTGAAACAGCGAAGATGGGCTTGTTTGGCAAGGTGGTCAAGTCGCCTGAAGATCATGTTTTAAGAGAGGGGGATCGAGTGGAAATCTATCGCCCTCTCGTTATTGATCCCAAACAGGCCCGGTTAAATCGTGCAAAGAAATCGGCCTGATTTTGGCGCCGCCGATGGCGTGCGGGTTGCGGTGGGTTGACTAGGCAGGCCTGTTTGAGTCAATAGGCGGGAGTGTTGTCAAGCAGATCGGCTGTGTAGTGAGATAACTCGCCGCTCTCGTTATAATATGTCGTCACAGTTTGTTGGTGGATCTTGCCTCCTGCCTTCTGGAAGGTGTAAATGTAGACCTCGTTGTTTGAGTTAAAGGTGTTGGTCAATGATGGGGTGCCCAGCACGAAGTGTACTTGTCGCTTCGTCATGCCGGGTTTTAGTTTATCCAGATCCACTTGTTCGACAATGATTCCCTGTTGCACGTTGATTTTGTAGACACCGGGGAACGAGCAAGCTTGCACAAACAGGATTGTCGTCAATAATAACAGATAGGCGGCAGAGCCGGCGGGAAAGTCTCGGGCTATAAGTGAAAAACGGTTTTTTCTGGTGGATATCATTTTAAACCTGTATTTTTAGCGTATCTGAGTGGTTTATCAGGCTGACTTTTTCGATTCGCACGCCAGTTTCGGCCTAAGTCGGTATATTTGGTAAGAAATGATTATTGATAACTGGTATCATTGATCGCGACCTGAGCCAGCCAGTAGGTAAATGCATAAATGTAAAATAGGTAAAAGAAGTCGGGATAATACAGGATTTCTTTGAATAGTGTTACTAAGTTTGGAATCTATATCGCATGACAGACGGAAATATAGAGTTAAAAAAGGTCGGTCTCAAGGTGACATTGCCGAGAATCAAAATACTGTCGATTCTCGAAAACGCCCAGGATCATCATCTGAGTGCTGAAGATGTATATAAAACCCTGTTGGATTCGGGGGACGATGTCGGGTTGGCCACCGTCTATCGAGTGCTCACGCAATTTGAGTCTGCTGGGTTGGTGGAGCGACACAATTTTGAGAGTGGCCATGCCGTTTTTGAGTTGGCGGGAGATGATCATCATGATCATATGGTTTGTACCCAAACGGGCGCCGTTATCGAATTTTATGATCCCATTATCGAGCAAAGGCAGCGAGAAATCGCAGAGGAACGCGGCTATGATATTGTCGACCATAGTTTGACGCTCTACGTCAAGCCCAAAAAGCCCGAGCTTGAAAATTGACCTTTATTGCGGTTGGCTAGTCGGCTGTTTCCAGCATCTCTCTCGCGTGAGCCAGAGATTTTTCTGTAATTTCTATACCGCCGAGCATTCTGGCCACCTCTTCTGTTCGTGCTTGCTCGTTCAGGTAATCGAGTGATGAGGTCGTTTCTCCTCCGTCAATCGACTTGCTGACTTTCAGGTGATGGCTTCCAATGGCTGCGACCTGGGGTAAGTGAGTGACGCAGACTATCTGTCCCTGATCACCCAGTTGCCGAAGCAGGCGGCCAACCACTTCTGCCGTCGCTCCCCCGATTCCGACATCCACCTCATCGAATACTAGAGTCGGTATGGTTGCCGAGTTGACGATGATCACCTGAATGGCCAGACTGATTCGTGACAGCTCGCCTCCGGAGGCCACTTTGGCGAGTGCTTTGGGTGGTTGTCCGGGGTTCATGGAGACGGTGAACTCGATAGACTCCAGCCCGTTCGCGGTAAAGCTGTTAGTGGATTCAAGGCGAGTTTGAAAGGTAACCGATGGCATATGCAATGCTTTTAGCTGACGGGTGATTGCCTGGTCGAGCCGGGCCGCCTGTTGCCGTCTTTTTTGACTCAATTGTTCAGCAAGCGTGCGGTACTGATCACTATACTTTTGAGTTTGCTGGCTGAGCGTCGCTATGTTGGCATCACCATTTTCGTATTCCTTTATCTGCCCTCGAAGTCGCGCCTGAACATCGACCAGTTGTTCTGGTAGGACTTTATGTTTTCGTGACAGTTGATAAACGGTAGAGAGTCGATCCTCTATCTCCGCCAGCCTGGTCGGATCAACCTCCAGGTTGTCTGAAAATCGCCTGAGCGAGGCGCTGGCCTCTTCGACTTGAATTTGCGCCTCGGTCAACATGGCTATTGCTTCGTTGACCGAGTCACTGTTGGCGTTCGCGTTGGTCAGAATAGTCAGTGTATAAGCAAGTTGACTGGTGATGGCTTCATCGCTTTCAGAGCAAATATGCGCAACTTGTTGGCTGGACTGAATCAGTTGACCGACATTGGCCTGCAATGCCTGTTCTTTTTCAAGCGCCTCGATCTCACCTGGTTGCAGATCCAATTGATCAAGTTCCTGTAACTGGTATCTGACGAGTTGCATTCTGGCTTCTTTTTCGTCTGAGCTGCTTTGCAGTTCCGCCAGTTTTTCGGCCGATTCTGACCAGGTTTTATAGGCGATATTGACTGATTTGGCTAACGGTTCCGCGTGAGCGAATGAATCGAGTAATTTTAGATGATTTTCTTTTCGCAGCAGCGATTGGTGTTCATGTTGACTATGGATGTCGATAAGCTTTTCTCCGACCAGACGCAACTGCTGCATCGGCACCGGTTGGCCGTTGATGTAACCGCGCGACCGACCTTCCTTTGTAATCACCCTGCGCAGTATGCATTGCTGCTCATCACTCAAATCATGCGCCGCGAGCCAGGATTTGGTCTCGGTCAGTCTGGCTAAATCGAAACTGGCAGATATATCGGCACGGCTTTCTCCGTGCCTGACTACGCCCGCATCGGCTCTATCGCCCAGGGCAAGACCCAGCGCATCTAAAATAATTGATTTGCCGGCACCGGTTTCACCTGTGATCACCGTCATACCCGCCTGAAATGACAGGTCAATCTGTTTGGCAATGGCAAAATTGGTGACGGTTAAATGGGTTAGCAAAACAGGCTCCTGGCTTTTCGGATAGACATTTTTGGGGGCGTCGACACCACTGTCCGGGCCACTGATTCAAACCAACGCTGTGATAATCGATCTTATGCTGTATACCTGATTGCCGTGTTTTTGGCAATCTTGGTTTTTCCCCAATCCTCGATTTTTGTCCGGGTTAAACTGGTATTTTGGTTTGCCACTTGAAAACAATCGGGTGTGACCCCATATAGCGCGTACTCGGGGGCGAATTAGCTCCCAGCGAGATTGTTTGGTCGGAACAATACAGTCTGACATAGTCAAGTTTGTTTGGGCTAGAAGGTTATCAAGTGGAATATGCCTAGGAGAACGGTTGGATGAACCCTGATGAAAACAAAGCAGTTGATGAAGTGCAGCAGGATGTAGATCAAGCCCCGGTAGAGGAGGGGGTGTCAGAGTCCGGTGAGGTTGAGGTTAAGGCTGAAGAGGGTGCAATAGAGGAGAACTCTGCTGACTCCAGTGCGCCTGTCGATACTGAGTTACAAGCAGAAATAGCCAGATATAAGGATCAGGTAATTCGGTTACAGGCTGAAATGGAGAATGTACGCCGCCGTTCGGAAATGGATGTGGAGAAAGCGCATAAGTTTGCACTGGAGAGGTTTGTCAAAGAGCTTCTGCCTGTCGTGGATAGCCTGGAAAAAGCGATAGAAATGGCGTCAGGTGATGACGAAGCGTTAGCAAGCATGCGTCAGGGAATCGAACTGACACTCAATATGTTTATCTCTGCTCTGGGTAAATTCAAAGTCGAGCAGATTGATCCTGTCGGCGAACCATTTGATCCGCAATTCCATGAGGCAATGTCTATGGTCGATGCACCAGATGCGGAGCCTAACTCAGTCGTGGCTGTGATGCAAAAGGGTTATTGCCTGAATGGCCGGTTGGTGCGCCCCGCTATGGTAATGGTATCCAGGGCGCCATCGGGCTCGAAAGTCGACGAGACTGCATGAAAACAAGGCAAGGCTTGAATTTAAAAAAAACGGGCCAATATAGTTAGGCAAGTAAATAGACTCGTGTTAAGTGAATTGGACTGAAATTTTTTGGGGTCTTCCCCAACAGGTTTGGAGCAAAATATATGAGCAAAATTATTGGAATGGATCTAGGTACCACAAATTCCTGTGTCGCTATTATGGATGGTGGCAAGACCAAGGTGATCGAAAATGCGGAGGGGGATCGTACCACTCCGTCCATTGTCGCTTTTACTGATGACAATGAAATATTGGTGGGCCAGTCTGCCAAGCGCCAGGCGGTAACCAATCCAGCGAATACACTGTTTGCGATCAAACGACTGATTGGTCGAAAGTTTAAGGATGATGTCGTTCAGAAAGATATCAAGATGGTGCCTTATACCATTGCAGCGGCAGATAACGGTGATGCCTGGGTCGAGGTCAAGGGTGACAAGAAAGCGCCACCTCAGATATCCGCAGAAATTCTGAAAAAGATGAAGAAAACAGCGGAAGACTACCTGGGTGAGACCGTAACCGAAGCGGTAATCACTGTGCCGGCCTATTTCAATGACTCGCAGCGCCAGGCAACCAAGGATGCGGGCAAAATCGCCGGCTTGGAAGTCAAGCGTATCATTAACGAACCGACGGCTGCAGCATTGGCTTATGGTATGGACAAGAGTTCTGGCGACTCTACGATAGCCGTGTATGACCTGGGCGGTGGTACCTTTGATATTTCTATTATTGAAATCGCGGATGTCGATGGAGAGAAGCAGTTTGAAGTGTTAGCTACCAACGGCGATACCTTCCTGGGCGGTGAAGATTTCGATTTGCGTGTGATTGACTACCTGGCAGCGGAGTTCAAGAAAGACAGCGGTATAGATTTGAAGGGTGACCCATTGGCGATGCAGCGACTCAAAGAAGCTGGCGAAAAAGCCAAGGTTGAGTTGTCCAGCAGTCAGCAGACTGATGTCAATCTGCCTTATGTGACTGCCGATCAGACCGGGCCAAAGCACCTGAACGTGAAGTTGACCCGGGCCAAGCTGGAATCATTGGTCGAAGATCTGGTTTTGAATAGTTTGGAGCCGTGCAAGATAGCGCTCAAGGATGCGGGTTTAAGCGCTTCGGAAGTAGACGAAATTATTTTGGTGGGTGGGCAGACCCGGATGCCTCTGGTGCAGGAAAAAGTGAAGAGCTTTTTCAATAAAGAGCCGCGTAAGGACGTCAACCCGGATGAGGCGGTCGCTATCGGTGCTGCGGTTCAGGCGGCGGTATTGTCCGGTGACGTGAAAGACGTGCTGTTGCTCGATGTGACTCCGTTGACACTCGGTATTGAAACCATGGGTGGCGTTGCGACCCCTCTGATTGAAAAGAACACGACTATTCCGACCAAGAAATCACAGGTGTTCTCGACTGCCGATGACAATCAAACCGCTGTGACCATCCATGTGGTGCAGGGTGAACGCAAGCAGGCAGCTCAGAACAAGTCGTTAGGACGCTTTGATTTGGCAGACATCCCGCCGGCACCTAGAGGTATGCCGCAGATAGAAGTGACATTCGATATCGATGCCAATGGTATTTTGAATGTAGGCGCAAAGGATAAGGCCACAGGCAAGGAACAGTCTATTGTGATCAAGGCATCGTCCGGCTTGTCGGATGAAGAAATCGAAAACATGGTACGTGATGCTGAAGCCAATGCCGAGGATGATCGTAAGTTCGAGGAGCTGGTGACGGCTCGAAATCAGGCAGACGGCATGATACATGCTGTCAGAAAGACCCTCGCGGAAGCGGGTGACAAGGCGACAGATGAGGAAAAACAAAAAATAGAAGCCGCCATTACCGATCTGGAACAAGCCGTTAAAGGCGATGACAAGGATGAAATCGAGGCGAAAACCAAGGTGTTGACCGATGCCTCGGGTGAGCTGGCGCAAAAACTATATGCCGAGCAAGGTCCCGATGCGGCAGCGGCGGCGGCCGCTGCCGCCGGTGCTGCCGGTGCTGGTGCCGCAGCGGCGGATTCAGGTTCTGATGATGCGGTGGATGCCGAGTTTGAAGAGGTCAAAGATGACAACAAATAACCCGCAACCCAGGTTGTTGAGTTAGGTTATTGGGTTAAACCGTAACGTGGGAGTGTTTGCTCCCGCGTTTTTTTTCAATTTGTAGAACAATTATGGCAAAACGAGACTACTACGAAATTCTTGGCATTGCCAAGCAGGCTAGTGCCAGAGAAATAAAGTCGGCATACCGTAAGTTGGCAATGAAATATCATCCGGATCGAAACCCCGATGATGCCAGGGCCGAAGAAAAATTCAAGGAAGCCAGCGAGGCTTATGAAGTTCTTTCCAGCGAAGAAAAGCGGGCAGCTTACGACCGGTACGGCCATGCCGGAGTCGATCCAAGTATGGGAGGTGGCGGATTTGGCGGCGGCGCCAGTTTCTCCGATATCTTCGGCGATGTGTTTGGGGATATTTTCAGTGGTGGTGCCGGTGGCGGTCGTTCACGATCCACCAAGGGGGCGGATTTGCGTTACAACCTGGAACTGGATCTGGAAGATGCAGTCAAGGGTAAAACGGTCAAAATTAAAGTACCGGCGCATGTTGATTGTAAAAGCTGTGGCGGCAGTGGTGCCGAAAAGGGGTCTCAGCCGGAAACCTGTGGTACTTGTCACGGATCGGGTCAGATCCGCATGCAGCAGGGTTTTTTCTCCGTTCAGCAGACATGTCCGCATTGTCGTGGTCGTGGCAAAGTCATAAAGAACCCATGTCGAGCCTGTCATGGCTCGGGCATGCAGGAAGAAGTGAAAACCCTGTCGGTCAAGGTTCCGCCAGGAGTTGATACCGGAGACAGAATCCGGTTGGCTGGCGAGGGAGAATCTGGTGGGCGCGGTGGTCCGGCCGGTGACCTATATGTTCAGGTCGTGGTCAAGGAGCACCCAATATTTGTTCGGGACGGTAAGAATCTATACTGTGATGTGCCGATTGCATTTGCCGATGCGGCACTCGGCGGTGAGCTCGAAGTGCCTACCCTCGATGGCCGGTTGAAACTCAAAATTCCGCCGGAAACCCAGACCGGCAAGCTGTTTCGTTTGCGTGGCAAAGGGGTGGTTCCGGTTCGAGGCGGTGTTCCGGGTGATTTGCTTTGCCGGGTCACCGTCGAGACGCCGGTAAATCTGACCAAAAAGCAAAAAGACATCCTGAAAGCGTTTCAGGCAGCGCTCGAGGGAAGCAGCGCCGGGCAACATGCGCCTAAAAAACACTCCTGGTTTGAGGGAGTCAAAAACTTTTTTGAAGATATGAAATTCTAGGTTAGCGAGCAGAAAGAGGGGAAGCAATGTCAGGCGTTGATGCTGTCAGGGTGGCTGTTATCGGTGCTGCCGGTCGGATGGGAAAGGTCTTGGTTGAAGCTGTGCAAATCGCCGATGGCGTCACTTTGGGGGCGGCGATAGTGAGTCCTGACAGCTCTCTGGTTGGGGCGGATGCCGGAGAGGTAGCTGGTATCGGTAAGATCGGTGTTGAGCTTGGATCCTCTCTGGAGTCTGCGTTGGATTACTTCGATATATTGATTGATTTTACCACACCTGAGTTGACCATGAGCAATGTCTCTGTTTGCCAAAAGGCGGGTAAGTCATTGGTGATTGGCACGACTGGGCTGACGGATGAGCAAAAAAGCCAATTGGCGGATGCCGCCAGTGAGGTGCCGCTTGTTTTTGCGCCCAATATGAGTGTCGGTGTCAATCTGTCGTTCAAGCTGCTGAGATTGGCAGCGCAAGTCCTCGGGGATGAGGTAGACGTCGAGATTGTCGAGGCGCATCATCGGCATAAAAAAGATGCGCCATCCGGTACCGCGCTTCGTATGGGGGAAGAGGTGGCTGACGCGCTCGGGCGCAATCTGGATCAGTGTGCCGTCTACGGCAGACAAGGAATAACCGGTGAACGTGATCGTAAGACGATTGGGTTTGAGACTGTCCGGGCCGGAGACATCGTGGGCGAGCATACTGTTATGTTCGCTGGATTGGGTGAACGTTTAGAGATTACCCACAAGGCAAGCAGCCGAATGACTTTCGCTAAAGGTGCGGTGCGGGCGGCTGGTTGGCTTAGTCGCAAACCAGCCGGGTTGTATGATATGCAGGATGTACTGGGCCTGGTTTAAGAGATTGTGGATGAAGCACAACTTATTGATATGTGGCAAACCTTGCCACCCATGTGGCCGAGTAACTGATGGACACAATGCACTTAATTGCGTAGAATACGCGCGTTTAACCACATGAGTTTATGGTGGTGGGATGAGTATTTTATTCGCAGGCTTGTCGGCAATGTCTGGCCGAGCTATCGAACAGCGACAAAATTTGAAAAAGCGGGATGGAGCTTGGTCTTCATCTCGCTTTTTTGCGGCCTGAAGAAATCCCATGCCTGTTCCTAATCCTTAGTCTGCAAAGAGGAAACAGTGTTGAGAAAACCTGCAATTCTGGCACTAGAAGACGGAACCCTGTTTCACGGAATATCGATCGGTGCAGAGGGACATTCCGTCGGTGAAGTCGTATTCAATACATCGATGACGGGCTATCAAGAAATTCTGACGGATCCTTCGTATGCGCGTCAAATCGTAACGTTGACTTACCCACATATTGGAAATACCGGAATCAATAAAGAAGATGTGGAGTCCGCAACGCCTTGGGCGGCCGGTTTGATTATTCGTGATTTACCCTTGTTGCCGAGTAACTGGCGAGCGCAGCAGCCATTGGACGGGTACCTCCAGCAAAATGGTGTTGTTGGTATAGCAGATATAGATACCCGCAAGCTGACCCGTATTTTGCGTGAAAAGGGCGCCCAAAACGGCTGCATAATGGCCTCTGATGACTTCGATGCGGTAACAGCGGTTGAACATGCTAGACAGTTTCCCGGTTTGAAAGGAATGGATCTTGCGAAAGAGGTGACGACTTCAAGTGTCGGCAGCTGGACTCAGGCGACCTGGGATATTGGCGATGGCTATCGGCCGGCGCCTGCGGTCAAATACCATGTAGTCGCTTATGACTTTGGGGTCAAATTCAATATATTGAGAATGCTTGTCGAGCGGGGTTGCAAGATCACTGTAGTGCCAGCGACCACGCCTGCGGAAGAAGTATTGGCTATGCAGCCTGATGGCGTCTTTTTGTCCAATGGGCCGGGTGACCCGGAACCTTGTGACTATGCAATATCGGCAATTCAGAAAATACTGGCCCGGAAAATTCCTGTCTTTGGTATTTGTCTTGGTCATCAGTTGTTAGCGCTGGCCAGTGGTGCCAAAACCGTGAAAATGAAATTTGGTCATCATGGTGCCAATCACCCCGTGCAGTGCCTGAATGATGGAACCGTGATGATTACCAGTCAAAACCATGGTTTTGCGGTCGATGAGGCGAGCTTGCCGGAGTGTCTGCGGGCGACTCACAAGTCTCTGTTTGATGGCTCGTTACAAGGTATAGAGCGAATCGATACCCCGGCTTTCAGTTTTCAGGGGCATCCAGAGGCCAGTCCGGGACCTCATGATGTGGCTGCTTTGTTTGACCGGTTTACTGCTTCTATGCAAGCGGCCAACAATGAGTCAAAGCCAGTTCAGAGTCACTAGCAGAGCCAAGTGCTGATTACCATTAGATAACGTCGAAAGCTAAACGAGTGGATAAGTAAGAGTATGCCAAAACGTACTGACCTAAACAGTATATTGATTATCGGTGCAGGCCCGATCGTAATCGGGCAAGCCTGTGAATTTGATTATTCTGGTGCGCAAGCCTGTAAGGCGCTCCGAGAGGAGGGTTATCGGGTTATATTGGTCAACTCGAATCCAGCGACAATAATGACTGACCCTGCCATGGCCGATGCGACCTATATCGAGCCAATTACTTGGCAGACCGTGGCGAAAATTATTGAACAGGAACGCCCCAGCGCGTTGTTGCCCACCATGGGCGGGCAGACAGCGCTTAACTGCGCGCTTGACTTGCAGCGGGAAGGCGTGCTGGAACATTATGGCGTCGAAATGATTGGTGCCAATGCAGACACGATAGACAAAGCCGAAGATCGCGAGCGATTTGACGGGGCGATGAAAGCAATCGGGCTGGATACGCCCAAGTCTGCGATGGCGCATAGCATGGAAGAAGCACTCCAGGTGCTCGATTATCTCGGTTTTCCGTGCATTATTCGGCCTTCATTCACCATGGGTGGTTCGGGTGGTGGTATCGCTTATAACCGGGAAGAGTTCGAGGAAATTTGTGAGCGAGGGCTGGATTTATCGCCAACCAATGAGCTTTTAATCGACGAGTCGTTAATTGGCTGGAAAGAGTATGAAATGGAAGTGGTGCGAGATAAAAAAGATAATTGCATCATTATCTGTTCGATTGAAAATTTTGATCCGATGGGTGTACACACCGGCGACTCCATCACGGTCGCCCCTGCCCAGACCCTGACCGATAAAGAATACCAGATTATGCGCAACGCCTCATTGGCTGTGTTGAGAGAAATTGGTGTCGAGACCGGTGGCTCCAATGTGCAGTTTGGTATTTGCCCGGATACCGGTCGAATGGTCGTCATTGAAATGAACCCTCGGGTCTCGCGTTCGTCGGCGCTGGCTTCAAAAGCGACCGGATTCCCGATTGCCAAGGTGGCTGCCAAATTGGCCGTCGGTTATACGCTCGATGAATTGCAGAACGATATAACCGGTGGTGCGACGCCAGCTTCATTTGAACCATCGATCGATTATGTGGTTACCAAGATTCCCCGATTCGCTTTCGAAAAGTTCGCTCAGGCGGACGAGCGACTGACCACGCAGATGAAGTCGGTTGGTGAGGTCATGGCTATCGGTCGTACTTTTCAGGAGTCATTGCAGAAAGCGCTGCGTGGTCTCGAGGTAGGCGCGACCGGCTTCGATTCGCAGCTCGATGTTCAGGATGAAGAGATAAAAGACACCTTGAGCCGAATGTTGCGAACGCCGACAGCCGAGCGGATCTGGTATGTGGGTGATGCGTTTCGAGCCGGTCTGAGTATTGAAAAGGTGTTTGAGTTGACTGGAATAGATCCCTGGTATCTGGTTCAAATCAAGGATTTGATAGAAGATGAAGCGAAAGTGGCGAAGCTGGGTCTGGCAGATCTGACCTATGATCTGATGCGCTCTCTGAAACGGAAAGGTTTTTCCGATGCGCGTCTGTCTGCTCTGCTCGGTGTGACCGAAAAATCCGTACGCAAGACACGTCAGAAACTTGGTGTACGACCGGTTTACAAGCGGGTCGATACCTGTGCTGCCGAATTTGCGTCTGCCTCCGCTTATATGTATTCCAGCTACGAGGAAGAGTGTGAGTCAAACCCGACCGAGCGAGAAAAAATTGTGGTAATTGGTGGTGGCCCGAATCGTATCGGTCAAGGCATCGAATTTGACTATTGTTGTGTGCATGCGGCGTTGGCAATGCGCGAAGATGGTTACGAGACCATCATGATCAACTGCAATCCGGAAACGGTGTCAACCGATTACGATACTTCTGACAGGCTTTATTTTGAGCCAATCACGCTGGAAGATGTGTTGGAGGTAATTGATAAAGAGAACCCGAAAGGTGTCATCGTGCATTATGGCGGGCAGACTCCATTGAAACTGGCTCGAGGTCTGGAAGAAGCGGGGGCGCCTATTATCGGCACCACGCCGGAAGCGATCGATCGTGCTGAAGACCGGGAGCGTTTTCAGCAAATGATCCAGCGTCTGAAACTGTTGCAGCCTGAAAATGCCACTGTTCGCAGCCTTCAGGAGGGGGTGTTGGCGGCCAGGGAAATCGGTTATCCGCTGGTGGTTCGGCCATCCTATGTGCTGGGTGGCAGAGCGATGGAGATCGTCTATAAGGAAGAGGAGCTGACTCGCTATATGCGTGAAGCCGTGCTGGTTTCCAATGATAGCCCGGTTTTGCTCGATCACTTCCTGAACAGTGCTATCGAGGTTGATATAGACGCCGTCAGCGACGGTTCGCAAGTGGTGATTGGCGCAATCATGCAGCATATCGAACAGGCAGGCGTTCATTCTGGCGATTCGGCGTGTTCGCTGCCGCCTTATAGTCTGTCGCTCGATGTGCAGAATGAAATGCGCGACACGGTGAGGCGCATGGCGCTTGAATTGGGTGTTGTTGGCTTGATGAATGTTCAGTTAGCCTATCAGGATGGCAAGGTTTACGTTATCGAGGTGAATCCCAGAGCGTCCAGAACGGTGCCATTTGTATCC
Source organism: Gammaproteobacteria bacterium (assembly GCA_002747055.1). GTDB lineage: Bacteria > Pseudomonadota > Gammaproteobacteria > Pseudomonadales > Oleiphilaceae > LZORAL124-50-18. Next base: position 36,022 of record PDSQ01000032.1, read on the forward strand.
AAGGCGATTGGTGTTTCGCTGGCCAAGATAGCCGCTCGTTGTATGGCTGGCACCTCTCTTGAAGAACAGGGTTTTACCGAGGAGGTCGTTCCTTCTTACTATTCGATTAAGGAATCGGTGTTCCCTTTCAACAAGTTTCCGGGCGTTGATCCTATTCTTGGGCCTGAGATGAAATCGACGGGTGAAGTGATGGGTGTTGGTGATAGTTTTGATGAGGCCTTTGCCAAAGGAGCATTGGCCGCGGGTGAACGCTTGCCCGGTGAAGGCACCGCCTTTATCAGTGTCAGGGAGGCGGATAAGCGTTCCAGCGTTAGCTTGGCAAAAGACTTGATCGAGACCGGTTTTAAACTGTTTGCGACAGGCGGGACTGCTGAAATCATTGCTGATGCCGGTTTGCCCGTGGAGCGGGTGAACAAAGTGCGGGAAGGTCGTCCGCATATAGTGGATAAAATCAAAAATGGCGAAATCAATTTGATTATCAACACGACCGAGGGCAGGAAAGCGATTGCTGATTCTGCGCAGATACGCCAGTCTGCGTTACAGCGTAAAGTTTCCTATGCGACCACGCTCGCTGGTGGCGAGGCCTTTTGCAGGGCTATTCAATTCGGGGCAGACGAGCGGGTGCGTCGGTTACAAGATTTACATTTAAGGAATGGCTAGGATGAATAAAATTCCGATGACTGTCTTGGGTGAAAAGGCACTTCGAGAAGAGTTGGCTGTGCTGAAAAGTGAAGAGCGACCAAGAGTGATTGCCGCTATAGCGGATGCTCGTGAGCATGGCGATCTTAAAGAAAACGCTGAATATCATGCGGCACGGGAGCAACAAAGCTTTATTGAGGGACGGATTCAGGAGATAGAAGGGAAGTTGTCCAACGCTCAGGTAATCGATGTCACCACTATCGATAACAACGGTAAAGTCATCTTCGGTTCTACCGTAACCATCCTTAACTTGGATAGTGACGATGAGGTCGCTTATCAAATAGTGGGTGAGGATGAAGCTGATATAAAGGCGGGGAAAATCTCGGTATCCTCACCAATCGCCCGGGCACTGATCGGCAAGGAGGAGGGTGACATTGTCACGGTGCAAGTGCCTAGTGGTCTGGTAGAATACGAAATAGCGGAAGTGGAATACAAATAGAAATAGCCCGCCTGTTTTCAGGGTGGTTTGCTATTCTGGGACAAAGAGAGCTGGCTTGGTCACGTCAGCTCTCTTTGCTTTTGGCTAGATATTGCGAAGAATGTTGGATAGTTTGGGGTCCGGTTTATCCGCCTTTTTGAAGAGAACGATTGTTTTTCCAATAGACTGGATAAGCTCTGCGCCGCTTTGGGCAAAGATATCGTCAAAAATTTGCTTTCTCCCGTCTCGGTCGCCTAGATTGATCTTTACTTTGATCAGTTCGTGGTCATGCAACGCTCTGTTGAGTTCCGTTACCAGCGCTTCGCTGACGCCTCGGTCGCCAATTAGCAGAACGGGCTTTAGGTTATGGGCAATGGCGCGATATTGTTTTATCTTGTCTGAGGAAAGGCTCATCTCGTTTTTCTCGATACCATAGTGTTGGAATTGGTGAAATTGGCATACAGTCTCATGGCCGTTAACGTGAGGTCGTTCGACTACAATGAGTTGCCGAGTTTAGCATAGTTTTGGAGGTGGTTCGTGGCTCGATCAAAAACCAGTTCAGGCTGGCTGCGCGAACATTTTGACGATCAATACGTGAAAAGGTCTCGACAGGACGGTTACCGTTCCAGAGCCAGTTATAAACTGCTCGAAATTGACAGTAAAGACAATATTCTTCGTCCCGGATCTGTGGTCATAGATTTAGGTGCGGCACCCGGTGGTTGGACGCAGGTTGTCGCTGAAAAGGTTGGGCCGAGCGGGACGGTTATCGCGAGTGATATTTTGCCGATGGATTGTGTCGTCGATGTCGAGTTTATTCAGGGAGATTTCACGGAGCGAGAAGTCCTCGATCGAATACTTTCAGTATTGGGAGATAAAAAAGCCGACCTTGTAATCTCGGATATGGCCCCCAATATGAGTGGTATGCCATCGGTTGATATTCCTAGGGCTATGTATTTGGTCGAGCTTGCCCTGGATTTGGCCAAAATTGTGCTGAAACCGGGGGGAGCTTTCGTCGCCAAGGTGTTCCAGGGGGAAGGCTTTGCCGAACTTCTTGGCGATATGAGGGGCAGCTTCTGTCAAGTTTTCAGCAGAAAGCCGGGTGCCTCCCGAGCACGGTCGAGAGAAGTTTATCAGGTCTGCAAAGGCTTCAGAGCCGGTTGATTGGTTTGGCTTATTATTACGTCATATTAAGGCCTGCCTGTCTGGTTTGGCGGCGCATCTTGTAGTATGGTTTACGCTACGCTGGCGAGTATTTACGCAGTAAATTGTCTCACTGACAGTTTGTACCTTGAATTTGTATTTTGAATTTTTGAATAAAGAGCGGGGCATCCCTTGAACGATATGGCGAAAAATCTGGTTTTATGGTTGATCATTGCAGCCGTTTTGCTGACCGTTTTCAACAACTTTAATCCTGGACGAAATACGCAAACCACGGATTATTCAACCTTTGTTGAAATGTATGAGTCTGGGCAGGTGAGCAAGGTAATAATTGACGGGTTGCGGATCGAGGGTCTTCGTGTCGACGGCAGCCGCTTCGAGACGGTTCGCCCGAGTGCTCCGGACTTCAATCTTATCGACGAGCTGCTCAAGCACAAAGTGATAATCGAAGGTCGGGAGCCTGAGCAGCAGAGTATTTGGACTCAGCTGCTGGTGGCTTCTTTTCCGATTCTGGTTATTATCGCTGTATTTATGTTTTTTATGCGGCAGATGCAAGGCGGCGCCGGTGGCAAAGGCCCGATGTCCTTTGGTAAGAGTAAAGCCCGCCTGATGAGCGAGGATCAAATCAAAACGACATTTGCCGATGTCGCCGGTGTCGATGAAGCCAAAGAAGATGTCAAGGAGCTTGTCGAGTTCTTGCGAGATCCAAGTAAATTTCAGCGTTTAGGTGGGCGGATTCCTCGCGGCGTGCTGATGGTCGGTTCACCTGGAACCGGTAAAACGTTGCTTGCCAAGGCGATAGCCGGAGAGGCAAAGGTGCCATTCTTCTCTATTTCCGGTTCAGACTTCGTTGAGATGTTTGTGGGTGTCGGTGCATCGCGGGTTCGGGATATGTTCGACCAGGCGAAAAAACAGTCTCCTTGCATCATTTTTATTGATGAAATAGATGCAGTGGGTCGTCACCGGGGTGCCGGTCTCGGTGGTGGCCATGATGAACGAGAGCAAACCTTAAATCAGTTGCTCGTGGAAATGGACGGGTTTGAGGGTAATGAGGGCGTCATCGTGATCGCCGCTACCAACCGACCAGATGTTTTGGATCCTGCCCTGCTACGGCCTGGCCGATTTGATCGGCAGGTTGTCGTCAGCTTGCCGGATATTGTCGGTAGAGAACATATTCTGAAAGTGCATATGGCGAAAGTACCGCTTGAAGAAGGGGTGAATGTGGCAGTGATTGCGCGAGGAACGCCAGGCTTTTCCGGCGCCGATCTGGCCAATTTGGTGAATGAGGCGGCCTTGTTTGCTGCCCGGTCAAATCGTCGAACGGTCGGTATGCGTGAGCTGGAACTGGCAAAAGACAAGATCATGATGGGTGCCGAGCGCAAGTCCATGGTGATGTCGGAAGATGAAAAACGTAATACCGCTTTTCACGAAGCAGGCCATGCCATTGTCGGTAGATTGATGCCTGAGCATGACCCGGTTTACAAGGTGAGCATCATTCCGCGTGGTCGGGCCTTGGGGGTCACTATGTTTCTGCCAGAAGAGGATCGTTACAGCCATAGCAGGCGATCCTTGATTAGCCAGGTGTGTAGTTTGTTTGGTGGCCGTATTGCGGAGGAGCTGACGCTCGGTAAAGACGGTGTTACCACTGGTGCGTCGAATGATATCAAGCGTGCTACCGAGCTGGCACGTAATATGGTAACCAAGTGGGGATTATCCGATAAACTGGGGCCTTTGCTTTATGATGAGTCGGAGGAAGAGGTGTTTCTTGGTCGGTCGGCCGGCCACACACCAAAGGTCTATTCACCGGAAACGGCACAACGAATTGACGAAGAGGTCAGAACCATTATTGATGACTGCTACGAAATGGCGAAAAAAATACTGGTTGACAACAGGGACAAGCTAGACATGATGGCAGATGCCCTTATGAAGTATGAGACAATCGATAGTGAACAGATTGCAGCCATTATGAAGGGGCATGAGCCGGAGCCACCAAAAGGCTGGCTGGATGAAGGTGATGGCAGTCCACGTAGCGATCAGGCTGCCGTTGGTGACGGTGATGGCGCTGATCTGAGTGATAAAGCTGGTTAGTTGTTTGGGTTTTGTCTGGGCGTGCCAGGCACTGGTTTTTCGATCAATTGATAATATCTTCGCCCCGGGAGCTTGTCTTTTTGGCTATGATTAAATCTGACCGATGGCGTGCTGTAATCGGTTCACCGTCGCCAACTGTCATGGGCGTGCTCAATGTGACGCCAGACTCTTTTTCCGATGGCGGGCGCTTTGATTCGGTGTCGGCAGCGTATGACCGGGCTTTGCAACTGTTTGAAGATGGTGCGGGAATGGTTGATATCGGTGGCGAATCTACGCGACCGGGTGCTTCGCCTGTATCTGTGCAGGAGGAACTGGATCGGGTGATACCCGTCATAGAAGCCATTCGCAAAACCAGTGATGGTTTTTTGTCCGTTGATACCAGCAATCCCGAAGTGATGAAAGCAGCGGTATCAGCGGGAGCCGACATGATCAATGATATCCGAGCGCTTACCCGTCCCGATGCGCTGTCGGTAGCGGTCGATCTTGCGGTTCCCGTGTGCCTGATGCATATGCAGGGGACGCCCGGTGATATGCAGGATGCCCCGAAATACGGCTCTGTGGTCGAAGATGTGTTTCAGTTTTTGGCGGCACGGAAAAATGCTTGCATAAATGCCGGCTTGGCAGAGGAAAATTTTATCCTCGATCCTGGATTCGGATTTGGTAAAACGCTCGGCCACAATCTTGATTTACTGGCTAATTTATCACAATTTCATCAATTGGGCTCACCGGTGCTTGTTGGTGTCTCGAGAAAATCAATGTTTGGCCAACTGCTGGGAAGGCCCGTCGACGACAGGCTGGCTGGTACTGTTGCCGCAACGGTTATCGCAGCTCAACAGGGGTGCGCCGTCATCAGGGTGCATGACGTAAAAGAATCGGTCGATGCGATAAAACTGGTGGTGGCTACAAGGGAATATCGCAATGGGTAAGAAAAAATACTTTGGTACGGATGGTATAAGGGGAGAAGTCGGGCAATACCCCATTACGCCGGGGTTTATGTTGAAACTGGGGTGGGCCGCAGGCAAGGTGTTCGCCGAGAATTCCGCTCATCGCAAAGTGCTAATCGGCAAGGACACACGAATCTCGGGTTATATGTTCGAGTCCGCACTTGAAGCGGGATTGTCGGCGGCCGGAGTCGATGTCAGCCTATTGGGGCCGATGCCTACCCCTGCTATCGCTTATTTGACTCGCACATTCAGAGCGAATGCCGGAATTGTCATTAGTGCGTCTCACAATCCGCATTTTGACAACGGAATCAAGTTTTTCTCTTCCGAAGGAGCCAAGTTGGATGATGAGGTAGAGCTGAGGATAGAGAAGTACATTGATAGAGATATGGATGTCGTGGCGTCGCACTCGCTGGGAAAGGCGGCGCGTATTGATGACGCAGCCGGGCGATATGTGGAGTTTTGCAAGAGTGCGGTTCCTTCAAATGTAAGATTTGACGGTTTGCGTATTGTGCTCGATTGCGCTCATGGGGCGACTTATCATGTGGCTCCGTTGGTGTTTGCCGAATTGGGTGTTCAAGTGGACACAATAGGGACTTCCCCGGACGGATTGAATATTAACAAAGCGTTTGGTTCCACCAGTCCCGAGGCCTTGGTAAGGGAAGTGCTCGAGCAAAAGGCTGACCTGGGTATCGCTTTTGACGGTGACGGTGATCGAGTCATTATGGTTGACGACAAGGGTGAGGTGGTCGATGGTGATGAATTACTCTTTATTATCGCGAAAAGTCTCAATGAGGCAGGCCGACTGAACGGGGGTGTCGTTGGTACCTTGATGACCAATTTTGGCGCAGAGATGGCGTTTAAGGAGTTGGCAATTCCGTTTGAACGCGTCAAGGTGGGTGACCGTTATGTGATGGAACGATTAATCAGCAATGGCTGGACTCTGGGTGGAGAAGGGTCGGGCCACATTGTCTGCCGGCAGCATACGACCACTGGCGATGCCATTATATCGGCTTTGCAGGTTTTGATTGCGATTCAGGAAAGTGATAAGACTCTCGCCGAACTCAAGTCGGGTATGACAAAGCTGCCACAAAGGATGATTAACGTGCGGCTGGCCGATAAAAAAGATCCGATGGCCAACGACGAAGTTTGCCGGGCTGTTGCCGAAGTCGAGGCTGAGTTGGGTGGCAATGGTCGCGTACTATTGCGGGCGTCAGGAACGGAACCGGTGGTAAGAGTGATGACAGAGGGAACCAATCCTCAGTTAATTGAGCGGTTGGCTGAAAAGTTGGCCGGAATAGTTGAAAAAGCCCTTGGCTAATTCCCATTTATCACTTGTAAGTTCTAGGTAAGTCGGTTAGTATTCCGGCCTCCTAAATTAGGGGAACGATTATGCGTCAAAAACTGGTAGCTGGTAATTGGAAAATGCATGGTGAGCTTGGATTTTCCAAAACACTGACCGAAACACTGTGTGATGGATTGAGTAAAGCCGACATTTCATCACAAGTGGCTATTTTCCCTCCCTCTGTGGTTTTGGCGCCGGTAGTGTCAATAGTCACGGAGTCTAAGGTAGCTTGCGCTGTCGGTAGTCAAAATATTGCAACTCAGGTTGAAGGCGCCTACACAGGTGAAATATCTGCCGCTATGGTGAAAAGTGTTGGTTGTAGTATGACGTTGATAGGCCACTCGGAGCGACGGACTCTGTATGGTGAAACCGACCAGGTCGTAGCTGAAAAACTCCGGCGGGCATTGGATTCAGGCTTGATGCCAATAGTCTGTGTCGGTGAAACCCTGGATGAACGAGAATCTGGTATTACCGAGAAAGTGATTGAAACGCAGGTTAGTGCCGCGTTCGACAGTTTTTCAACGAATGCGGTCGGTAATGTGATCATTGCTTATGAGCCGGTCTGGGCGATTGGTACAGGTAAAACCGCATCTCCTGACGAAGCCCAGCAGGTTCACAAGTTTATACGTGATCTACTGAGTCAGAAAGACAAAGCACTTGCGGCTGGAATGCGAATTTTGTACGGGGGAAGTGTCAAACCCGACAACGCCGGTGAACTGTTCGCCCAAGAAGATATTGATGGAGGACTTATTGGTGGAGCTTCTTTGTCAGCAGAGAGTTTTTTGCGAATTTGTTCGGCGGCCGGTTGAGCAAATTAAAGAACCGGTAAAGATTGATAACTGGCTACAGGTGATGAGTGTTTAAATAATGGAATGGATGGAAACGGTTGTAAGTGTGACCCATGTATTGGCCGCCATTGCGTTGGTTGCGCTCGTGTTATTGCAGCAGGGGAAAGGCGCTGATGCCGGCGCCGCTTTCGGTAGCGGCGCGTCACAAACGGTTTTTGGTTCGCAGGGTAGTGGCAACTTTTTAACCAAGATGACGACCTGGATTGCCGTAATTTTTTTTGTTACCAGCTTTTCTCTGGCGGTGTTTGCAAAACAGCGTGCAACCTCATTGCAGGCTGATGAAGGTATGGTTCCTAGTCTTGTTTCCGTGCCCGCTCAGGAAGAAGACTCTGATGCGGTGGCACCCGACGACGGTGCAGTGTCTGATTCTGCGGTAGAGAGTCGGTCTGATAGTGATCAAGGCCCATCACCAGTTGAAGCTGTGGTTCCCGAGCTGGAATAAGCTCACCTGGTTGTTGCCGAAGTGGTGGAATTGGTAGACACGCTATCTTGAGGGGGTAGTGGCGTAAGCCGTGCCGGTTCAAGTCCGGCCTTCGGCACCATTTTGCTTGAGATCATTGAAAGTGATTCTCTGATTTGACCTGGAAACAGGGCATACTGAGGTAAGTGGCTACTTACCGATTTCAGTGCGGTTATGTTTGGCCTCTTCACGGGGTTGTTATTCGCTGTTGTGGCGACCGGGTTAATAGATGGTAATGGGCTTAATGCCCATTTTTTGTTTGTGGTAAATGTCGAGGTATGGTTTGGCGTCGAAGCAGGTACGACTTGAGGACATTTTGAGTCCTGTCGTCGAAAGTATGGGGTTTGATTGTTGGGGAGTCGAGTATTTGCATCAAGGCAGACACTCGGTGCTTCGTGTCTATATTGACAGTGAGGCGGGAATAACGCTGGACAATTGCGAGTCGGTGAGTCGGCAAATAAGCGGAGTTTTGGATGTGGAAGACCCAATCCCATCTGAGTATACCCTTGAAGTCTCGTCGCCGGGTATGGATAGACCTCTGTTTAAACTGAGCCAATTCAAAAAATTTGTCGGGAGTACCATCAGCGTAAAACTTAAGATGCCCTTCGATGGTAAAAGGAAGTATCGAGGGGTGCTGAATGGCGTTGAACAAGGTGAGGTGCTGCTTCTCGTTGAGCGGCACGAATTGTTGCTTCCTTATGAAATGATAGATAAAGCCAATGTGGTTGCGTAAGTCTAATTTGACGTTTTTCTTCTGAAAGGCAGGTCGGCTGAATGAATAAAGAAATTTTACAGGTGGTAGAAACCGTTTCAAACGAGAAAGGGGTGGATAAAAACGTCATTTTCGAGGCAATTGAATTGGCTTTGGCTACGGCTACCAAAAAACGCTATGAAGATGAAGACGCCAATATTCGTGTCGTCATCGATAGAAAAACGGGTGAGTACGAGACGTACAGAAGTTGGCTGGTCGTGGATAACGACGCTGTTCCGGCGTTGGGCACCGAGTTGACCATGCAGGAGGCGGAACAGATCAATTCAGACCTGCTGCCTGGGGATGCGCATGAAGAACAGGTTGAGTCGTTAGCTTTTGGTCGAATCGGTGCTCAGGCGGCGAAACAAATCATTGTGCAAAAGGTTCGAGAGGCTGAACGAGCGAAAATAGTCGAGGGATTTCGGGACAAGGTGGGAGACCTCGTTTCGGGCACGGTTAAAAAAGTCACCCGCGACAATATTATTATCGATTTGGGTAACAATGCCGAAGCTGTTTTACCCCGAGATCAGATCATTGGTCGTGAAGCATTCAGGATGGGTGATCGGGTTCGAGCTTTACTGAGGGAAATTAGAGAGGATGCCCGAGGTGCGCAGCTTGTTTTGAGTCGAGTTTGTCCTGAAATGTTGATCGAATTATTTCGTATAGAAGTGCCGGAAATTTCAGAAGAGGTAATTGAGATTCGCGGAGCGGCAAGAGATCCTGGATCGAGAGCGAAGATTGCCGTCAAAACCAATGACGGTCGCATTGATCCTGTTGGCGCCTGCGTCGGTATGCGAGGCGCGAGAGTTCAAGCGGTTTCCAATGAGTTAGGTGGTGAGCGTATCGATGTCGTGCTGTGGGATGACAACCCGGCCCAATTGGTAATCAACGCAATGTCCCCGACTGAAGTGGCTTCTATTGTTATCGATGAAGATACCAATACCATGGAAGTGGCTGTGAATGAAGAAAATCTGGCAATGGCAATTGGCAGAAATGGCCAGAACGTAAGGTTGGCCAGCGAGCTTACTGGCTGGGAAATTAATGTAATGACCGTCGAGCAAGCGGGCCAGCAGCAAGAACAAGAGTTTGGTCGCCTGGTCAGCTATTTTGTCAGTAAGCTGGATGTCGATGAAGAATTGGCAGGTGTTTTGGTAGAAGAAGGATTTACCACGATTGAAGAAGTCGCTTATGTCCCTTTGGAAGAAATCATGGCGATCGATGATTTTGATGAAGATTTGGTAACCGAACTCCGCAAACGAGCCAAGGACGCCTTGCTTAACCAAGCAATTGCCTCTGAAGAAGCGTTGGAAGGGCAGGAACCGGCGGAAGATTTGCTCAATATGGAGGGGATGGATACGCATCTGGCCTTTATTTTGGCAAGCAAAGGTATAGTGACGATGGAAGATCTTGCCGAACAGGCGGTTGATGAGCTGGTCGAAATTGAAGGTTTAAATGAAGAGCGCGCAGGGAAGTTGATCATGACCGCTCGGGCGCCTTGGTTTGCAGACCAATAGGATACAGGAGGATTTATAAATAATGGCAAATGTTACAGTGAAACAACTTGCTGAAGATGTGGGAGCTCCTGTCGATCGCCTATTGAAACAGATGCAAGATGCTGGACTTCCGGGTAAAACAGAGTCTGATTTAGTCTCGGACGATGAAAAGCAAACACTTCTTGCCTTCTTGAAAAAAAGTCATGGTGAGTCTTCTGCTGAACCTAGAAAAATCACTTTGAAACGAAAAACAACTACGACGCTAAAAACCGCTGGTGGTGCAGGCAGGGCTAAAACGGTCAATGTCGAGGTGCGAAAAAAACGCACTTACATTAAACGAGTGGAACCCAAGCCTGAAGTCGCACTGAAAGAGGAAGTCGTGTCGGCGCCCCCTACGCCCCCTTTACCTGATCTGGAAGTATCCGAGAGGCAGGCTGAAAAGGCTGACGCTGTGCCCGAAACCGTGGTTGAACCGGTACTGGCTGATCTTGATGCTGTAGCCGTGAAGGTGACCGATGCCTCTGGCGAAGAATCTCGCGAGGAGATGGTATCAGAAGTCAACGTCGGAGAAGAGGATAAAGAAAACAGCCAGCCTGAGGAAGCTGATTCAAAAGTGGATCATAAGACCAAAGGTGGGGCAGAGAAAGAAGAGATTGAAATAGCACCGGCGACACCTACAAAAGACAAGCCTAAGTCTGACGCGAAAAAGCCCAAGAAAAAGCATAAGGAACATGCATCTTCCGAGGAAGAGGGTAAGCCGAAGGTCAAGTCTGCCGGTCACCGGGGGCAACGTCAGCGGTTGACGGATGAGCCAATCAAAATAGCGAAGCTGGTCGACGATGAAGCAGAAACCCCTCAGACCAGGCGTGCACGAAGGAAAAAGAAAGCAAAAGATCGGGTTCGGCCTGTCGATATGCCGATGCAGCCAATCGTTAGAGAAGTCGCTATACCAGAAAGTATTTCTGTGGCAGATCTTGCAAACAAAATGTCTATCAAAGCGATAGAAGTTATTAAATCACTTATGGGACTGGGTATTATGGCGACGATAAATCAGACGATTGATCAGGAAACTGCTGTCTTGGTCGCAGAGGAAAAAGGGCACAAAATTAAACTACTTAAAGAAGACGCGATTGAAAGCGAAGTGTTGGAATCGGTTAGTTACGAGGGCGTTGCAATCAGCCGGGCGCCTGTCGTGAGTGTCATGGGCCATGTCGATCATGGCAAAACCTCGTTGCTGGACTATATTCGCCGGACAAAAGTGGCTGCTGGCGAGTCGGGTGGAATTACTCAGCATATCGGTGCTTATCATGTAGAAACAGGCCATGGTATGATCAGCTTTCTTGACACGCCTGGCCACGCCGCGTTTACCGCGATGCGGGCTCGGGGAGCCAAGTGTACGGATATCGTCATCCTGGTTGTGGCAGCCGATGATGGTGTTATGCCGCAAACTGAGGAAGCCGTTCAGCATGCTCGTTCGGCAGGTGTGCCTATTGTTGTTGCCGTAAATAAGATAGATAAAGAGTCGGCCGACCCGGACAGAGTCAGGAACGAGTTGTCGGCGCTCGAAGTCATTCCAGAGGATTGGGGTGGCGACGTGCAGTTTGTCAATGTATCGGCGCATTCGGGTGAAGGTGTCGATGGCTTGCTTGATGCCGTCCTTTTGCAGGCTGAAATGCTGGAGTTGTCAGCTGTACCTGACGTGCCAGCTAAAGGTGTAGTGATCGAATCCAGATTGGACAAAGGTCGGGGTGCCGTTTCGACCGTGTTGATCCAAAACGGAACGCTGCATCAGGGAGACATCGTCATTGCGGGTATGTTTTTCGGTAAGGTTCGCGCAATGGCTGACGAAAACGGACAAAAAACTGGTGATGCGGGCCCCTCGATTCCTGTTGAAATTCTCGGTTTGAATGGAACTCCTGATGCCGGCGATGACTTTTTAGTGGTGGCTGACGAGAAAAAAGCGAGAGAATTGACCAACTTTCGATTGGGTAAGTACCGCACCGAGAAGTTGCAGAGACAGCAGGCGGCTAAACTCGAAAACCTGTTCGAGAATATGGGGCAGGAAGAAACGAAAACACTCAATCTGGTACTGAAAACTGACGTGCGAGGTTCATTGGAGGCGTTGACCAGTGCCTTGTCCGATATCGGTAATGATGAAGTCGCGGTCAATATCGTGTCCAGTGGTGTCGGCGGAATCGCCGAAACTGATGCCAATCTCGCGTTGGCAACGAATGCGGTTATTTTGGGTTTTAATGTTCGGGCTGATAGTTCTGCCAAGAAAATCATCGAGAGAGAAGCGATAGATTTGCGTTATTACAGTGTGATTTATGAGATCATCGATGACGTAAGAAACGCGTTGACCGGCATGTTGGCTCCTGAGTACAAAGAAGAGATCATTGGGGTTGCCGAGGTGAGGGAAACCTTTAAGTCGCCAAAATTTGGTCAGGTGGCTGGCTGTATGGTAGTGGACGGTGCCGTTCACAGGAATAAACCTATTCGAGTCTTACGGGATAATATCGTTATTTTTGAAGGTGAGCTGGAGTCATTGAGACGGTTCAAGGATGATGTTCCCGAAGTTCGTTCTGGTATCGAGTGTGGTATCGGCGTTAAAAACTACGATGTAAAAGTCGGAGATAAAATTGAAGTCTTCGATAAAGTCAAAGTGGCGCGAAAGCTGGATTAATGCGACTTGAATGACAAGGACAGGGACATGATGGCCAAAGAATATAGCCGTGCTGAACGGCTTGCTGATCAGATTCAGAGAGAGCTGGCAGTGGTTATCCAGCGAGAATTGAAAGACCCGCGGCTAGGCATGGTGAGTGTCAACGCGGTAAAAGTCAGTAGGGATCTTGGGTACGCAGATGTTTATTTTACTTTGGTGTCCGCTGAAGAGATGACCGAAAAATCTGGTCAAGTGAAAGTGACTAGTGAAGTGCTGGGCCGAGCTGCGGGCTTTTTAAGGAGTCAGCTGGGTGCCCGTATCAAACTAAGAACGATTCCCCAGTTGCGTTTCCATTTCGACAATAGTGTGATTCGTGGTCGAGCGCTTTCTTCGTTAATTGATCAGGCACTGGACGCCGATTTGCAAATGGCAGCCAAAAGACAAGGCGAGGCCTCTTAGCCATTCAGATAACCTGATTCAGGTCAAGTGATTCGGACAAAATGTTGAAACTGGGGTTGGTGCGTTTTGGGTCGACGTAAATCCGGACGTAAAATCAATGGCGTTATCATGCTGGATAAGCCAATGGGTATTACGTCAAATGATTGTCTCCAACAGGTTCGTCGCCTTTTTGATGCTAATCGAGCCGGCCATACGGGCAGTCTGGATCCGTTGGCTACCGGGGTGCTGCCTATCTGTTTTGGTGAGGCCACCAAGTTCGCTCAGTTTGGTTTGGCCGCCGACAAAAGTTATCTGGCTCATGTCAAGCTGGGAGTGACGACGGAGACGGGCGATGCAGAGGGGGCGGTTGTAGCCGAAAAGCCGGTGCCTGTGCTTACCTCCTCCTACGTGAAAGCTGTTCTTGCTCGGTTTGTCGGTGAGATTGTGCAGGTTCCTTCTATGTATTCTGCGCTAAAGCATAAAGGTCGGCCCTTGTATGAATATGCCCGGAGAGGTATCGTCGTAGCCAGGCCTGGCCGTGTCGTTAACCTGTATCAGTTAGATTTGGTCGAACTGTTTGAGCGCGAGTTTGTATTCTCGGTCAGGTGCAGCAAGGGCACTTATATTCGTACACTTGCTGAAGATATTGGGCGTCAGATAGGTTGTGGCGCTCACCTGGTTGGTTTGCGAAGAACATCGGTGGCGGAATACACTCTCCGTGCTTGCCATTCGATGGCATCATTGGCGGCGTTGTCTCAAAAAGCACGCAGCGGTGAAACGCCTGATTATACCGAACTTGATAAATTGTTATTACCGGTTGACGCGTTGGTAAACAGTTTGCCCAGATATGTGCTGGATTCTGCTAATACTCAGTCGCTATTGTATGGGCAAAAGGTTAGAATACCGGCATTGGCTATGCCTGAGGGGCTTTGTCGCTTGTACTCCAGTGACTCAGGCCGATTCATTGGCATAGGGGAGCGTGATCGATCCGATCCGGAATGGCTCTGCCCGGTACGTTTGCTGGCAACGGTTGCGAATGCAACCTGACGAGTCAATGAAGCGGATGGTTTCAGTTTTACACGAAATCCGGCCCTGTTAGGGGCTGACAAACCAGAAAAGTGAAACGACAGCTGTAAATATGCACGGATGTACGTTTTATTGTTTAATGCATATTGATGAGGTACATAAAAATGGCTCTGACTGCCGAAGAAAAAGCGAAAATTGTGAAAGACTATCAGCACGCTGAAGGTGATACGGGTTCCCCTGAAGTTCAGGTGGCGTTGTTGAGTGCAAACATCAACAAACTTCAAGAGCACTTCAAGGCACATAAAAAAGATCACCACAGTCGCCGAGGTTTAATTCGAATGGTGAACCATAGAAGAAAGCTTTTGGATTATTTGAAAAGCAAAAACAGCCAAGCTTACGTTGATTTGATCGGCCGTCTTGGGTTACGTCGCTAATCACCTGCGTTCAGCAATATCCGAGTACCGGATTTCGTTCTCGATAGGCTAAATGTCTACTGAGGTCGTTCCGGTACTTTTTCTTTATCTGCAGAGATAAAATTCAAGATCATTTTGGAAGGAATAATAGTGAATCCTGTAAAAAAGACATTTAAATTTGGAAATTCGGAAGTAACTTTGGAGACTGGTCGAATCGCTCGACAAGCGACTGGAGCCGTACTGGTTGGTATCGATGACACCTCTGTGCTGGTTACCGTCGTTGCCGCTAAAGATGCCAAGACAGGGCAGGATTTCTTTCCTTTATCCGTGCATTATCAGGAAAAGCAATACGCCGTGGGTAGAATTCCTGGTGGTTTTTTTAAGCGAGAAGGTCGGCCCACTGAAAAAGAGACCTTGACATCCCGTTTGATCGATCGACCGATTCGTCCTCTGTTTCCCGACGGATTTCTCAATGAAGTCCAGGTGGTATGTAATGTTATTTCGGCAAATAAAGAAGTTGATCCGGATATAGCGGCAATGATCGGTACCTCGGCTGCGCTGGCAATTTCGGGTATTCCTTTCAATGGTCCTATTGGTGCGGCCAGAGTCGGGTATTCTGAGGAAGAAGGTTATCTGCTCAACCCAACATTCAGTCAGTTACAAGATTCGCTTCTGGACATGGTCGTTGCCGGAACCCAAGATGCGGTGTTAATGGTCGAATCGGAAGCGAAAGAACTGACCGAGGATGAAATGTTGGGGGCGGTATTATTCGCTCATCAGGAATTTCAGGTAGTGATAAACGCGGTCAATGAGTTTGCGGCGGAAACGGGTAAAACAAAGTGGCAGTGGACAGCGCCCGAAGAAAACACAGCACTGATCGAGTCCGTACGCTCTCAATTTGGTGATCAAATTATATCCGCTTATACCGTTAGTGATAAACTGCAGCGACATAGCGAACTGGATGAAGTCAAAATGTCGGTTGTCGAGGCATTGGTGACAGACGACGAGAGCAGCCCCTCTGCTGAAGATGTCAAAGACGTTTTCAAGAAAATAGAAAAAGAGGCTGTGCGCGGCCGAATCATTGATGGTCAGCCCCGTATCGATGGCCGCGACAATAAAACGGTGCGTCCCATTCAGGTTGAAGTGGGTGTTTTGCCGAACAGTCATGGTTCGGCGCTCTTTACTCGCGGTGAAACTCAGGCGCTGGTTGCTGCAACACTTGGCCCGATCAGGGATATGCAGATTATTGATGCTTTGGAAGGCGAGCGCAAAGAAAGTTTTATGCTGCATTACAATTTTCCGCCTTTCTCTGTGGGGGAGTGTGGTCGTATCGGTGCGACCGGAAGGCGTGAAGTCGGGCATGGTCGATTGGCCAAACGTGGTGTTCAAGCCGTGATGCCAGAAGTGGACGACTTTCCTTATGCGGTGCGTGTGGTATCGGAGATTACTGAATCGAATGGTTCCAGCTCGATGGCAAGCGTCTGCGGCAGTTCGTTGGCGTTGATGGATGCCGGTGTACCTTTGGCGGCACCAGTCGCCGGTATCGCCATGGGACTGATTAAAGAGCAGGACAAGTTCGCTGTACTGACGGATATTTTGGGTGATGAAGATCATCTGGGTGATATGGATTTTAAGGTTGCCGGAACTTCTGAAGGTATTACGGCACTGCAGATGGATATCAAGATCGAGGGTATCACCGAAGAGATTATGGAGATTGCGTTGGAACAAGCCTACCATGCTCGAGTGCACATCTTGGAAGAAATGAACAAAGTTCTGTCAGTAGCGCGAGATTCTGTTGCCGATAACGCGCCGAAAATGCATATGATGAGTATCGATGCCGATAAAATTCGTGACTTGATCGGTAAAGGCGGAGCGACGATTCGCTCGATTTGCGATGACACGGGCGCGTCAATCGATATCGAAGATGACGGTCAGGTTCGCATTTATGCCGACGATAAAGTTGCGGCGGATGCTGCAATAGAGCGAGTTATGGCAGTGACAGCCGAAGTCGAGGTGGGTAAGCTTTATAAAGGCAAGGTGGAGCGAATCGTCGACTTCGGCGCCTTTGTCAACGTCCTTCCGGGTAAAGATGGGCTTGTTCATATTTCGCAGATTTCCGAGGAACGGGTAAACAATGTGGCCGATGTGTTGTCGGAAGGTCAGGAAGTCACAGTCAAAGTCCTGGATATAGACAATCGTGGCCGTATTAAACTGACAATGAAGTCGCTATCTGAAGGGTGATAATTAGAACTTAGGAAGCATCATCACTGGGAGTAAGATGATTGGTTTGCGTTGACCAATGATTACCTGAAAAGCCAGATACCTGTGAAAGTCGACCAACACGGAGATCTGGTTTTTTTACTCTGATAAGAAAAAACTGGGTAAAGAGTGACAAAATGGTACAATTTGATCGTCAGCTTGTATTCATTGTCTGTATAATAAACTTTTTTGCATAAAATCCAGAACGGCTTGTCGATTTTTCTTTTTTTGAAAAGTCGCTGTATGGGCTGTATTGGTGACCAGAAATTGTTTCGGTTGAGTCGCCAGCCGATATATTTCTTTTCCTTTTTCAAAAGGTATGATGTTGTCCCGCTGGCTGTGAATAATTAATAATGGAGTGGGGGCAATTCGGTCGATATAACGTTCCGGGTCAAATTCAGACTCGATCAGTAGCAATGCGACGTATTGTATCGGCCATGTCAGCCAGGATTCAGCCAGTTTCTGTTTCGCTATTCCAGGAAAGCTCGGGAAGCCCGCGTCTGCGATTACCCCTGAAAAGGGCAGATAATCCGGCCGTTTCTGGCCAGCGTAGGTCAACGATAACGACGCTCCTATGCTTTGTCCCAGTAAATAAAGCGGCTTTCCTTTTACTTCAGGGTGTTCTGTCAGCCAACGGTGAGAAGCTTCGATATCCATTAATGCACCCGATAAGCTGGGGCTTCCGGTCGATAATCCGTAGCCTCTGTAGTCGAGAGCGAATACGTTGTATCCGTTATCGGGCAGCCAGCTTATATTTGCAAAATGTGTACTAATGTTTTCTGCATTGCCATGCAAAAATAGAACAGTTCCGTTACTGTTTTCTGGTACAGCGTGCATATACCAACCGTGTACTTTTTCACCATCCTGGGTGTCAATATAGATATCTTGATAGTCCAGGTGGTAGACTGCGGGGGTGAAATGGTGGATTTCACTTGGAAAGAACAACAAGCCGCTGCACGCGGACAGGCAGAAAAGAAGAGTAGGTAGAAGCAGGACGTTTAAATATCGAGCTTTGTCGCTGTCGTGCCATAGGTGTTTGATTGTATTTGGGTTGGCATTGTTCATGTTGGGCTAAAAATTGACGTTGTGAAATGACTGGTATTGAAATCAGTAGTAGAAATACCAGCCAACTGACCACTGGTTTTGAAACTGACTGAAATCTCGTTTTCGAGACCATTTTGCAACCAGTGAATGTTTCTGGTTGACTGAAATTCGTTCGCTCACGGCAATTTCAGACTTGTTCCGTTGTGCACCATCAATAAAGTGATCATAAGTTGTCGCTATTTTGGTGCTGTGATGTTTTCCTTGATAAATCCAGCCGGAATGTATGCTCGGCCCGAAGAATACATGGTTCTTTGCTTTATTGGTTATTTCAAGCGTCGCGTTGGCGAAAGTATAGAGCAATCCGCCGAAAACCGGGTAGGTCGCGCCTACGCCGCCTTCAATAAAGGGGGCGAAACGGTTCGATTTTTCGCTTATGTGGAGGTTGCGTCCGCCAGTGCCAACCTGCCAGGATAATGGCGTAAAAAAATTGTCTATCGGGCTAAGCGAAATGATTTCAATTGCGGTGAATTCTTCCAGATCAATTTTGTCGTTGTCGAAGTAATAACGAAAACTGGTATCCAGAAAACGCAATTGAGAACCTTCTCTGTAGCCTGCTATTGGGTCGGTCAAATCGTGATAGGCAGGCCGAATCGAGAATTCGATAAATTGGTTGTTTCCTGATTGACCTGCCTGTGCCCCTAAGCGAAGCGTTTCATGGCCTTGGTCATCTCTTTTTTCTGGGCGAGGGGGAACCAGTGGCTTACTGATCTCTAGTTGACTTCGGGCCAGCAGGAGTTGATGCGAGGTTTTCGCTGTCTTTTCTCTGGGTAGCTCTCGTTCTGTCGTGATATAGCGTAAATAGTCATAGGTGCTGTCAAGTATTCTGGCTTTTTGTAAATCACTCAGTGACAGGTCGAGTACTTGATTAGCATCAAGCTCGCCGTTAATAATTTGCTGGTTGATCCGCGCCTCTTCCGGAGTGAGTTGCGACAGCTTGAATTTCAGTACGGTCGCCGAGGATGGGCGATACTCAACTGACTCTACCAAAGACTTACTGACGACGGCTTTTACCGTATCCGATGGAATAGCGCGCAGCGGAAAGTGGTCGATTAGCCTGGTGTCGGGTCGTGCTACATCAAGCAGAGCCAGAATTCGATAGGCACAGTTCTCATCAAAAAAAAAGTAATCGAAGTTTCGTTCTTTGATCTCCCAGGCATGAAAAAGTAATTGTTTGACCTCGCTGGTCGTCAGATTCAGCTTATATTCCCATATGTCGCGGTTTTCTAGATCCGTATAGATTTTAATTTTTTCGTAGTAGGGAGTGACGGCTGTTATCCCCGGATAGCCTCCGAATATGCCTCTATAGGCGAACATCAATTCGTTGTCATGATCGGCCGCATCGGCGGCGTAACTGATGGTGTGGGCCAGTAACAGGTTGTCCGTACTCTGCTGTTTCTGGTTCAGCCTTAAAAATGTGTGGCCGAACATCGAAGACGGGCTGTTCAGGTAGGATGAGGCAAAGACAAGAGTGATCGATTCCGTATCGAGTTCCGTCATCCACTCGTTCAATTCCGTGCATTTCGGGGAAGGGAAAACTTCTGGTGACAGTTCGAGTGTTCGGGTTAGCCAATGAAATCTGGCCGGGAACTGGCAAATCGCATGGTTGTCATTCAGCTCGCCGGAAAAAAAGGCATCGATGGTTGCCATTAACTCTGCTTTCGGGTCGTACTTGCCATTTTCTGAAAGGAAAAACGTACTGTCATCGGCCTGGCTTTCTTTGTTCAGGCTAAAAGTGGCGCGTCTGTAATGGATCAGTTCATGCCATTGCGAATGAGTCGCGAGGTTATGTTGATGCGCCAAGGTCTGCACTTGTTGCCGAGTGATATATTCCTCAGCTGTGCTCACGGTAGCACAGGATAGGCAGAATACACTGCACCCGAGTAGGTGGAAGCGGTACCTTACAAGAAGGGATAGTGTTTTCATCGAGTTTAGGTAATCGGAGGGTGCGATTCAGGGCTGCATCCCTGCGACTCTATTACCCCTGACAACCTGGGATAATAGAGGTGCAGATTCCAGACAACAACGAGAATGGAAATTAACCTGTGTATTTAACCAAAGTATTATCCGCTTTCATTATAGTCATCATGGCTTCAACAGCTTGGTCTGAAGTGGTTTCTGAGGTCGGAAAAATAACAGCGAAGTTATCCTGCATAACGGTTCTGAATTTAGCGCGATCTTGCAGTTCCACGCCGAGCAAGACGGCCAACGTCTCAAGATTCTCGCCTTGGCCTCTGGAAATATCCATCGCTACTTTGTCCATGTTGGTATCCATAAACATGGCCATAGAGACAACACTCTTGGTTGTGTCGCAGCCTAAAGTGCCAAATGTCATGCCAAAGGTCTGATTACCGAATGAACCATTGGTGGTCGCGGCGAGAATGTGAGGAGCGGGGCCGTTTTGACCTTTGAATATCATCGCTCCAACGCCACAACCAGGACCGGTTCCTGCAAATGCAATAGAGGATGTAGAGGCTAAAATTGCCGCTGCGATCAGTTTTTTCATAAATAAGTTCCTTGATTGATTTGTTCCAAAGGACAGGAATACAGTCGTACTGCAGATAGCCTGAGGAAGAAGTTCCAGTTTACAGTAGATAGGTTTAATCCACTTTGATGTGTTGCCGATAACGCTAGCTTACCGACAGACACAGTTTACCGATAACTGTGCTGAAGGTCGAGAGCACTGTTATCCAATTCTTCTCGGTGACGCCAGTTCGCTGCAGTGTCAAGTTATACTGCCTATCGGCAGATAAACAGAAGATTTCTAAATCGATTCGGGAGCAGACTACCCGCCTAAATAGTCGACCCTGAAAAATCCAGTTTTCATCATGATAATGTGGGCGCTTTTACTTTCACCCACATTACCTCACTGTCTTTTTGAGCCTCTGTTTTCATA
>PDSQ01000051.1 GCA_002747055.1 Gammaproteobacteria bacterium
TAAACCGTCAATAGCTTCACAGCAACTTTTTTGACGTTATTGCAAACTAACCATTCTCAGTGCATTGACCAACGCTTCAACCTGTTGCTCCACACTGGCATTCACAATGCCAACATCAGATTCCAGAATACATTCATCCAGCTTCAGCCCCATATCCGGCAACACTTCGATATGATTAATACTTTTCTCAAACTCATCTATCTGTTCCTGTACTGCACTCTGCATTTGTGGATGCACACGAACAATCAGTTTTTTACCACTGCGCACCATATCAAGACTGGAACGCACCGTATTCTGCACCAATGTTTCATCATCAAAGCCGTAAATAATTTTTTTTACCGCTTCGATGACAACGTACACCAGTGACTCTTCAACATCATTCAAACGCTCATGCATCTGCAAGGTAAGCTTTAGTAACTCCTCGGCCAATTGCTTATTCGCCTGCTCCAGACCTTCTTCCTTACCCAAGCGAACCGCCTCTTCCAACTGCTCGGCTGCTTCAAGCTGACGCTGTTTTTCTCTGAAAGCCAGCTTTTGCAATACACCTTCATAATCTAATAATTGTTTGTAATCAGACGACTTAATAACTTTCTGGCCCGGTTGCAGCTGTGAATCCAGCGGTTTAACTAAAATGAATTTGTCCATCACTACCTATTCCCATCCGCACCTCTATCGCCACTTTTTGCAGCAACGCAGCACACTCAGATTGTTTGTGATTTAATGGTTTGCCTAATGGGGCCGCACGTTTATATAGCGTAAACCACTGATGAGGCAGCTTAAGCATCAGCCTTTTGCGTAAGGCAAGCGGATAATTACCCAGTGCAGCATGAAAACACAGCAGGCCTGCAAGAATGATGGTTTCCTCAGTACCCAAACCAGTGGGCAATTTCAGATTTAAGTCTATCTTGCCTTTTAACGGTACTGCACGACGCTGCATAAAGCTGAACAACTCCTCTCCCATTTGGTCACGGATATGCAGCAGGTCTTCTCTGGCAACGATTTTCTGTACCTTTGCATAATAAAAGATACTGCCGGTATGCATAATCAGCCGCTCAAGATCCTGCCCTCGCCACAAACCAATCCGTGCCAGCGCACTGGAAAAATTGAAAAATACCTGGCCCTCCAGTCCCAGCCGCTGCATCAGGTAACCGACAATACGATCAGCACCACGGTGGCAACCACCCAGCTTTTTGATCAACGGGCCATCCGGCATTTGTTCCAGCCAGCTATCATGGATATAGTGATCAGGGCGAAAGTTAAACTCCCAGACCAGATCCGATAGCTTATTGCTGCTTGCAGGCTCTTCTTGTGCGTCCATTATTTTCTATAAATCAACATTTATTGCATTATCTATGAATAAACCAGCCCAACGAATAAAACAAAGACAATCGGAGTATTTCACCGCACCAGAGAACATCTTCAATAAGCCATTCCGCAGCCAGCAACTTGCCATCCGTAAAACACCCGCCATACAATCAGTAATTTATTAAGCGGAAAACACGATGGATGACATTGCCCTTCCTCTACAGGACCGGTTGAATTTGCAGACAGCCCGGATCAGCTGGCCGGAACTGGAACATTTTTTTGCCCGTGGGCGGGTACTGGATGTGTCCGCAGAACTGGATTTAATTGAGGTTGCCGTCGCACTAACTGAGGATGATACAGCGAAGTTTACCTACTGGATGAAGCTGCAACAGGTGCAGCACCTGCAGGATGAAACCGCAAAACAATGGCTGGCCGATGACAGCCACTTGTGGGCAGTTGTCGTTGCCCCCTGGGTTGTAGTGCAGAATCGTTCAGCTGTAGTCGTTCAGACTCAATAAACTGAATGTAACAGGCCGGAGATATACTCCGGCCCATATCGATCACTGGCTTGAAATGTTTAGTCCGGTGATTCGCATTGTGCTGCAACACCGTAAGGACTGATCGGGTTTGGCGTTGGCTCAGTAGGACAATTATCCACATCACTGGCCAGAATATCCAGCACAAACTCCAGACTTTCAACATACGCCGTGCCATCAACCGAAGTAGAGGCCGTCAAACGCACTTTACTCCATAAGGCATGACTCTGCAGATGAACAACCTCCACTGTTGCCTTACCCTCGGCATCCGTCACCACTGAACGATTCGTGATCGCAGCCGTATGGGTTGGATCAAGGAGACCATTACCGTTGAAATCTTCACCCACATCCAGAATGGCATTATCGTTAGCATCCTCGGCATCACAACTGGCCGTCACATAAGGCTGCCAGTTTTTACTGACTGCAGCATTACACACCATCTGGCCCTTGTAATACTCGACTGGCATCAGTGTAAAGTTTACCGCTTTATTAGCCACCGGATTACCGGCACTATCCGTTACAATGACACCAAATGTTTTTTTGTAATAGATACCGTCTTCAGCCATATTTTCATCATGACCCAAAACAATTTGCACGGCACGATCACCGACTGACAACTTGATCGTATCCACGACTTGCGGATTATCCATCAACGATGCCTGAATTTCGACACCATCACGCGAACTACTGGCATTGCCTGCCGTATAAACCACACTGGCACGCCCCAGAGAATCAGTCACCGCCGTCGCAGCACTCAAAGAGCCATTCACGGTATCATAGATAATATTAAATCTGACCTTCTGGTTTTTAACCGGGTTATAGGCCTCATCCCTGACTATCGCCACCAGCGCCGTCTGACCTTCCGGGCTGATATTATTCTGCTCAGGCTGCGCGGTAAGGTATCTGGGTGACACCGCGACAAATTCACGCACCAGCGTGGTATTCAGACCTGATTCAGCATCAGCCGCCGTCACCACTGTCCCACCGGCAGTAACCGAGGACAGGGTAAAACTGGCGCGACCATTAGCGTCGGTGGTCACACTGGCTGGTACAACACCCCGGGTAGCATTCAGCCGGATAGTTTTATGAACTTGTGGCACGCCATTTTTCGTCCAGACCAGATTCACCGTTTCATGGATATTAACATGAATTTCTGTATTACTGCTACTTAACGCGAAATTATCCCCCGAAATAGCCACTTTCTGAATCGCACTGGCTCCCAGTGCCGAAACAGTCAATGTATCTTTACCGCTGCTGGCGGCTGTCAATTCAAAAGTCAACTGACCACTTTTATCGGTGGCGAAACCACTGTCTGAGGTTGGTGTCACTGCATTACCCTGTTCAGACACAACCGACACCACTTCATACGCTACCGGTTGTCCTGCCGAATCCGTCAGTGTTACCGTGTAAGTTCCGGTTGTATTCAGCACGACACTCTCCGGGCCATTCAGATCCAGGCTGGTTCCGGTGACTTCGACTTCAATCGATCGCTTCTGAGTTCCGGCAGTCACCGTTACAACCAGCGTGCGGTTTTCCTTGCGATAACCGGGAGTCAGCTTTGCTGTCTTCACGGCCTTGCCAGCCGCTGTATTACCCTCAGCATCAGTGACAGCCTTATTACCGGCATCAGGCTCAATGGTGCCGCCATTATCAACCGCAAAATGGACATCAACATCACTGAGAATATTATTATAGCTGTCCTTAACAATCGCAGAAATAATAACCGGCTCAGAGCCATCAGAGTCCAGCTGGCGTGAACTGACGCTCACCTCAAGATCGGCAATACGCTTATCAACGGTTGTACCACCGGTACTGCCATTATTACCGCCGGAACTACTGCCGCTACCATTATTACCATTGCCTCCGACAATATAATTGTTACCACTGCCACCACCGCAGGAAACTAAAGACACCACCGCAAGCACAGATATTATCCACTTAAACTTGTCCAGCATGAGACACTCCTTAACTTATAATTTTTTATATGTGAAACCATGCTATGCATTAGCCCGGTTAATGACAAGCAACTGCCGACAAGCCGCGCAACAAATGTTGGTAGTGCTCTTTGCACAGATTTGTTACAGTCTATTCTTGGCATCCGTTATTATAAAAACTTAGTCATGGAACCAGATTCTTTAAACTGCCCACAATGTGGCAACGAACTGCCACTGGCTTTTCGCTTTACCAAGCTGATTGTCTGCGAGCAATGTGACTCCACGATTTTTCTGGAGGATGATGGTGCACGGCTGGCTGGTACACAATCAACACTGGCCGACCTGCCCAGCCTGATTCAGCTGAAAACACCGTTCAGCTATGACAACACCAGCTACCTGCCCGTCGGACATATTCGTTACAGCTATGATCATGGCTTTTGGGATGAATGGTGGCTTCTGGATAATAGCGGTGAAGGCAAGTGGATGAGCGTCGATGAGGGTGACTTTGCTTTCGAACTGCCACATAAATTACAAGGCAGTATTCCCCGCCTCAATCAACTGCATCTGGATCAGACTCTGAGAATCATGGGTAAAGACTGGAAAGTGACTGAATTGGGACGGGCAATCTGTGAAGGTTTTCGTGGTGAATTACCTGAAGTGATCGAAATTGGCGAACAGTTTGATTATGTTCATCTGTCGGCGAAAGATGCGGCACTGATGACACTTGAATATATCAGCCCACATCAGATCAATGCCTATCTGGGCAAATGGGTTGATCCCTTTGAAATCAGGGCAGACTCATGACAGCCAATCATATCCGCAGCATTAAATGCACCAGCTGTGCCGCACCTCTAAAACTGTATGGTGGCGGACACCGGGTTCGCACCCTCAATTGCGAGTTTTGCGGGGCGGTGATGGACACCCGTCAGCATTTTTCAGTCCTGCATCAATTTTCGCAGCAGAAACGCCCGGACATTCCGTTTCAGCACGGTATGCAGGGAAAAATCAAAGGCATTGATTTTATTATTATTGGTACGGTGGTCTGGGAAGACATGGAAGGCTATCGCTGGACAGACCTGATGCTGTTCTCGGCCACTCATGGCTATGCCTGGCTGACACTGAATCAGGGACATCTGATGTTTTCCCGTCGTACCCGTGATATGCCGAATGTCAATGTCTGGAACCTGGCAGCCAAATATGAATTTACTGCCGGACCGCGAAGCTACAAATTTTTCGAACGTTACCAGGCAAAAATAGTATATGTCGCCGGAGAATTGACCTGGGTGGCGAAAAAAGATGATAGCTCGCACCTGGTCGAAGCGGTTGCACCACCTTATATGTATACCGTTGAACATAATGGCCACGAAATCGAATACGGTCTTGGTGAATATCTGGAAGATGCTGAAGCCGTGTACAAAAGTTTTGGCATTACAGAAAAACCCGCCAAACCATCATCGGTTCATCCCGCACAGCCTTACCGCTCAAAGTTTCTCGAACCATTCAGCAAGGCAGCCTTGCCCTTCATGGCTATTGCTGCACTGTTAATTGCCGTCACCTGGCTCTTTTTTGATGGCAGTGAAATCTACAGTACACAGATGAATGCGGATGACTTGCGCACCGGAGTCCGCCATACCTTCACTGTGACTAAACCCAACCGACTGGTGGAACTGACGCTGGAGACACAATTACGCAATGCCTGGGGGTATTTCGATATCAACATCCTGCAAGGTACAAATGATGTTTTCAGCTTTGGTACCGGCGCATCATTTTATGAGGGTTATGACGGTGGGGAATACTGGACGGAGGGTGATCGTACGACTCACGCCTATTTCCAGGTACCGCAGGCCGGAGAATACACCATGAACCTGAAAATGAGCGAAGGTGGTATCGGCGAAATCGACACCACACTGCCCGATACTTCACTACGGGCAACCCTCAAACAGGGCTATATCAGCCCTTATTATTTCAACTGGCTGTTTGTCATAACGGCTGTGGCGGCCCTCGCCGGTTTTTTGTCAAAAATGTTCTTTGAGTCCCGGCGCTGGAAGTCGGTTTTGGAGGATGATGACGAATGAGCCGCATCATGATGCTTTTCTTCGTGGCCCTGACACTGGGTGCCATGCTGCTGACCTATTACAATGTGGGCCTGGAAGAAACCAAGTACAGCGAAGACCCCAGTGTACGCAGCGGCAGTGCCGGTATGACCAGTGCCGGTGGTTATCGCTACGGCAAATAAACCGGAAACACTTTTTATCTCAATTTTACGCAACGGATTAAACCACCATGCCTGATTTATCATTGACACAAGTATTTGCAACCCTCTTCTATGGTGCACTGGGTTTTATCATGTTCCTGCTTTCGCTATGGATCATGGAACGCCTCACCCCCTTTTCCATCGAGAAAAAAATTACTGAAGAAAACAATGTCGCACTGGGCATTGTTATCGGCGCAGTGGTGATTTCACTGGGACTGATTTACGCTGCCGTTGTCTCCTGATACTCACAGCGTGGAGAATACCAAACGGCTGCAACATGTCGCACTGTTATTTGCGACTTTTGTTATTGCGATCTGCGGACTGGTGTATGAACTGCTGGCAGGTACCTTGTCCAGCTACCTGCTCGGTGATTCGGTTTATCAGTTTTCCCTGGTCATCGGCCTGTTTATGAGTTCCATGGGTGTTGGCTCGTGGCTTTCACGCTTTATTGAACAGGAGCTACCCGCTAATTTTGTTAAACTGCAATTACTGGTCGGCGTACTCGGCGGTCTGACTGCACCACTGCTGTTTTTTGCCTTTGCCATTCTGGATAATTACACCCCACTGCTGTTTCTGCTGGTGTTATTACTCGGCGGTATGCTTGGCGTGGAAATTCCGCTCATTATCCGTATTCTGAAAGAACATGCCGCATTAAAAATCAACCTGTCGAATGTCTTTACCGCTGATTATATCGGTGCCCTCATTGCTGCCCTGCTGTTTCCGCTGGTACTGATTCCCCAGCTGGGCTTGCTGCAAACCGGCTTCCTGTTCGGATTATTGAATGCTGCCGTCGGACTGCTGGCCTTATATGTTTTTCGCCAGCAGACTCCGCAACGCCGCCAACTGGCACTGTCGGGTCTGGCCACCATCGCCTTGCTGATCGGTGGGCTTGTCTATTCGGAAAGTTTTACCAGCCGTATGGAAAACCGCCTTTACCAGGATGAAATTATTTATGCACAGGATACAGATTATCAGCGTATTGTTCTGACCCGTCGCCAGCAGCGCCTGCGTTTTTACATTAATGGTGCGCTGCAATTCGATAGCTATGACGAATACCGTTATCATGAATCATTGGTACATCCGGCCATGAGTGTCACGAAAAACCCACAACAGATTCTAATCCTTGGCGGGGGTGACGGACTGGCAATCCGGGAACTGTTACGTTATGAGACCCTTGAGAAAATTACACTGGTTGACCTTGATCCGGTGGTGACACAACTGTTTTCCAGCAACCCGCAGCTCCGCGAGCTAAACCAGGACTCGCTCAGCCACCCAAAGGTTGAAATTTTTAACCAGGATGCCTGGAAGTTCCTGGAGAAGAATCAAACATTATTTGATGTGGTACTGATTGACCTGCCTGACCCAAATAATCCCAGCCTGTCCCGTTTATACAGCACAAGCTTCTATAAGCTACTGAAACAGCATGTTTCGCAACAAGGGGTTATTGTTACACAGGCCACCTCACCGCTGTATGCCCGCGAAGCATTCTGGTCAATTGCAAAAACACTGGGACAAGCTGCCAACGGCGAAAAATGGCAAACCCTGCCCTATCACACCTATATTCCAAGCTTTGGGGATTGGGGATTTGTGATGGCCTCACGCCAGCAACTTAATCCACAAAAGGTTCAACTGACACAGAAGCATCGCTACTTGAGTCAGGAAATGTTACCACAGCTTTTTAACTTCGCACCGGATGTTGCTAAAGTGGCTGTGGAAATTAACCAGATCAGTACTCATCCTTTATTGAAGTACTACGAAGAGGGCTGGTCATATTGGTATGAGTAGCCCCACATAATAAAAAAGCCCCATAAAGGGGCTTTTTTATTATCACTTGTTCCTCTTGACAGAGGCAAGCTACCAATCTTAGTGACCAGTAGCCTGACCTGCACCGCGAGGAACACGGATATCTTCAACCAGCTCCTGAATATGCGCTGGTGGTGGAGCTGTAACCTTGGCCACCAGGAAAGCGACGGCAAAGTTCACAATCGCACCAACCGCCCCAAAGGCATTTGGAGAAATACCCAGGAACCAGTTAGGCTCCATGTCACCCAGGAAGGCGGTGCCGGGTACAAAGAAGATACCTTTGTGCTGGAACACATACAACATGGTAATAGTAATACCCGCCAGCATACCCATGATAGCACCCGCACGGTTCATCTTCTTGGAGAAAATACCCATCATCAGTACCGGGAAGATAGAAGATGCTGCCAGACCGAAGGCAATCGCCACCGTTCCTGCGGCAAAGTCGGGCGGATTAAAGCCGAGATACCCCGCCAGGGCGATGGCACCGGCCATTGCAATACGGGAAGCCGTCAATTCTGCACCCTCAGAAATATTGGGGGCAAGAACACCCTTCAATAAATCATGAGAAATAGAAGACGCAATCGCCAGCAGCAGACCCGCCGCAGTTGACAATGCAGCCGCCAGGCCACCAGCCGCCACCAGTGCAATCACCCAGTTTGGCAGATTGGCAATTTCAGGGTTAGCCAATACCATGATGTCACGGTCAACCTTCACCATCTCGTTACCTTTCCAGCCAAAGCCTTCTGCTTTCGCATTCATTGCCTCATTCTTGTCATTGTAATACTGGATTTTACCATCGCCGTTCTTGTCTTCGAACTTCAACAGCCCCGTTGTCTCCCATGTTTTGAACCAGCGTGGGCGATCCTCGTAGGCCAGGTTGCCATCAGGAGAACCGACTTCACCAATCTGAATCGTATTCATCAGGTTCAAACGCGCCATTGCACCGACAGCCGGAGCCGTTGTATACAATAATGCGATAAAGACTAACGCCCAACCCGCAGAGTAACGCGCATCAGATACTTTCGGTACGGTGAAGAAACGGATAATGACATGAGGTAGACCTGCTGTACCGATCATCAAAGATAACGTGTACATAAACATATTGACTTTATTACCCAACAGCTGGGTTGTGTACTCATTAAAGCCCAGTTCAGTCACCACCTGATCCAGACGATCCAGCAGGTAAACACCACCGAAACCTGTCGCCTCGGTCATGGTAGAACCCAGGCCGATTTGTGGAAAGAGACTGCCTGTCAGGTTTAATGAGATAAAGACGGCTGGCACAGTATAAGCCAGAATCAAGACAACGTACTGTGCGATTTGCGTGTAAGTGATACCTTTCATGCCACCCAGTACCGAGTAGAAAAACACGATTGCCATACCCACCAGCAGGCCTGTTTCATAATCGGTTTCCAGGAAGCGACCGAAAGTTACACCAATCCCTTTCATCTGACCAATAACATAAGTAATAGAAGCCAGAATCAGACACAGTACACCCACAATACGGGCTGTTTTGGAATAGAAGCGATCACCAATAAACTCAGGCACCGTAAACTTGCCAAACTTGCGCAGGTAAGGTGCCAACAACATCGCCAGCAGTACATAACCACCGGTCCAGCCCATCAGGAAAACCGAGGCTCCGTAACCGTTAAAGGCGATCAGACCCGCCATACCAATAAAGGAAGCAGCTGACATCCAGTCAGCACCGGTCGCCATACCATTAGCGACAGGATGTACACCACCACCGGCAACATAAAATTCACCGGTTGAACCGGCACGTGCCCAGATCGCAATACCGAAGTACAGCGCAAAACTCAGGCCTACGATTACGTAGGTCCAGATTTGTAAATTCGTCATAAATTATAAACTCCCAGTCCCTTTACTCTTCATCAAATCCATACTTGCGATCCAAAGCACCCATGCTGACAGCATAGAAAAAGATCAACAAGATGAAGACATAAATGGAACCCTGCTGGGCAAACCAGAAACCAAGCTTGTAACCACCCAGGCTAAAGGCATTCAGTGGTTCAACCAGTAACAACCCACAGCCATAAGAGACGATAAACCAGATCACCAGACAGATAGCCAGAAGGCGCAGATTTGCCTTCCAGTACTGCTGCGCATTATCAGACAACATAAGTAATGATTCCTCCAAGTATTATGCAAACCTTACCGAGTTTAACTTGAACAGTCAGGATTAAGCAATTCCTAATCAGCTTATTATTCAGGGTTTTATACGGTTTGCGGGATGATTTAGAAAGTGAATTTTACCCTGAATAACCGGGATGAGGAGCTTTTAGGCCCCTCATCCATCAGGAAGCTGACAGATATTATGTATTCTGCCGATGATCAATCAGATCAGTCACCACGCTTGGATCAGCCAGTGTTGAGGTATCACCCAGACCATCCAGCTCATTCGCCGCAATCTTACGCAGGATACGACGCATAATCTTACC
>PDSQ01000033.1 GCA_002747055.1 Gammaproteobacteria bacterium
CTGGGACTATTTGACCGACCGTCTTGGTATCGGAAAACAAACCGTTCCCTGGCTACCCGAAATTATCGTTGAGCGGGCGGGTTTCGCCACGGGTTATTGAGAAGTTACTTTTGGACGGGCTCTAAATTGTTCAGACGATTCCGTAATGATTGTTGCTGACGGCCCAAGCGTTCATTCTGCAATAATGCCGCCCGCCCCATCAGTGACTTTGATCAGCCGTTCCCGGGTATCGTAATGGTAGCGAATGTCCGGGCTGGCACCAGTGGTGTCGGTTCCTTGACTGATAAGCTGCCCATTGTCATCGTAATGGTAATAGGTATTCTCTTTGCATGTCAGTTGGTTGGCATCGTTGTAATCATAGGTTTCCGAGGATTGTGTGTTTTTGGTATGACTCAGTCGATTGGCCACCCCGTCGTAGGTAAACTGTTCGCTATACAGCGGGACATCCTGGCCGGTGCCGGATTCTGCCGTTTTTTCGGATGCATTCAGCCGATACAGGGAATCGTAGCTGTACTGGTAGTCGCGGTGTACGCCATCCTGGTTCAGGATATTGCTGACCTGACCATAGCTGTAGCGCACCTGTTCCAGTAGCGCTTCGGCAGGGGTGTACAGGCCGTTTTCTGTTAGCCTTTGCAAGCCATCGTAGTGGTGTCGTATGGTCGTGCCCCCCGGCAGGGTGATCCACTTCGGCTGCTGCTATTGGTACTCATTACAGTCCGTACCCTGGGGGCCGATTCCTTATCGTGACCGGCTTTGTACCCACTTCCCCCCAACAGCTGCTTCTTCCAGGTGTTCACCTGGCTGGGGTGTACCTCAAATTCTGCGGTAATCTCATTCACCGTTCGGTGCCTTTGATAGCCTCAATGGCTACTTTTGCTTTAAACTCTGATTTAAATGATTTACGTTTTATGCTCGCCCCTTTCAACCGTGTTTCTATTTTAACTCACTGTCTCGATTTCGGGGACCACTATAGTAAAGCCCGCTGCTACGACGAGTGGCTCGGTAATAGGCATCGATCGTCGAATTTGCCTTGCCTTGACGAATCGATGCGTTAGTCTGTTTTTGGTACAGTGAATTAAAACGTTTTTGCGGTGCTTTGTCCATGGAATAATGCCTCAGTGATCGCACATCGGTATAATGCGCGTAAAGGCACTATTGCTGAGTGGCTATTGGATGTTTACTGTATGGTATCAATCTGCCGCGTAGTGGCTTCGTTCAACGACTATAATAACTACAATAATATAACTACCACAACTAAAGAGGAAGGTATGAAGCGAGTTGAGCATTCTCGAACTATGATATCACTTTCAGCCACGGTTTTTCTTCTTGTAGTATTGGCGCTCCCTTTCCAGGCCAGCTACGCGAATCAGACAGCAACGCAGAAGTTTGTCGATAAGCTGGTTAAAACGTACGCTTTTGATGAAAAGTGGTTATCGGAGTACTTGGCACAAGCAGAAACCAAAACCAGTATCCTGGAAGCGATGAGCAGACCGGCCGAGAAGGTGCTCGAGTGGAAGGACTATCGAAAAATATTTTTGACTGATAATCGTATCAGGCTCGGCAAGGCGTTTCTGAAAAAATACAAGAAGTCATTCGACAAAGCGGAAAAGGAAATAGGCGTTCCTCGCGAGATCATTGCCGCTATTATTGGCGTTGAAACCCGCTATGGAAAGAACAAAGGCAATTATAGAGTGTTGGATGCACTTTCGACTCTGGCCTTTGCTTACCCCCCCAGGAGTCAGTTTTTCACTTCGGAGCTGGAACACTTTTTCTTGTTGGTGCGGGAGCAGGGCTTTGACCCTTTGGCGGTGAAGGGATCGTACGCCGGCGCGATGGGATATGGTCAGTTTATCCCAAGTAGCTATCGATACTATGCCATTGATTTTGATGGTGATGGTGTGGTGGATATCCTGGATAACCCTGTCGATGCTATTGGCAGTGTCGCCAATTATTTTCGTAAACACAAATGGAAAAAGGGAGCACCAATCGCTGAGAAGGCCACAGTAGCAGGCAAGCATTACGAAAAGTTGCTACACACCCAATTGAAACCCCAATATAAAGTGGCGGATCTGAGTAAAAATGGTGTCCGGGTTAATGGTAAGCTGGATGCGGAAGAACCCATCCGGCTGATGAAGTTGGTTGGAACAGCCGGTGACGAGTTCTGGGTTGGTCTGCATAACTTCTATGTAATTACCCGATACAACCATAGTGAAATGTATGCGATGGCGGTGTATCAATTGGCGAAACAGCTGCATTAAAAAATGTACTCGGAATTTAGCGTCTTGCGAAAAACGGTCTTGTTTTGGTTCTTGGTTTGTTTGGGTGTCGTCCAGAACGGTTGCGTGCAATCTCGTTACACGCTGCACCAGGACGGAGCGCCGGAAGGTGAGTTCGATGCATCGAATGTACCTGATGCGGTTCCCCGGTTTGAAGTGCGCACCATTGCCGGAAACAAAAGCCCGTATACCGTGAATGGGAAAAGTTACTGGATCATGGACGAATCCGTTGCGTATTTAGAACGGGGTATCGGTTCCTGGTATGGTCGGAAGTTTCATGGTTATAGAACGTCGAATGGTGAAGTCTACAATATGTATGGAATGACAGCCGCTCACAAAACTCTACCGATTCCTTCTTATGTGAGGGTAACCAATTTAGCGAACGGCAAGGTTGTCGTGGTGAGGGTGAATGATCGGGGGCCGTTTCATGAAGGTCGAATTATCGATTTGTCTTTTGCCGCAGCCAAGAAGCTGGGCTATTCCGACAAAGGGGTCGCTCAACTGGAAGTCGAGTTGTTGCCTATGCCTTCAATCGACAAAATTATCAAACCGGAGGCTTTGGTTGACGGGTCTGAATTCGCTCCTGGTTCCGGTCAATTTTTTTTGCAGGTTGGTGCCTATAAAAGCCAATCGGCGGCACTTTCTGTTAAGCGAGAGATTAGGCAAATGCTTGATGCCCCTGTTTTTATTCTAAAGTCGGGCTCGTCATCCAATATGATTTATCGGGTGAGGGCAGGGCCGTACCAGCGCAAATCAACCGCTGAATTTGCACGGCAGAAATTACTAAAGCACCATGATAGCGTACCTTTTGTGGTAGCTGGTGAAAGTTGAATAACCGGTATTTCCGGGGCGGGTTACCGGATAACCCAAATTCCTGAGTAGGGGCACCGTAATACGAGACTTGTATGTACAGTTCTTCGAGAGGAATGAGGTGAAAGCCTCGCCTTACTCGATATCTTGCTATTTACCTTGTTTGTTACTTCGCAAACCACTATGCAGTCAAGGCTTCTTTTTTCTTGTGATTTTTTATTCAGGGATCGGGGGATAAGGTGATTGTTCACGTTGAATCATGTAGTATTTGCAATCGAAGATATTGATCAAAGCAAACTTTTTTATTGAAGTAATACATTTTTTATGAAAATCACATGCGCCTATACCTTGTTCCGGCCTGAGCGACCTGATAACGATGTTAATTGGTTCGTATTTATGGTTTTACTGTTTTTTATCTTGTTCTCTACAGTCGCGATGGCCGATAGTCCGGCTCTAATACCTTCACCTCCGCAAGTCAATGCCAAGTCTTATATTCTGATGGATGCATCGAGTGGCGAGATCATTGTCGAAAAAAATGCGGATGAAAGGTTGCCTCCGGCGAGTTTGACCAAAATGATGACATCCTACATCGTTGAATACGAAGCTCAACGTGGCAATATATCAATGGATGATCAGGTGTTGATCAGTGTCAATGCCTGGAAGACCGGCGGTTCCAAAATGTTTATCAAAGAAGGAACGCATGTGTCGCTGCAGGATTTGTTGCGTGGCATTGTCATTCAAAGTGGTAACGATGCCAGTATAGCGGTGGCTGAACATATCGCGGGCAGTGAAGATACATTTGCAGATATTATGAATCAGCATGCCAAGCTGCTGAAAATGGAGAACTCCAGTTTTCGCAATGCAACCGGGCTTCCGTCAGAAGGTCATTACTCATCGGCGCGAGACCTGGCACTGTTGGCGAAAGCGATCATAGTCGATTTTCACGATCATTATTCCTTGTATAAAGAAAAGTACTTTACCTATAACAAAATCCGGCAACCCAATCGAAACCGTCTTTTATGGCGGGACAAGTCAGTGGACGGGCTGAAAACTGGGCATACCGATGCGGCAGGTTTTTGTCTGGTTGCATCTGCTGTACGCGATAATATGCGTTTGATCAGTGTGGTAATGGGTGCGAAGAGTGAAGAAGCCCGAGCCAGGGAAACACAAAAACTTTTGAACTATGGTTTTCGTTACTACGCAAGCATTGCCCCGTATCAATCCGGCGTCGAGTTGACGAAAACAAAAATATGGGGCGGGATGACTGAACAAGTGAAATTGGGTTTGGCCAATGATGTCTTTATTACCATTCAAAAAGGTCAGAAAGAAAATCTGCAAACCTCATTGGAGATCGAAGACTATATTGAAGCACCAGTCAATACAGGGGATGTGTTGGGTTCTTTGAAAATTCAACTGGGAGAAGATGTATTGGTCGAAGAGTCGCTTCTGGCATTGGAGCCGGTTACCGAGGCCGGCTTTTTCAAGCGTCTCTGGGATATGATCAAGCTGTTTTTTGTTCAGCTGTTTGCGTCCTCCTGATTAAAATACAGATATATCGTTTCGATGCTGAATTTAGATTTTAGAATTTACCAGTGAAAGCGGTCAGCCATGTCGCAACAAGAACCCCCCAAAATAGCGTTTCCCTGTGACTATCCCATCAAGGTGATCGGTGATGGTGTGCCAGACTTTAAAGATTTCGTTATTCGCACGATCCAAGGCCATGCGCCGGATCTGGATACCGATCAAGTTAATTTAAATGCCAGTAAAAATGGCAAGTACCTTTCTGTTCGTTTAACCATCGTCGCTACGGGTGAGGTACAACTCAAGAAAATCTTTGCAGACCTTAAGGCCAGTGGCCGGGTGCATATGGTGCTATGACATTGCCTTCATACGCTACTTCTCCCCCGAATTTCTCCTGGCGAGACTGCCTTGTTGTACGCCGGTTTGCAACACTCCCTTACCAGCCGGTTTGGCAAGCGATGCAGACGTTCACCAAAAACCGGTCTGAGTCGACACCTGATGAGCTATGGCTATTGCAGCATCAACCGGTGTTTACCCAGGGGCAGGCGGGTAAACCGGAGCATATTCTTGTTCCAGGAGATATACCCGTAGTTCAGGTGGATAGAGGCGGTCAGGTTACTTATCACGGCCCAGGCCAGCTGGTTGGCTATATTCTTGTTGACTTGGCTCGTCAGAAAATCGGAACACGGGATCTGGTATCGGCAATTGAAAACACGGTGATAGCGACGCTGGCGAGTTTTGGTGTTTGCGCCAAGGCCAGGCAGGATGCGCCTGGGGTGTATGTCGGTGCAAAGAAAATCGCTTCTTTGGGCTTGCGCGTGATTCGTGGTAGGTCTTTTCACGGTTTATCACTAAATGTCATTGGTGACTTGAGCCCTTTTCAACGTATCAATCCTTGTGGCTACCAAGGGCTGGAAATGGTAAAGCTCGAGGATTTGGTCGCCGATATTGATTTCACGTCTGTCTTAGATGAATTGCTAAAGCAATTCATTCGCGTCATGGGGTATAATTCGTCACGTATTGAGATGGGGCTACCTCGCATCATTTGTGAATAACTTTTTCGTAAGAGGTGAAGTGAGTCGGCGACCTGGATGAGTGGTGGCTTATTGGGTCGGCCCTGAAAATGTATCAATGAATGAGTGAGAGCTTAACATCGTGTCAAACAATAAAAAAGTTGAACTAAGTCAACCCGCCAAACCCAGGAGGTTGGTAGCCGGTGAGAAACTGCGAGGTGCGGACAAAGTCGCTCGCAACCCGGTCAAGATTATCGCAACAGACAAGCCGGCCAGAAAGCCCGAGTGGATTCGGGTTCGTATGCCGGGGACAACTCGTATCAACAATATCAAAGCCAAATTACGCCAGCATAAATTGCACACGGTTTGTGAAGAAGCGGCCTGCCCCAATTTGGGTGAGTGTTTTGGTGGAGGTACCGCCACTTTTATGATTATGGGGGATATATGCACGCGCCGTTGCCCCTTTTGTGATGTCGCTCATGGCAGGCCCAAACCGTTGGATGAAAACGAACCTGCCAACCTAGCGCAGGCCATTTCCGAGATGGCACTGAAATATGTCGTCATTACTTCCGTCGATAGAGATGATCTTCGAGATGGAGGTGCCCAGCACTTTGCCAACTGTATTAGTGAAACCCGGGCGCAATGCACCGCGATCGACATCGAAATCCTGGTTCCAGACTTTAGGGGCCGTATGGACGTTGCAGTCGATATCTTGACCAGGAATCCGCCAGATGTATTCAATCATAACCTGGAAACAATACCACGCCTTTACCCGAAAGCCAGACCCGGTGCTGATTACGCCTGGTCACTGTCGCTACTCAAAAACTACAAGGCTCGAAATCCCGAGGTTACGACTAAGTCAGGCTTGATGCTCGGACTGGGTGAGGAAATTGGCGAAGTTGAAGCTGTGATGGCGGATCTGCGCAGGCATGATGTGGATATGCTTACGCTGGGACAGTATCTGCAACCCAGCGGTGATCACTTGCCGGTAGAGAGGTATGTGACACCGGAAGAGTTTAAGCATCTTGGCAGGCTAGGCGAAACTATGGGTTTTAAGCGTGTTGCCAGTGCGCCGCTGGTTCGTTCATCTTACCACGCCGACTTGCAGGCAAAAGGACACAAAGTTTGCTGATGGATTCGAAAACAACCAGATCCAGATCAGTCTCCCGTATTAAAACTGGTAGTTTTGAGCGTCGACTTAGCTTGACCAAGGCTGGTCTTTTTGCCGGCACACGTATGGCTACACATACCGCTCTTGGTGTGTTTTCGGGGAAGGAAACAAGACAGGCCAAGCGCAAGGCAATGCTTTCAAAGCAGGCGGCTTTCCTGGTGGAAGAGCTTGGCAAGCTAAAGGGAAGTGTGGTGAAAATTGGGCAGGTAATGGCTCTCTATGGTGAGCATTTTTTGCCGGTCGAAGTGACCGAAGCCCTGCATACCCTTGAAGACAAAACCGTCTCTCTGGATTGGCCAGCTATTCATCAGGTATTGTATCGTGAGCTGGGCGATGCCAGGCTTGGGCAACTGGATATTGAACAAGAACCGATTGGCGCAGCCTCGTTGGGGCAGGTACACAGAGCGAGACGCCTATCGGACAATCGACAGATCTGTCTAAAAATCCAGTATCCTGGAGTGGCAGAGGCCGTTGATTCGGATCTAGATGCTGTCGCCCGGTTATTGAAATTGGCCAAAGTCGTTTCATTTGGCCCTGATTTTGATGAATGGTTAAAAGAAGTTCGTCAGATGATGCATCGTGAGGTGGACTATCTGCTTGAAGCAGATACAACCTGCCGTTTTCGCGAAATGCTGACTGATGATGATCGTTTTATTGTGCCAAAAGTGTATAAAGAATACTCCACTGCACATGTGATGGCGACCAGTTTCGAGTCTGGGTTGCCTGTGACAAGTGATGAGGTTCAGCAGTTATCCCAGGCGCGTCGAAACTATCTGGCCCGGGCTTCGTTAGAGTTGTTCTTGCGCGAGATGTACGACTGGAAAGAATTGCAGACAGACCCGAATTTTGGTAACTACCGCATTCGGCTGGCCAATAATCCGGATGGGTTGGATCGAATCGTTCTTTTGGATTTTGGGGCTGTACAGAAATATTCCGACGCAATTCTGGGTCCGGTATGCAAAATGATCAAAGCCTCGTATTATCAGGATCTGGCGAGCGTTATCGAAGGTGGCGTTCAGCTTAAGTTTATGCGGGCAAATTGGCCTTCTCCGGTACTGGAAGAGTTTGGTAAAGTATGTATGGCTGTTCTGGAACCGCTCGCCGCATCCAAAATGAATGCCCCCAAGGGCGCGCTAAACAGTATGGGCCAATATCGCTGGAAGCAAAGTGATTTGCCCGGTCGCGTTGCCAAGCGTGCGGCAGTTTCGGCGATTAACCGTTATTTTAAAGTCCCGCCTAAAGAATTCGTGTTCTTAAATAGAAAACTGGTCGGTGTTTATACCTTTATCTCCGTTTTGGGTGCGGAGTTTAACGGGGAAGATATTTTACTTAAATTTATAGATGTGAAATAAGGCGAAAAAAACGACCAGCCCGGTAATGCTGGTCATTGAAGTGTCGTTTGTATCCGAAAAGGCAAAGTCGCTGTTGTATCACTTCGGTGGTGACGTTGCGTCTTTTCGTTAGATTACCTTGGTTAATTTGAACATACTGAGAAATTCAAACACAGGTAGAGCGGTTTTGTGGCAGCAGTAGGTTTTTTCAATGCTGCCTCTGAATCTCGATTTGGTGAATTCCAGGCCTTTAAAGTTATATAGAAAATTGCCTTTTTCGTAGAGGAGTTTCATTACTTTTTTGAGTGTTTTCGATTCTTGTGGTTCGCACTCATCCGACAGTGACAACGGAATTAGCCCCAAATCAATGTACGGAACGCCTTCTTTCCGAAAGACTTCTATCGCATGACACATCAAGGTGTAAAAAATACCCTGTTTGAACTCGGCACAGGCTCGCGATATGTTGGGCACATAACTGACGATTTGGTTTTTTTCGTATATCGGATCAAAGTAGATAAAGCCAACGGCTTTGCCGTTTTGATACGCATAAAAATGACGTTCATTTTCTTTGTATTTCATTGCCATTGGGCGAATGAGAAAGCGGATTTCGTTACTTTTGCATTTGCGCGTTTTAATCCATGCTTCTGATATTTCCCGGGTGTGATCGTCGCTGTAGCGTTCTTTCACTTCGATCCCAGACTTTATCGACTGATTCAGTGCGGTGCGCAAGATCTGTTTCTTTTTACCTTTGAGATTCCAGTTAGCTAGATTTATCTTCGATTCTGACCCAAACTGGGTGCCATAGTAGTCAAAGCGTTTGTGCAAAATATCTACCACCGGCTTGGTTATCTGGATAAAGACCGCGTTCGGATTTTTCTGGTAAAACTCAGTTAGTAATAATTCGAAGTTTGTCGGGGCAGCAACTGGATCGGATAAGACATAGACTTTTCCCCATTTTTTCATATAGCCGATATAACCGATACCGGGCATATCAAAATACTCCATATCTGGCTGCAGGGTTGAGAAAGCTTGTGAATGGGCGCCAAATTTTTTCAGATATTCAACGCGTTCACTAAATGTGAAGCTATTTTTGTCAGATTCCCCAAGCCCCTCTAAGGCCAGAATTTGCTCTGCCATTTAAATCACTCCCGTCGCACCGAGTCGCTATGCTTGTTTTTATAAAAACTGTTATTGAGACTTTTGCAAAAGCTTGTGTTGTTTATTTTTTTGCTGTCGCTGATGCTAAAGTAACGACATAAAAAAGATGTGAGTTACACCTCATTTTTCAGTTACACAGGGTTACAAGAGCGTAAGATTTGGCAAAAACGGAATCAGGAAATGAGATTGTTAGACAATTTAAGTGGATATTGTAGAACAATAAGAGCCAATCTGGCGTTGCTCTAGACGGCCAATTCACTAGGTTTTTGATTGATCATGGCCAGGGTGTGATTGGCGGGTTGGGCTTTGCCGAAGTAAAATCCCTGGATCTCGTGACAGCCAAGTTTCTTCAGATAAGCGTATTGCTCCGCCGTCTCCACACCTTCTGCGACGATATTGAGTTTCAGGCCCTGCGCCATGGCGATAATGGCATTTACGATACAGGGCTGCCCTGGCTGGTTGTGAAGACCTTTCACGAACGATTGGTCTAGCTTTAAGGTATGTATCGGTAGCTTGTGTAGGTAACTGAGCGATGAGTAGCCGGTTCCAAAATCATCGACCGCTATCGATACACCATACTCGGCAAGACTGTTGAGCTTTTGAACAATATGTTCCAGGTTGTTCATGATGACATTTTCGCTGATCTCGATTTCGAGATTTTGTCGAGGGAAACCGGTCAACTTGAGCTGATTGATCAATTGATTGACAAAGCGCGGATGTTCAATTTGTTTTGGGGAGAAATTGACTGCCAGGCGTATCGCTTCATGGCCGTTTTGAATCCACTGATTGACTTCTCTGCATGCTGTTTCTAGCACCCATTCGCTGATATCAATAATAAGTTTGGTTTCTTCTGCGAGTGGCAAAAACTCAGATGGGTAAATAATTCCCTTTTCCGGGTGATGCCAGCGTACCAGCGCCTCAACTCCAATAACATCACCTGTAATCGCATTTACTTTCGGTTGGTAGTATACATTTAATTCATTCTGCTTGAGCGCGCCCCGCAGGTCGCGTTCCAGTTTTAACCGGCCCGAACTACGGTTGTTCATACCATTGACATAAAACTGGTAACCATCTTTACCTCTTCCTTTGACGTGATACATCGCAGCATCCGAATTCTGAATGAGTTCTTCGGCAGTCACTCCGGCATCTGGGAACATGGATATCCCGATACTTACGCCGACAAACACATCATGTTCTGCAAGTGGAAAGGGTTCTTTCAGTACTCGCATGATTTTTCGAGCTATATGCCTGGCGTCTTCTCGACTTGATAGTTCGGGAAGAAGAAGGGTAAATTCGTCACCGCCAAAGTGAGACAGGGTGTCACCATCGCGCAGGCAGGCGCCGAGGCGAGTGGCAACGGTTTGCAGCAAATGGTCACCCATGGTATGACCCAGTGTATCGTTAACGACTTTGAAACGGTCAAGATCGAGAAACATAACGGCCAGTTTTGAATTGTTTCTTTTTGCCTGGGCGATGGACAGGCTTAAACGGTCCTTGAACAATGCGCGGTTGGGTAGTCGAGTAAGCAGGTCGTGGTAGGCTTGATAATGAATGAAGTCTTCGGCTTCTTTTTTCTCTGTTATATCCCTTGCCGTGCCATATAAACTGATAATCTTTGTTTTATGATTTGGAGCTTGTCGAATGCCATTCAGCTT
The DNA here is from genome assembly GCA_002747055.1 of Gammaproteobacteria bacterium. Taxonomy (GTDB): domain Bacteria; phylum Pseudomonadota; class Gammaproteobacteria; order Pseudomonadales; family Oleiphilaceae; genus LZORAL124-50-18. Next base: position 10,936 of record PDSQ01000033.1, read on the forward strand.
TCTGGTTTTTTGCTTGATCGGAAAAATCGTTATCTCATAGTATCGGGAGCCAGACTTATTGGCCATGACCAGGTTAATTTCAAAACTTTTTGTTCTGCCATTGTTGCGTAGGGTGGCTACGCGATTGCTTTCTTGCAGCCAGGGTGATTCAAACTGGAGGTGATAGGCGGCTTTGTCTTTGTCTTGTTCGGCAACGATGATCGAGTAGTGTGCACCAATCAATTTTGTTTTGGTATAACCGAGTTGGCGTTCGATTTTACTGTTTAAAAATGCGAAACGGCCCCTCTGGTCGAGCATAAAAATGATATCCGGCGAGTTGTTTACGATAAAACGATGTAATTCTTCAGAGTGCTTCAGTTTCTTTTGCATTGATGCGTGGGCACTCTCCAGGCTTTTTTGCCTTAGTGCACTTGCAACCGTAGCGATGAGTTCTTCCGGATCATACGGTTTCTTGAGGTAATCATAAGAGCCCCGGCGTAACGAACGGCTCAGGGTCGAAAACGAAGATTCACCGCTGATCACAATGGTGGCGGTATCGATGTTGTTTTCGGTCATGAAGCGCATGACTTCATGACCATTTTTGTCCTGCATATTCAGGTCAAGCAAGACAAGATCAACGTTGTGACGCAAGAGTTTATCGCAGGCGTTTATGCCACCTATGGCGCTGATCACACTGTAACCATGATCGGTTAGCAGAGCCTCGAGGTTTTCAATTACTTGAGGTTCATCATCAACAACGAGAATTTCGGTTTTTTTTAAACTGATGCGACTGGTTTGCTTTGTCATGATTATTGTGTGTTTGTTGTCCTGTTTCTTGCCTTTTCATTTTTCCTGGCGATGTCCGCTATCTGGCAATAAAATTTGAAATTCAGTGCCTTTGTCGCTACTTCGGCAGCTAATCGAGCCTTTCATTTGGTTGACCAGACTCTGTGTAATGCTGAGACCGAGTCCTGAATGTTCTTTCCCTTTTGTCGAGATGACTGGCTTGAAGAGATTTTGCATTATGTGAGAGGGAATACCCGGACCGTTATCCGAGACTATGATTTCGATAAAGTCTTTGCTATTGAGCTTCACCGTACTTGTTGTGCGAATGCGGATGTTGCCGCCAGCAGACAAGGCCTCTGCGGCGTTTTTCAACAGGTTGGTGATAACTTGGCGAATTGCGTTTCGACCGCTCATTTGTGCTTTCATTTGTTCATCGAGAAACAGTCTGCATGTGATGTTTCTGTTACTGAACATGGAGCTGTTGTAAAGCTGAACCAAATTGCGAATTTCTCCATTGATGTCGACCGGTTTGTCTTGTTCCAGATTGTTGCTAAAGTCCTTTAATCGTAGCAGGATTTCGCCGGTTCGCTCTATTTCTTCCTGTATTATGTCAATTTCATTTTGTACCTCTACAGAGTTTTGCAACTTGTTGGCCAGGGCCTGCAGATAGTTGCGAATGATACTGAGAGGGTTGTTTGCCTCGTGCATGATTTCGCGTACCTTGGCGTTGATAGTATCGGTCAATTCCTGTTTGGCCTCGTTAGTCTGAATATGGTTTTTTTTAATGGTGCTGATATGGCGCCCAACCTGGGAGGCAAACAGTGTGACCAATTGATCAGATCCGGAAATAGTATCTTGTGGTGCGTTTGTTCCCATCACGAATACGCCCTTCAAGTCATCTTTCACTAGGATAGGTATGCACGCTATGCCTGGACCACCAGTTATTCGTAGCAACTGCCGATCGATGACAGACAGGGTTTTGCCGGCAAATCGCTGATCAACCGCAAACAGCGTGTGCCGGTTTAGTGCGGCACTGGCTACAATGCTGCGTGCCGATTGCATAGCGATGGTTAGTCTGACTGGATTGGCGTTTACCGGGTCCACTATAGATTCGAGTGAATTGGTTTTGTCATTCAGCCAAAAAACCAGGCTGTTTTTGAATCCGAACAGCATTTCCGCCGCGGTGGTAATGTGTCGAACAAGTTGCGGAAGATTTTCGGCATTGGACAAAAGGTTCGATGAAGATTGGAGCAGGCCAAGGTTCCTGAGTTGTTCGGCCAGTTTGATTTTTTCTTGCGCAGCAGACTCGGTGGAATCGGTGTCGTCGAGTTCGATACCCATTGAATCCGCGATATCGGCGGTTTCTGTCGCAATTTGTTCGACTATTTGCTGAGCGAGCGATGTGTTCAGGCCAAACAATTTGTCAGCCGCTTTCAGGTTTTCCAGAGATTCGAGACAACCTTTTTCACTGAAGCGGCTTGCCAGATAGATGATTTTTACTAAATGGTGCGCGTCTAACACAGCGTCAAGTGCCGTATGGTGGTAACGAATAGCGTCTGCGGCAAATTCGCTGAGTTGCCATTGTTCAGCTAGCCCGGCTCCGATATCGCAGTGATTGGTTAGAAACCTTTCGTTTTCCAACTCAATTTGACTTTTCTGCTTGATTTGTAGTTGTTCGAGTAGGCTAAGGAAGTCGTCGGGGTAGTTGCTACCGAGTACCAGCTCGCCAATATTATGTAACAGGCCGGTAAGATAGGCTTCTTCCGGTCGCTCATAACCGGTCAGTGTCGCAAATGCACGCGATAGCATGGCGCAAGTCACTGACTGGTGCCACAGGGATTTAAAAAAAGCGTTGTGCGTTGAACTAGAACTGGAAAAAAACTGTTGTACTGACGCGGTGACAATTAAGGTTTTGATCGTTTCGACGCCCAATACTGATAGCGCACGTTCAAGAGAAGTGATTTTGTCGCCTCGACAATAGAAAGACGAGTTGGCCAAGGAGATAGCCCGGGCACCGATTGCAATATCCTGACTGACAATTGCGGATATCGTTTGAAAACTAGCGCTATCGTTTTGACAAACCCGAAGCATCTCAACCAATACATTGGGCAGTGAGGGTAATTTGTTCACTTTGAGTTTTTCGAAAACGGATTGCGCGTGTATGGTCATAGTGAATATCTGGTTTACGTGATTGTTTTCAGTTGCAGTGCCACACGGGATTAGCCGGGCTGTTTCACAAATTACTCCCGTGTTTGCTGCGTAGTTAAATTGCAAAAGGTCAGCATTTATTAAACTATAGTTCGTTTGAAGTGAGCAGGCGGCATAAAATGATTGAAGCACGTTAAATACGACTGAACCGATAACAATATCTAACCAAGGCGATACGCTACGCATCCGAATCGTGAACTGGAATTTGCCAGTGCAATCTTGGCTGGCGGCAAGCTGTGCCTGAAAACCAGTGATTCGGCAATTATGGGAACTGTTTGGACAAGGTGTTTGGTCTGAAGTTGACCTGAACATCAGCCATGGTCTACTTTAACAGATATGTCGAAAAAGAGTTTTCTGGTTTTTGTTTCTTTTGTTGCGGCACTTCTGTTGTTGCATGGACGGGCTTGTCATGCAGAGGTGTGCTCAATCGAGGCTAAACCAGAGGCATTGCTACAACATGTTATCGTTAACCGTCCCGCTCATACAGAATCGTTAACGCTGAATGAGCTACGAGCCATATTCAGTTTGAGGGCAAGAGTCTGGCCGGACGGTTCAAAAATTACCGTTGTTTCACTCAATGATCAGAATCCAGTTCATCGTGCTTTTTTGTTGAATACGTTGAAAATGTTACCGCACCAGCTCCGGCGGCAATGGGATCGGTATATTTACTCCGGTATTGGTCATGGACCAGTGGTAGTTGATACGATGGATGAAATGGTGAAGACCGTCAATAGTACGCCTGGCTCGATTGGTTATATCGAAGGAGGCGTGCCCTGTGAACGGGTTGCTACGCTTGCGATTCGCTAAGCTATTCTGGGTTGTCATACGCTTTACTGGCTCTATGTTGTCTTATGGCCACGAAAACAAGGCGCCCAACGTGGGCGAAATTCATTGGCATGACTTTTAGTTGGAATTTTGGTCTGGAACTGCATTCCGTAAATGGTGTTTACTGGCTGCCCAGCGTCGAAAATCCAGATTTTGCTGGTCAGGAGCAGTACTGGAATAGATTCTTGGCTCAGGTGGCGTATCGTTTCTAATGTTCAATTCTAACAAGCAGATATTCATCAGTCTTTACTGGAAAGCGGCTACCGGTTTGGCGGTTATCTTTTTGTCGATTATAGCGGTTTTCACCGACTTCAATGTCGATCAGATGCAAGAGCTGCAATTGTACAACCGTAGTGTCAATCAGCAGCAGTATCTTGTCGAGTATAGTGGTCTTTTGAAAAAAAGTTCATTACAGCTAATCAACCTGATAGACGGTCTGCCTAATCTGACGTCCGCCAGTCCATTGATTAAAGATAAGTTGGATTCACATTGGTTATCGTTACAAATGACCTGGGCTCTTGAGAGTGCAGTCTTGTTAAATGCAGATGGTGAGGTGCTTGGTCAGTGGGGTGATCTAAGGGTGATGATCAATCCTGACATGGTGAGACGAACTTTAACAAGTCAGACACCTTCGCAACAAATGATTTGCTTTGAAATATGTCAGTTAGCCGTGATTTCTCCCGTTCTGGATGCCAATGGCGAGATTAAATTGGTTCAATTGAGCGTCTCTCTTGCTGATCTTTTGTTAGATTTCAATCGAATTACCGGTTCGGATATTGGCATTCTTACCCCAACTTCTGGTGACTCGCCGTTTCCTGTTCAATTCGGTGAAACAGGTCTGGCTTTTTCGTCGTTGACTAATAAACCACTGTTGCAGCCTATTCTGCATCGGCATGCCATTGAGAAACAATGGCAGCGGGATTTTGTCGATGTGGGCGGACAGTTGATCAGTGTTATCGACCTGCCTGACGCTCAATACGAATTAGTCTTTGTGTCCAATCAAGAGTTGGTTGGAGTCAATGCTCTGATTGTTTTTATTTCTGACGCCACTCAAGTAAGAGAACGAATAGCGTTCGCTCGATACACCGATGTGTTAGCGGGTTTGTTGGCCGTGGTGGTTTCAATGATGCTGATATTTCTGGTTCTATGGCGTCCGATTCGATCCCTGCAACGGCAGGCCAAAGCATTGCCTTTGCTGCCCCGAGGTCGCTATAAGGAAGCGAAAGACAAATTGAACGAAATGGCGAGAAGCCGCCTGTTTGCTGATGAAATCAGTCAACTCAATACAACTTCATTGGAAGTCACTTCGCAGTTGGAAGAGTACCATCGAAAGCTGACTGAAAACACCGAAGAACTCTATCAGATGGCACACTTCGATCCGCTGACAGGCTTGGCAAATCGTCCTTATCTAATTGAATTGATTGATGAAAAGTTAGCCAGTCAGAACGAGAGTGAGCGAAAGTTTTCATTTTTGCATTTGGATTTGGATAACTTTAAGCATATCAACGATGCTCTGGGACACCAGGTTGGTGACAACCTGTTGTCTGTGGTGGCAAATCGTTTGAAAGGCTGTGTTTCTGGTTCCACTGATATTGTGGCTCGCACCGGGGGCGATGAATTTGGTCTGGTTTTGAGTAATATCCATAGTGAGGTAAGGGTTGTCGATATTGCCAGAAAAGTGTTGAAGGTAATAGAGGAGCCGATCGTTATAGCCGGGCGCAGGCTTTCCGTTTCTTCAAGCATTGGTATTACGCTGTCGCTACTGGATGGCGTATCGGCAGCGACTTTATTGCAAAATGCCGATCTGGCCATGTATGAGGCAAAGGCTTCGGGTAAAAACAGTTATCACGTATTCAATCATCAGTTACATATCGATGCTGACTCCAGAATGGCGCTGGAAGAAGAATTGCGTCATGCCGTTGAAAACCAAGAGTTTGTGCTACTTTACCAGCCACAGCTGGACCTGATTACCGGAGAGCTGATCGGTTGCGAGGCATTGCTGCGTTGGCAACATCCCAGGCGAGGTTTGCTGTCACCGATTTACTTTATCAGCGTAGTAGAAAACAATGGCCTGATTATCCCGATCGGTAAGTGGGTGATACAAGAGGCTTGCCGGCAATGCGCCGACTGGCATCGGCGCGGCTTGACCGATATAAGAATATCGATCAATTTGTCTGCCCGACAATTCAGTGACCCTGATCTGCTCGATGTCATTAACCGTGAAATTTCTTTGCATGGCGTAAATCCCGAGATGCTAGAGTTTGAGGTGACTGAATCACTTTTGGCGACCGATATTAAACACGCTATCAGTCTTTTGAAAGAAATGCAGTCACTGGGTTTGACCATTGCGATCGATGATTTTGGTACTGGCTATTCTTCGCTTCATTACTTGAAGCAGCTACCGCTGGATAAGTTGAAAGTAGACAGAGCGTTTGTAATGGATTTGCCAAATAGTAATGATGACAAGCAAATAACTGCCGCGATCATTGCGATGGCACACGCGCTAAATCTGAAGGTTGTGGCGGAAGGTGTAGAAACTGCAGAGCAAATGATTTTCTTGCGGCAACTGGGTTGCGAGATTGGCCAGGGTTATTTGTTTGGCAAACCGTTAAGTGTTGATGATTTTTTTTCATCGCCGCTAAAAACGGAGGGGTTCAGGCCGGACAACAGCTAGCCTTTTAGCTATTCCGCCTGTTTTGATTTTAAACAGTGTAAACGACCTGCAACCAAGCGCGAGTCTGATTGTGATAACTATCTCTATTGGCTGTTAGTTGTTGCTAAAAATCGGAAAATGTCGATGATCATGAATAGTACACCAAGAACTATCGGTTATGTTCAAGGAGGCGTTTCTTGTAGTATGTCACTGCGCTCACGATTCGCTGAGACAGCCTTGTTTGGAATGCTGCTAGCCACTGTGTTCTGTAGTGGCTCAGCGTTATGTCGTGCTGAAGCAAACAAAACGCCCATCGTAGAGCAAATTTATTGGCACGGCTTTGTTAGTCAAAGTTTTATACTGACTGATGAAAATGAATTCCTGGGTTCCAGTTCTGACGGTAGCTTCAAGTTTAGCAGTGCAGGCTTGGGCGCCTTGTGGCAGCCAATGGATAGCGTTCAGCTTTCGATTCAGGGTCTATACAAGCAAATTGGCAATTCAAGTCCAAAAGGTACCCAGCTGGATTACGCTATCCTGGATTGGGCGATGGTCGATGAGTTTGACTATGGACTGGGGTTCAGGGTTGGACGACTGATGAATCCCTATGGTTTCTTTAACGAAACCAGAGATGTCGCCGCGACAAGGCCGAGTCTTTTATTACCTGAATCCGTGTATATCGACTACCTTCAGTTTCTCTTTCGTTCGTCGGATAGTGTCGGTTTGTATATGCGCCGTGAATTGAGCGAAGGGACTTTTTCGTTCAACGCAAACTTTGGTAAGCCGTTACTCACTGATGAAGCCACACATGCCATATTGGGCGGTCTGCCTGGCAGAACTGCTGGTGGTAATCTGGTGTCGGAAGAGTTTTTTGCATTGCAACTAAGGTATGAAGATGCCAGCGGCAAGTGGCGTAGTGCTCTCAGCTACGGCTGGTTTGCAGCTGACTATCGGGCCGCTCCCGACGATATTCTGGCTGATGCCAGAGTCGATTTCAAACATTTGATGTTGTCATTGGAATACAGCCTGGATGATTTCTAGTTTATTACTGAAATGTTTATTCGTAATGCGGGTGTTCGCGGTGCTTTGCCTATCGATATCGAAGACCAAAATTTGGGCTACTATTTTCAGCTTGGTTATAGGCTAAATCAGGGTTTAAAGGCCTACATACGTTATGATACAACCTATTACGATAAAGATGATAAAAAGGGTACTAAATTCGCGGCTCAGGGAAGAGGCCCGGCCCACTTTGCATTTGCAAAAGACATAACGCTTGGTGTTAGTTACACTCCGTCATTTCCCTGGAATTTTGGTCTCGAATTGCATTCTGTAAATGGCACTGTCTGGCTGCCCAATATCGAGAACCCAGACATTTATAGGCAGAGGCAGTACTGGAATATATTTCTGGCTCAAGTGGCCTATCGTTTTTGACACAGGTTTCCGCCCGAGGATGCCAAAAACAAATTGTCGTTCGTTTTCGCCGGAAGGTAACCATTGCTATCCAAAGTATTTCATTGTCAGCTCTTCTCTGTCGTGGCAACCGCAAATTAGCGTGTGACTGTCACTTGTCGTTGAGCTTCAACCGAGCAAGCTGTCTCAATCCTAAAGTCTAAGTAGACGTATGTCTAATTCTATTTGCAGTTTCATAAGGGTAGAAATAGACCAGCCAAAGTCATTAGTGATCGTCGATAACTAAACTATAGAAAAGATTAACACCGAGAGGAATGTAGAATGAGTGAAGTGAAGGTCTATCCTGTACCCGAGTCTGTCAGGAAGCGAGCGTTGATTGATAATGAAAAATATCTGGCGCTTTATAACAAATCTGTTGAAGACCCTGATGGATTTTGGCGAGAGCAAGGGAAACGTCTTGACTGGATAACACCGTACACCAAAGTCAAGCATACGACCTTTGACTATCAGCAACTCTCTATCAGGTGGTATGAAGATGGCGAACTTAACGCTTCGGTAAATTGTCTGGATCGACATTTGGAAAAACGCGGTGACCAAACTGCGCTTATCTATGAGGGTGATGATCCAAATGTGTCAGAGCACATTAGTTATCGTCAGCTATACGAAGAAACCTGCAAGTTTGCCAACGTATTGAAATCGTTGGGTGTGGGTAAGGGCGATGTGGTTACGATTTATATGCCAATGATACCGCAAACAGCGGTTGCCATGTTAGCCTGTACGCGTATTGGCGCGATTCACTCTGTTGTTTTCGGTGGTTTTTCTCCGGAAGCACTGGCTGGCCGGATTGAAAACGGTAATTCGAAAACGGTAATTACGGCCGACGAAGGTGTTCGTGGCGGCAAATTGATTCCGCTTAAACGAAATGTCGATAAAGCGCTGAGAAGGCCAGGGACCGAGGGTGTCGAAAAAGTGGTTGTCTATCAGCGTACGAGCGGCGATATCGACTGGGTCGATGGTCGTGATGTGTGGTATCACGAAGCGCTGGCGAGCGCAGCAGTCGAGTGCGAACCAGAGGTGATGAATGCCGAAGACCCATTGTTTATTCTTTATACTTCAGGTTCGACCGGTGCACCCAAAGGCGTATTGCATACCACGGGTGGGTATCTGGTTTACGCGTCGATCACTCACGAATATGTGTTTGACTACCAAGAAGGTGATGTTTACTGGTGTACGGCTGATTTTGGTTGGGTAACGGGGCACAGCTATATATTATATGGCCCCTTGCTGAATGGCGCGATTTCGGTTCTGTTCGAAGGGGTGCCAAACTATCCTGACAGTGCGCGATTTGGTCAGGTGATCGATAAGCATCAGGTCAACGTGCTGTACACTGCGCCCACTGCAGTAAGGGCTTTGATGGCAGAGGGCGATGACTATGTCAAACAGAGTTCCAGAAAGTCTCTGAGATTACTTGGCAGCGTCGGTGAACCGATCAACCCTGAAGCATGGGAATGGTATTACACATCTATGGGAGACTCGCGCTGCCCGATCGTGGATACTTGGTGGCAAACCGAAACGGGAGGCGTTTTGATTTCTCCCTTGCCTGGTGCGACGGATCTTAAACCGGGTTCGGCGACCGTGCCTTTCTTTGGTGTTCAACCGGCATTGGTTGACAACAGCGGTAATATTCTGGAAGGCGCAACCCAGGGCAATCTGGTTATCCTGGATAGCTGGCCTGGTCAGATGCGAACAGTTTACGGTGATCATGACCGATTTATTCAAACTTACTTCAGTACTTACAAAGGTATGTACTTTACTGGTGATGGCGCCAGGCGGGATGAAGATGGTTATTACTGGATTACCGGGCGTGTTGACGATGTGCTGAACGTGTCTGGACACAGATTGGGAACAGCCGAAATCGAAAGTGCTCTGGTTGCCCATCCAAAAGTGGCAGAAGCGGCAGTGGTAGGCTATCCGCATAACATCAAAGGTGAAGGCATTTATGTTTACGTCACAGTCAATCATGATGTTATTCCAACCGATGAGTTGAAAAAAGAATTAATCGGGTGGATCAGGGAGGAAATCGGACCTGTCGCGTCGCCTGATATTATTCAGTGGGCAGATGGTTTACCAAAAACACGTTCAGGAAAAATTATGCGCCGTATTCTGAGGAAAATTGCCGCTAACGATTTCGACAGCCTGGGCGATACGTCTACTTTGGCAGACCCAACGGTTGTCGATGATTTAATTGACAATCGGGCCAATGGTTAGATTTGAAACGTTGGACCGTTTCGTTTGATCCTGTTCCAGCTTTCGGGAATAACGCGATCATTACAATGAAAGTTTGTTGGTTTGTTGTATGATTAAAGCGGTGGCACTTGGTGTATTTCACATTTAGTGTCGCTGCTTTTTCATTTTCACAGTATGGTTTTTTGTATGTCCTATAAAATCATTATCGCAGATGATCACCCATTGTTTCGCGCTGCGCTTCGACAAGCCGTTGTGCAATCGGTGGATACGGTAGATATTTTTGAAGCGGATTCCATTGCCACGTTACAGGAATTGGTTGAATCTCACCCGGACTCCGACCTGGTGCTGCTGGATCTTAAAATGCCTGGTGCGCATGGTTTTTCCGGTTTAGCCTTTTTAAGAGGGCAGTACCCTGGGCTTCCGGTAGTTGTAGTTTCGGCGTCGGATAACTTGGGGGTCATTCGGCGAGCGATTGACTATGGCGCATCCGGTTTCGTCCCTAAATCTTCTTCATTGTCTAAAATCACTGAAGCGATATCGGCGATACTACAGGGGGAGGTATGGTTGCCAGAGGATGTCGCACAAAAAATATCAGGAATGGAAAGCGCACCGACCGAGTTTTCCAATAAACTGGCAACGCTGACGCCGCAGCAATTCAAGGTACTGGGTATGCTTACCGAAGGCTTGCTGAACAAGCAGATCGCCTATGACCTGAATGTCTCGGAAGCGACAGTCAAAGCGCATATCACGGCCTTGTTTAGAAAGCTAGGAGTCAGAAATAGAACACAAGCGGTTATTGCTGTTCAGCAATTGGATGTCGAAGCAATCGATGAGGCTTCTCAGTCCGCGTTTGGTGTTTGAAGTTTACTGCCTCGGTGGATATTTCTTCCTCTTCTTTTTTGTTGGAAGGTTCGAAATCACAAACAGCTATCTGGTTACCGCCATGGGCACTGGCTCGATGAAGTGCTTTTTCGGTTTGCAATAGCAATTCGACTTCACTACTTCCATTGTCAGGGATGCAGCAGTTTACCCCGATACTGGCAGTGAACTTGATATCTGCATCTTGATATTTTATCACCATCCCTGCAATTTTTTTGCGGACCCTCTCCGCCAGATACTTTGCATTTTCATAGGGTGTACTGGGCAGCAGAATCGCAAACTCGTCACTATCATATCTTGCGACTATATCGACTGAACGATTAAACAGACAGGCGATGGAACGTGCCATTTCCTTGATCGATTCATCGCCGATTTGTCGACCATATTTCTCGTTGACAAGCTTAAAGCGGTCAATATCCACGAGTATTATTGAAATAGGTGTTTCTTCCCGGATACTTCTTTTGAACTCATAGGCGAGTCGATTTTCGAAAAAACGATGATTTTTGAGGCCGGTGGAATTATCGATGGTGTTGAGTTCAGCGAGCCTGGCTGATTTTTCTTGCAAAGAAAATTTCGCGTTCAAAAAGGTGAAGTATTCTTTTCTATGAAGGCTGGAAACGGTGTAAAGCGCGGGCATGTAAATAAGAAAAAGCCAAGTAATAGATTCTGCATTGGGAATGTTTCCGGAATACAAGGCTGCCACCAGCGGGCCTAGTAGTAAGATCAAATAGACAATGACACACTCCCGGCAGGGAGCAAGTGAAGAGACGCCAGCGGCACATAACCCGGTGGTTGCGATAAACAGGGGCACAGAGAAATCTGCAAATGCGGGTGTGGTAAGCAAGTAGTATGAAATGCCACCCCATAAACCGCCTGATAGAAACACGCCGGCATGTAACGGCCAGAGCGGCAAGCTGGTTGTCTTCCGATTGTTTTTTTTCTGATAGTTCCGATAGCCATAGATACATAGAAACCGGACTCCCGAGACGGCTGCGACCAGTGCGGTGAACAGGATCAGAACGGTTTTTTGCGACGGGTCGGCCGTGGCTGTGACGGAGGGTAAAACGACTGCGACCCAAACCAGCAGATAGACAACTGCCCCGATCATCGACCTTTTGGTGAGGTCGCTGCCGAGTTGTGCCATCGCCTGACTTACATATCTGGGGTCTACCAACTTGCGCATAGTTTTTCTACTCGTACCGCAATTTACCTAAAATCAATCTGTCAGAAATAATTAGTAATGACACACTAGTTTTTCGGCTTGGTTTAACAGATAAAAAAATCGGATTTTATTATGGCAACGGGTTACTGTTAAGCTCTTCAGTGCGAAGTTTGAGTTCTTCGGCGAGGATTTCTTCCGCTGTTCGATTTTCTTCGGCTTGAATTTTTTCCTGTTCAGCAATGAAATGAAGTGACAGCTCAAAGGCTTTGCGGGTAAATTCCCATACTTTTTCAAACCCTTCGTCCGAGAGACGTCGGGCAGCGTCATTGGAGCGATAGATGTTCATAAACTTTCGTTCTCGTTCAAAGTGCAACGGAATTCTGCCCAACCCCCAATCATTGAGAATACTCCATATTTCGGGATTGTAGGTTCGAGTGTATTTGAGGATGAATGGCAATGGATCGTTTCTGGCCAGCAGAGCGGCTAACCGGAGTATCAGTTCGAAAGACAACGCTGCAGTGCCATTTTCTACAGCTTCTATAAGTGTTTTGTCCTTGAGGTGAATGGCATCGCTCAATTCGCTGACGGTTAGTCCTGCCACTTCCCTCAAGTCTCGTAATGATTTGCCTGCCGAGATCATAAGTTTTAGCTGTTCTTGGGAACGCATAAAAGCCTTGCCAACTTTAAACGATTTGCCGGTGGTTTTTTTCGCCAGTTTCAAGGCGGAGTTTGTGAGGTCTGCAAGGCGATTAACCAGTGTTGTCGAGTCTTCTTCCCGGGGTTGGGGTTCTATGTTGTTTGCCACGCTCTTTCCTTTGTCATCGATAGCTTTACCTCCTTGGCACAACGAGTTTTCAGTGCTTTTCGGGGTAAACCTCGGTCATTTTGGGTTCCGAATACCTGTTTGATACAGACTCTACATGGGGTGCTTGATATCCGCAATCTGCTGCTCGAGCAATTGTTTGAAATCAACCAGAATTTCAGCGCCTTCTGTGACAACCAGGTCATGTTCTATCTGTTTGGTGTGATCTTTTTGCGTTGCCTTACTGGTTTCTTCTTCAAGTTCATCAATTGAAGTCAACAACGTTTGGTTATTCGCTTTGCGTTTGGCATTGAGCAGGCGCAACTGTTCGTTTTCTCGCTTCGCTTTTTCTGCAATACGTTTTTTTTCGTTTAGCGAGATAAATCTGCGCGACTTCTCCTGGTTGATAAAACTGATTTCATCGAGCAGCACCTGGTAGTGCGCATTGGTTTTCATTCTGTCATCGTGGCGGCTTTTAAGCTGGTTTTGCAGTACTGAAATGGTCTCATTTTTATCGAAATCCACCTGTTTGATCCGATCCCAGGGGAGGGCTTGCGGCAGTGTATCTTCGCCTATCGCCTCTTTGTCGATCGGAGAAGGCATGATGATATCGGGAAGCACACCTTTATGCTGGGTACTGGCACCTGATACCCGATAGAACTTTGCCTGGGTCAGTTTCAGTTGCCCGTGCTTCAATGGTCTGATTTGTTGCACTGTACCTTTTCCGAAAGTCTGGTCGCCAATAATGATCGCTCGGCCATAATCCTGCATCGCACCAGCAAAAATTTCCGAAGCGGAGGCACTCATGCGGTTAACCAGTACGGCCATCGGGCCTTCGTATGCCAAGCCTTTTTGCGGGTCTTTCAGCACTTCGACGCCGCCTCGGGCATAACGAATCTGAACTGTTGGGCCTTGGTCTATAAACAGTCCGGTGAGTGAATTGGCTTCTCCCAGAGAACCACCGCCATTGTTGCGCAAATCAATGATCAACCCATCGATGCCGTCCTCCAACAGCTCTCCGAGAAGCCGCTGAACGTCCGATGATGTTCTTCGTGCATTGCTATCGCCGCGTTGAATGGCTCGAAAGTCGGCATAGAAAGTGGGAAGGTTGATAACCCCGAACTTCAGTTTCTTGCCGTCACGCTCGATTTCGATGACTGAACTCTGTGCCGCTTGTTCTTCGAGACTGACTTTGTCCCTGACGATTGTAATCTGTTTTGTCATCGTTTCATCTTTTGATTCGGCTGGAATGACTTGCAGCTTGACCAGAGTTTGTTTTGGGCCTCTGATAAGATCGACAACTTCATCGAGGCGCCAGCCCACGACATCGACCATTTCGCCGTCTTTGCCTTGTCCGACGCCGATGATGCGATCTGCGGGTTGCAAGCCACCTTGCTTGTCAGCAGGCCCGGCAGGTACCAGTCTGAGCACTTTGGTGTACTCGTTGTCAGTTTGCAGTACCGCGCCGATACCCTCCAGAGACAGGCTCATATTGATGTTGAAATTTTCCGAAGTTCTTGGCGAAAAATACTGTGTATGAGGATCGAATACGCCCGTGAATGCATTCATATACACTTGAAAGGCATCTTCATCATTGGTTTGCATCAAGCGGGAAAGCTGACTCTGATAGCGTTTTTTCAAACTGGTGACAATTTCCTCCGGTTTTTTCTCGGTCAGCTTCAGGCTCAGAATAGCGGCTTTGACCCGCTTGCGCCAAAGGTCATTCAGTTGGTCTTCCGTTTCAGGCCATGGTTCGTTTTCACGATTGATGCGTATGTTTTCATCCTTGGTGAAGTCAAATACATCCAAGCCTTTGTCGAGTAGTTTTAGCGAATGCTGCAGTCGTTCGATCACCCGCCGTTGATAGCGATTGTAGATGCGAAATGCCGGGTCAAGCTGTCCGTATTTAAGGGCTTCATCGAGTTCCTGCTCGTATTGTTTGAATTCATCGATGTCGCTTTTCAGAAAATATAGTTTCTGACTATCAAGCGCTTTCAGATAATTGTCAAAAACCGATTTGGACACCTCGTCGTTGATGGCCATGGTTTTGTAATGATAGCGCGGCAATTGATAGGCAATTAACGCGTTGGTCTGCATTTGTTCTTTTGGCGGGCTAAGCGGTGTGAACTCGGTATTATCGGTAAATTTGGCGTGAGCGGCGCAACCGGCAACAAATAGCAATACGAGACAAACACTTTTCGAAAACAGTGGGTGTCTGGTCAATGTTGTCAATGGAAGATTTTTAGCTAACACTTGAAAATTTATCACTAATTACAGTCTCGATTGTAACCATAGCACGTTTGCAATCCCGGCAGTCTGATCCGTCAGTCATTCGCATTTATTGCAAACACCTAATCTTCTGAGTGTAAAACAGCGATGATGGTTTGAACAGGGATGGACGAGTTAATTATTATTAATCGGCCGTCTCTCCAGTCATAGATGCTCTACTTTCCGACTGTTTGAGTCCATGAGTATGAGGTATGGATTCTATCCCTCAAGTGATAACCCGGCTGGCTTATCTTGCTTTTCTGAATGCTTTAACTACGTTGTTAGTATTAACGAACCGGTTTTTTACGCTGTTTATGGAGAGACTATGTCATTATTGGATAACATTCGAAATTATTACGAAAAGTGGGTTGTGGAAGAAATCGAGGCCCAGGTGAAAGAAAATCAATTCAGCGAAAATCGTCTAACCGATGTGGTTTGTGTCGCGCTGAATCATTTACCGCCAAGATATATTCGCCATGAGGTAGATATGGCGTTTTATTTGTCTCCGCAAGAATACCAGGAGATGAGGGATAAAGTTGCCAAAGCGGTGGCCATGGCTATCGCTTATGTGAAAAAGCATGAAAATGACAGGGGTTGAATAGAACACAAATGACTATATACGCCCGTCCGGTTGGTAACTGGGCAGGCGTGGTCTCGCAATGAGGGACTGCTAATCTAACTCATAGCTGGCAAACGCCTTCGCCAGGCGTTGGGCCTGGTCTGCTATTGCTTCCTTGTCCGCCCGCTCGGTTGCGGCGTGATGCATCCAGTTGACGCACAGTTGAGTTATTTCCTGTAGTTTGCCTGTACTATTGTTGTTCCCGATGTTGTTATCACCCTTCAGCCCGGCATTCAGTCGAGCGACCTGTAGTTCCATTCTGCGTCCCTGCAAATGGGCCGGGCTTTCATTTTCAGTTGCGATTTCAATTAAAATGCAGGCATCTTGCGAGTCTGTAGAGAGAAATGTTGTGGTTGCAGGCGGCAACGATTGTTTATCGATGAGCGCCTGCAAGGTTGCTTTGACGTTCGCCGCTTCAACGATTCGCCGGCTGGCCTGGTCAATATGGTCGAGGTCGTCTTGATAGGTGTCGGCAGGTTGTTCCTGAAGCGCGGTTAGGGCAACTTCAATCGCGCTTTTCCATAGTGTTTTGTAGTTTGAAATCAATTGTGCTGCCAGCTTGTTTTTTGCTTCTTGCTCATAGTGTTCAATGGTACGCAAGTAACGGGATTTGCTTTTGCTATCCAAATTCAAGGTGCCAAGTTCTTTGGTGAGCTTGTCGAATTTGCCCAGTGGAGACTCGCCAGGCAATGTATTAACGATCATTTCGGCTTTTTCTATTATCTGGTCAGCCGCCGATACGGCTTCTTCCGCTTCCCGCTTGGATGTCTCGCTTTGTTTTTCCCGCAGGGCGAAAATGGCATCGCAATAACCTCTAAAAGCCTTCCAGAGCCGGCGATCGTCACTGAATTCCGTGATGCCAACCGAAGACCACTCCCGCTGTAATTGTTTGGCACCATTGACCGCATCCTGAATTGAGTCTTGCTGGGCAAGTGCTTCCGCTTTTTTTAATATTTCTTCTTTTTTCTTGCGGTTGTCAGCTTTTTCCTGATTGAGCTTTGTGTCAATTTCAAGTAACAGGTGGTTAAAATTTCTCTGAAGCTTCTTGTTTTGTTTGAAATCTATTGGAAACGCGTCTCTCCACTCTTGCCTGGCGGTCTTGCTTATTTTATCGAGCATCTTCCAGTCAGCGTTATCCCAATCAATTGAGTCGACGAATAGCTTTAATTCGTTGCAAATATTGAGTCGTTTCTCCAAATTGACTTTCTTCAGTTCGTTTTGTTCGTTAAAGAAACGTTTACAGGGTTCGAAGGCGTTATCGGAGGCGGTTTTAAACCGTTGCCACAACGCTTGATCTGATGTGCCGCCGAAACGTTTCCATTGATCCTGAAGCGACTTGATTTTTTCTGCTTTGTATTGAGGATCCAGTGGTTTTTCTGCAAGTTCTTCCATTTTCTCGCATAGACTGATTTGTTTCGGTGTTGTTGCAAAACCATGCCAGTCTTCGAGCTCTTTTATCTGATTGTGCAGCAAAGAAAAACGGGCAGCATACTCCTGAGCCACCTTTTGTGGCAGTTGATTGATTTGTTTTTGAATTTCTCGTTGCAGAGAGCGGGATTTTTTAAGGTTTTTTTCTTCTATTTCAACCTCGAGGTCGGTAAGCCTGGACTCGATGTGATGCCTGGTGGCTTTGATATCTTCCGCTTTTTGTAACCGGATTTCGGATATGATTCCGAGATAATCGTTAATACGCTTGAGCAGACTGACTTCCTGAAACTGTTCAGGCCAGTTGATCTCCTTGAGTATTGATTTGAGGCGATGGCTTGCCGCTTTTGCATCCGCTTCTTTTTGTTTGTTCGTTGCCAGCAGATTGCAGATTTCTTCTTGATAGCTGGCCAATTGATTGCTTGCTGAGAGATAGCAGCGTATATCGGTCATCAAGCTTTGGTATCGCTTCTGTTCCTGTTTATCGACTGGGACATTTTGGGCGGCTTCAAGCCAGCGTGTCTCTTGGGTTTTTAGCACGGCATCCAGAGCCGCGAGTCTGCCGGTATCAATATCCTGAATGGTGTCGATTTGATTTTTTGTTTCTTCAAGGGTGAGCAGCGTTGCTTGCTGCTCCCTCATTGCCACCTCTTGTTCCTGTTGCTGAGTTTGTTTTATCGTAAATTCTTCGATTCGGTGTTTTGCGGTTTCTATCGCTCGATAAACGCTTTCGGACTTGTTGCGGCTGGCCAGGGGTTCCAGTTTTTGCCATTTTGTCAGCAGGGCTTTGAACTTCGGTTCAGTCAGTCGATTCACTCCACTGCATGCGATGTGCTTTAGCTGCCGTTCAAGCTCGTCAAGGCTTTTTTCTTCAGCCGCTTTTTTGTCTGCTGCCTCACGGATGGTATAGAGCTTGTCTCTGACAATATGCGATACGGTTTTGTCCTTGCCTTTGATACTGCTTTGGATTTTTTTCAGGGTGTCCTGTCGCTCGATTTGGCTAACGGCAATTTGCCTCAATCGACTACTTTTTGCCGATATGGCCAAATCTGCAAGAATCGATTCATCGGCAATGGCGCTGATTACTTGCTCGACGATTTCGGGTGATTCTAGCCATGGAATTAAATTGACTTGCTCTGTTTGGTCGAGACAGTCTATCAGGTTTCCGGGAGCGCCTTGGATTATCTCGTTGAGGCGTTTCTGCAACGCTGGATTTTGGTCTGGAGCCTGCTTGCTGGTAAGTTGTGCAAGCGTTTTGATATCGTCAATCAGCGAGAGTGCTGCCGTTTTTACTTTGTCTGATGGGTCTTCAGTACCAAGAGACAGAATGATTTCCAGATCCTGCGGGTTGCTCGAATTCAGTTTTTGTATTGCCTGAATACGAATAGATGGATCAACATGTTGCCATTTGGGTCGAAACAAGCGTTGTAAAAAAGTAGACATACTGGCTAATTCCTGATCTTTGTATTTCTCTTGTTAACATCAATGCCCATTGCAATCGGCATAGAACCCTTGTCGCTATCATATCCAGAAGGAAGATATCAATGCGGGAGTGATGCTGGCGTGAGCAACGGTTCACGCCAGCACCAAGCTGAATTGTCTCGATATCAGACAACCAAGTTCACCGGCTCGTCACTCTTAGGTGGCTAAGTGGTGTGCGGAGTTTTGCTCAAACTACCCGATAGTATTTGGTCGGGCGCGTCGAGGTTGGAAATGTAACTCTTTTTTATATTTGAGTGAAGATTTTATTGGATTATTCTGATTATTTCGTTTCGCTTGTCGATTGGCCTGTGTCGATACCGGCAGATGCCAGCTTCAAAGCGTTGGTGGAATTTCGGATATCGGCAGTCTTGCCTCTATCCGAACCGGGTTTATGGCAGGAGTGGCTGATTCATTTATTTCGTTGGCTGGCGGCTTTTGCTGAGCAACGGTTTTTTTGTTGAATGCGGTGGCTTCCAGCCATACGAGCACATCATAGTAACGACGAATATTCTGGACATAGGATACCGGTTCGTTGCCGCGAGCAAAGCCATGTCTGGTTTTGCTGTACCACTTTTTTTTGGCTAAAAGAGGAAGAAATTTTTTTACATCCATCCAAAAATCAGGGTTTGCTCCGCCTCTTTGTGTCAAAATTCTGGCATCCTCGAGGTGGCCAAATCCGACGTTGTAGGCGGCAAGGGCAAACCAGGTGCGATCTGGCTCGGCAATGCGTGAAGGTATGCGTTTATGCACTTTCGAAAAATACTTGGCTCCGCCGAGAACACTGGAGGCAGGGTCTAGTCGATTTCTAATGCCCATCTCTTTCGCTGTTGTCCGGGTCAGCATCATCAGACCTCGCACGCCAGTGGGTGATTTCGCTTTGGGTTGCCAATGAGACTCCTGATAGCCGATCGCGGCGAGCAGTCTCCAGTCTAAACCCAGTTTCGATGCGGTGGTTTCAAATAGACTTCGATATTTGGGGAGTCGTGCTTCTATATCGCGGATGAAAGAGCGTGCACCCACGTAATTCAGTTGGTTTACATGGTCATAATATTGGTGGCGAAGTTTTTCGAGAGTGCCATCGGCTTTGATTTTGGTAAAAAAAGTATTGGCGACTTCCAGTAAACTGTTATCGTCGGATGCGGGAAATAGCCAGGCATGTTTGTCTGTTTCAGCCAACTCGAACCCAGCCTTGGCATGCGGAAAGAGTGCCTGGTAGAGTTTTAGTTCATTTGAGTCGACGATGGCATACCGTATTTCGTTTTGCTCAATCTGATTGAGTAAATCGAATATTTCCATATCGGTGTGCTCGACCCAGTTCAGGGTTTTGTATTTTGCTTTCAGTGCACTGAGTTTTTCGACATGATGGCTGTTGGCAAGTACATGAACGGGGCTGTCAAGAATGTCTGCTATTTTTCGAGGTCGCAGGCTGCCTTTGCGGTAAATAATGGTTGGCTTCACTTCCAGGTAAGTGGTTGAAAACCTGAACCTGGAGAGTTTGTCTGGCGTTATCGCGATCCCTGCGGTGGCCAGGTGCGCAAATCCGTTTTCGATGATGCTTTGCGTCTCGCCCAGGTCATTTACAAACCTGAGTCGCAGCTCCACGCCGAGATAATCTGAAAATTTCTTTACAAGTTCGTATTCGAAACCTGCCGGGCCATCCCTGTCTTCATAATACGTGGTTGGCGCATTCCGGGTAATGACGTGAATAACCTTTTCCTGCTTGATTTTTTCCAAGGTGGACTGTGGCGTACAGGCACTGACAAACCATATTATCAATGGTAAAAAGAGTAATAATGACGGCTGTTTTTGGGAATGATTCACAGGTAAAACTCTAAAATAGATTTTGCATTTGCCTGTATGGCTGATAAACGATCGGTACAATAGGGCAATTGATCAGCCTAGCATTGTGTTACAAGTTTATGTTCTCAGTCGTTATGTTTACTGTATAAAAATACATAATTGTATAGTTTCAGTTTCCTGACTTCCAGTCAACACCTGTGCGGACAAAGTGTGAGCTGGTCATCGTTTAGTCAGGTTGTCATTGCGGATCGCAGCCTGCCAGTTTTTTGCAATCATTCGATAATGATATGTCATCTGGCTGATTGCGTCACTGTAAGTGAAGCACAAATTACAGTATGATTAGTCCTTTTAATCACACAGACTGCCCATGGGTTGGAAAATTTGTATGTTTAGTGTACAAATTAATGGCAATATTGGTTGGTAACCCTGATGCTATCTAGTTATACCTTAGTGATGTCTTGGTTGAATTATAGTAGTGCAGTCCGATAGCTTGAGGAATCGCAAAACGATGTTGGAACGCCGTGGAGCACCCGCATTATCAGATTTTCGAAAACAAAAATTCCTGAACCAGTTTCAACACAACGAACTCTCGGTCAGCTCGATTTACGCTGAGTTTATGCATTTTGTTGATTCCGATGAGTTGACCCCTGAAGAAACGTCCAGGCTGGACAAGCTGCTTACCTACGGCCCGCGTTTTCAAGTTGAAGAGCTTAACGGGCTGTTATTTCTAGTGGTTCCCAGGCCGGGTACAATTTCTCCCTGGTCGAGCAAGGCGACGGATATTGCTCACAATTGTGGTTTGACCAAAATACGTCGACTCGAAAGGGGGATCGCCTATTACGTTCGCTCTGACCAAAAACTCACTGCCAGGGTCCGTGAATCAATAGCCTCGTTATTGCACGATAGAATGACTGAAACTGTATTCCATACATTGGCTGGTGCGGAACTGTTATTCGATCAGCAACCGCCAAAAGCCTTTTCCAGCGTCGATATTCTGGCTGGGGGGCGGGCTGCCCTCGAACACGCGAACACTTCCATGGGACTTGCTCTGGCCGAAGATGAGATCGATTATCTGGTGTCTTCCTTTCAGGGGTTGCAACGTAATCCGACCGATGTCGAGTTAATGATGTTCGCTCAGGCAAATTCAGAGCATTGCCGACATAAAATATTTAACGCCTCCTGGGTGATTGATGGTGAGCGGCAAGATAAGTCCCTGTTCCAAATGATAAAAAATACCTATCAGGTGGGAGGTGACAATGTGCTTTCTGCCTATATCGACAATGCCGCGGTGGTGCGTGGCGCTCGTGCAGGTCGCTTCTACCCGGCACCCGATTCCGGAGTCTATGTGGCCTCGGAGCAGGATATTCATATTCTGATGAAAGTGGAAACCCATAACCATCCGACTGCGATATCACCTTTTGCCGGTGCGGCGACAGGTTCTGGCGGGGAAATTCGGGATGAAGGCGCGACCGGTAAAGGTGCGAAACCCAAAGCCGGGTTGACCGGTTTTACCGTGTCAAATCTCAAAATTCCCGGCTATGAACAGCCGTGGGAGAAAGACAATGGCAAGCCCGAGCGTATTGCGTCGGCACTGGACATCATGATCGATGGGCCTGTTGGTGGCGCTTCGTTCAATAACGAGTTTGGTCGACCAAATCTTGCCGGATATTTTCGAACTTATGAAGACTGTGTGCCCGGCTCTGAGGGCGAGGAGCTAAACGGTTATCACAAGCCGATTATGATCGCGGGTGGTCTGGGAAATATTCGGGCTGACCATGTGGCTAAGGGAGCTTTTCCTGCTGGCTCCAAGCTGGTTGTGCTGGGTGGGCCAGCGATGTTGATTGGTCTGGGTGGTGGTGCCGCTTCCTCGATGGGCGCGGGTTCCAGTTCGGCAGACCTCGACTTTGCGTCTGTCCAGCGCGGTAACCCGGAGATGGAGCGGCGTTGTCAGGAAGTCATCGACCGATGCTGGCAAATGGGGGAAAACAATCCGATATTGTTTATTCACGATGTTGGTGCCGGTGGCTTGTCTAATGCGATGCCGGAACTGGTTAAGGATGGTGAGTGTGGTGGTCATTTTGAACTACGCAATATCCCTAATGACGAGCCGGGTATGTCGCCACTTGAGATATGGTGTAACGAATCTCAAGAACGCTATGTGTTGGCGGTTTCCAACGAAGCGCTGGCTATTTTTGATCGCCTTTGTCAACGAGAGCGATGCCCATATGCAGTGATAGGCGAAGCGACCAACGAGCCTCGGCTTACGCTTTTCGATGATCACTTTGATGTCAAGGCTGTTGATCTGCCGATGAGTGTTTTGTTTGGCAAACCACCGAAAATGGAGCGCACAGTTAAGCGCCGGTCATTTGCCAAACCGATTTTCAAGTGTGCTGAAATTGATATTGACGATGCCGTGAGCCGCATTATGCAATTGCCTGCCGTGGCGAGTAAGAGTTTTCTGATAACAATTGGTGATCGTTCGATCACCGGTATGGTCGCAAGAGACCAAATGGTTGGCCCCTGGCAGGTGCCGGTGGCAGACGTGGCAGTAACATCCGCTTCATTTGATACTTTGGCCGGGGAAGCGATGGCGATGGGGGAGAGAACGCCGGTTGCCATTATCGATGCTCCCGCGTCTGGTCGAATGGCTGTTGGTGAGGCGATAACCAAT
Organism: Gammaproteobacteria bacterium; assembly: GCA_002747055.1. Lineage (GTDB taxonomy): Bacteria > Pseudomonadota > Gammaproteobacteria > Pseudomonadales > Oleiphilaceae > LZORAL124-50-18. The sequence goes on from PDSQ01000033.1 coordinate 34,149, forward strand.
ATCGCGGCTGCAGCCATCGAGAAAATCTCGGATATCAAATTGTCTGCCAACTGGATGGCGGCGGCCGGGCATGCCGGTGAGGACGAGAAGCTTTACGATACAGTGCAAGCCGTTGGCATGGAGCTTTGCCCCGCGCTGGGTATTACCATTCCGGTCGGCAAAGACTCCATGTCAATGAAAACAGTCTGGGATGAAGGGGAAGAAATCTATACCATGTCGGCTCCGCTGTCCCTGATTATCAGTGCTTTCGCCCCGGTTACCAATGTGGCAAAAACTTGCACACCACAATTACGACTGGATCAGGGTGAAACGGATTTGATTCTGATCGATTTGGCTAATGGTCAGAATCGATTGGGGGCGTCGGCGTTGGCTCAGGTGTATAACGAAGTTGGCGCGGTCGCCCCTGATCTGGATGACCCGGAAAATCTGAAAGCTTTTTTTGCAGTTATTCAGGGACTGATTTCTGATGACAAGGTGATTGCCTATCATGACCGTTCGGATGGTGGCTTATTTGTGACCTTGGCGGAAATGGCCTTTGCCGGCCATTGCGGCCTTGACATTCGTCTCGACTATCTGGCTGAAAATCAAAGTCATTTTGCCTGCGAGTTGTTCAATGAAGAATTGGGTGCTGTGATTCAGGTAGCCAAAAGCGATACGGCCTTTGTTCTTCAGCAATTCAGTGCGTCTGGTCTGGGTGAGCATACCCTGGTAATAGGGTCTCCAAAAGAGGGGGATGAGATCGTATTCAGGTTTGATGGTGAGAATGCTTTTACTTATTCACGTACCGAGTTACATAGAATGTGGGCAAGAACCAGTTACCAAATTCAGTCGTTACGAGATAACGCGGAGTGCGCCAGGGAAGAATTCGACGCGCTTTTGAATAACGGCGACCCCGGTTTGAATGTTCGTATCCCGTTTGATCTGAATCGGGATGCGCTGGCACCTTTTGTCAATATTGGGGTAAAGCCGAGGATTGCTGTATTACGGGAACAGGGTGTCAATGGTCAGGTCGAAATGGCGGCGGCCTTTACCGAGGCCCAGTTCGAGTCGGTTGATGTTCATATGAGTGATATTGTCACGGGGCGGATCAGCCTTGCCGACTTTAAAGCATTGGTGGCCTGTGGCGGATTTTCCTATGGCGATGTGTTGGGTGCGGGCGAAGGCTGGGCGAAGTCGATTTTGTTTAATTCTCGTGCCAGAGACGAGTTTGGGGACTTCTTTAACCGCGATGATACTCTCGCATTTGGTGTGTGCAACGGGTGCCAGATGATGTCCAATCTCCGAGAGCTGATCCCCGGCACAGACTATTGGCCGCATTTTGTCAGAAATAAATCAGAGCAGTTCGAGGCGCGGTTTTCTCTGGTTGAGATAAAAGAAAACCATTCGGTTCTCTTTTCCGGGATGGCGGGGGCGCGAATACCCGTCGCGGTGGCCCATGGTGAGGGTAGAGCTGAGTTCAAGTCAGACGCCTTGCTGGTGAAAGCGGTCGAACAAAATAATGTTACCTTGGGCTATGTGTATAATTCAGGAGAATGCGCGGCAACTTATCCTGCCAATCCAAATGGCTCGCCACTGGGTATTGCCGGGTTGACCAACGCAGATGGCAGGTTCACGATCATGATGCCGCATCCGGAGCGGGTTTATCTAACCCGGCAAAACTCCTGGCATCCCGATGATTGGGGGAAATACGGCCCGTGGTTCAAATTGTTCCAAAATGCCCGGGTCTGGTTTGGCTGAAGTTCTACTTTAGCCCTTCACTTTTTCAATGTACTTTGCGGGAATGTCCTGATCGATATAGGCCATTCCCATTGTATTCAGGAATTCCATCCTATCTGCTTTCATTAAATCTATATCGGGTGGTTCGATACCACATCGTTTTGCGATGAACGCCAGTTGAGCAAGATATTGTTCGCCTTCGGGCAGTAACAACAAGCTGGCTGCGCCTACGTCAGGTCTCACCTTGGCGAGCAATTCATCCGGCAATTTGATAGCCAGAACTACCGGCTTTTCCTCGCCTTCAAATCGCACCGCTCGGTTACGAACGGTCTGCTGTGCCCAGTAATAGGCGAGTTCTTTGCTTTGTGTCAGGAACACAGGCTCTGTAGACTCGGTGTAGTGATTACCTATGGTAGCCATGGTTTTTTTGGTTGCCTGCTTAAGTGCCCTATCACCTGATCGCTTCAGCCCTCGCTTTTTGATAGAGTCGACAAGTGCCGAAGAAGTGCCGTGATACCAAATAGCACTTGTCGCAAACCCGTCGTCGGTTAGCAGGCTTTCTGCATCTTGCAGGTAATCAGGAATATCGCTCAATGTTGCAGTCTCCGGTTATAAATAGATGTTGATGATAGTCAGGCTTGCCTGTGGTTTGATCGAACAAAAAAAGCGATCTCGGCTAGAGATCGCTTTTTCCATTGCCTTCTGGTCATGCTTGCAGGATGACCGGCTAGTAATTAACCGAACTGGTTAGAAGTGTTCTTCGCACCGCCAGCTTTGAGAGCCAGTTCACCAGCATAGTATTCTTTGTGGTCATCACCGATGTCGGAACCAGCCATATTCTGGTGCTTGACGCAAGCGATACCCTGACGGATTTCTTTACGTTGAACACCGGCAACATAACCCAACATGCCCTGATCACCGAAGTACTCTTTCGCCAGGTTATCGACTGACAATGCAGTTGTGTGATAAGTGGGCAGAGTGATCAGGTGATGGAACACGTTTGCTTCGCGTGAAGTATCCGCCTGGAAAGTCCTGACCCGAGTATCAGCGGCTGCAGACAGTTCTGAATCATCGTATTCAGCAGACATCAGATTGTCACGATCATAGGCAGAAACGTCTTTACCTTCCGCTTTCCATGCGTCGTAAGTTTGCTGACGGAAGTTCAGTGTCCAGTTGAAAGATGGCGAGTTGTTGTAAACGAGTTTGGCATCAGGGTGAACTTTACGAACTTCGTCCATCATGCCTTTGATTTCGTGTACAGTTGGTACGGCTGTTTCGATCCAAAGCAGATCCGCACCGGCGTTAAGGGCTTCGATACAGTCAAATACACAACGCTGATGACCAGTACCTGGACGGAACTGATACAGACCGGAAGGTAGACGCTTAGGACGTACCAGCTTGCCATTACGGTTGAAACAGACATCGCCTTCCGCCATTTCAGATACGTCGATTTCTTCGACATCCAGATAAGAGTTGTAAACGTCGCCCTGATCGCCTGGCTCGTTGACAACGGCGATTTCTTTAGTCAGACCCGCGCCTTCAGAGTCGGTACGTGCAACGATAAGACCATTGTCAATGCCCAGTTCGAGGAAAGCATAACGAAGTGCGCGCAGCTTGTTGTGGAAATCAGCATGAGGAACGGTAACCTTGCCGTCCTGGTGACCACATTGCTTCTCGTCAGCAACCTGGTTTTCAATCTGCAAGCAGCAAGCACCTGCTTCGATCATTTGTTTGGCCATCAGGTAAGTCGCTTCTGCATTACCAAAACCGGCGTCGATATCGGCGATGATAGGCACAACGTGAGTTTCGTGATTGTCGATTTTGGATTGGATTTCGGCTTCTTTGGCGGCATCGCCAGCTTCGCGTGCTTGATCCAGCTCACGGAACAGACCGCCCAGTTCACGGGCATCGGCTTGACGCAAGAAGGTGTACAATTCTTCAACCAATGAAGCAACAGCGGTCTTTTCGTGCATGGACTGGTCAGGAAGAGGGCCGAACTCAGAACGCAATGCTGCCACCATCCAGCCAGAAAGGTACAAGTAACGACGCTCGGTGCTGCCGAAGTGCTTCTTGATAGAGATCAGCTTTTGCTGACCGACAAAACCATGCCAGCAACCCAAGGACTGGGTGTACTTGGTCTTGTCTTCGTCAAATGCGGCCATGTCCGCGCGCATGATGTCGGCTGTGTACTTGGCGATGTCAAGGCCAGTTTTGAATTTGTTCTGGGCGCGCATGCGTGCCGCGTACTCAGGGTTGATTCCATTCCATGAATCCCCTGCGGCTTCTTTTAAACGGGCAACTGCCTCGATGTCTGACTTGTATTGTGACATGATATTGAATCCTCGCAAATAGCATTTGGATTGTGCCAGCCAAAAGAGCTTTGGCCAGCGGGAACTTTTCAGCTGCGTTATATTCTATCGGAATTGAATGGACAAATGAAATATATATAAGGTATACCGACTATTTTTTGCGTAAATAGTGGCAAGTAGTGGCAACTGACTCGCTCCGAGAACGAGTGGAGAGACGTCAAAGACAATTCAAGAGTGGTTTTTGACAGGTTTTATGCGAAAGTGATCAATGCAAAAAGGTGGTAAGCACACCTTTTTGCCTGTTTTTTCGTCTATCATTGGGGGTGGAATTACCTTGCGCGTTTCAGGCTGTTTTGACTGAAATCCTTTTCTTTTAATCCACTCTTGAATTTGAAGTTGGCCATTATCAGATCCGTGCTTTTTCCGGTTTGATGGTTTACCATTTCGCTCTTGTGGGCTCGCCAGAACTTGTTGTTGTATTTTTTGTACATATACAGTTTGAGTGTCTTCAAGAGAGACTTTTTACGGTCATAAAACTCAACTTTATGGGTGCGGTATTCGTTTTGGTCTATCCACGAAATCTGCCGGGTGTACCCAGAGTTTTTGTCGACGGGGTAGCTCTCTACGACATAGCACATAAGGTTGCCGCACTTTTCGTCCCGCAGATATTTATACGTGTATTTTTCGACTTCTGCCCCTGCCAGGTCTTCAAACGAAAACTCACTCCCCATAAATGGCCCGGATTTGTTTTTCGAGGCAATGCGCTTAACCCGTTTTAACGCAGGCAAATACAGCCACTGGTCGTCATCGTCCACTTTATGCGCATAGGTTAAAAGTGCTGTGCCTCGGACATCCGCAGGTTGGTCAAAAATAGTCAGGCTTTTATTTCCATCATCTTGCATTTCAAAGCCTTTGATACGAAGAATGCGGACACTTTCATCGCCACGTTTGTTGCGCAGTATCATTTTCATGTCGGCAGACGCATCCTGCCAACCTGAATCTCGTTTATCAGCCTCGAGTGCAATAGCTAGGCCTTTTTCGGTCGCAGATCGAGCCAGTGCCGGGCCGGGGAAAAGGGTGAAGAAAACGATCAGAGAAACAAGCATTTTCTTGATCTGGTGTTGCGTTGTCATGAATGGGCTCCGTCGTGTGTGTTGTTTTGATCTCATAACAAAATATAGCAGGATTAATGCCGATGTCTCAATTTTACCGTTGTCACCAGCCGGATGCCGTGACCCGGATAACTTCCTCTGTTGTGGTGAGACCACTGGAAATTTTTTGTGCGCCACTGAGTCTGAGGCTGCGCATACCGCTTTGAACAGCGAGTTTTCTTATCTCCTTCAGGTTCATGTTTTCCGAAAGCCTGTCTTTCAGATTGTCTTCCAGGGACAGTATTTCATACAGGCCAAGTCTGCCACTGAATCCGGTATTTCTGCATTCCAGACAACCTACGGCTTTACATGGGTTTTTAGGTGGGGAGGCTTTCCATGGGTAGGTCAAGCTCAACCAGTTGTCTTCCGATATAGTGGTTGTCTGTTTGCATGATGAGCAAAGCTTTCTGACCAAACGCTGCGCCATCACACCGCGTACGGTCGCTTTTATAATGTAGGGTGCAATACCCAGTTCGATGAGTCGGGTGAGTGCACTTGGTGTGTCATTGGTGTGCAGCGTGGAAAAAACCAGGTGACCGGTCAATGCGGCTTGCGTTGCCATCTCGGCTGTTTCCAGATCCCTGATCTCGCCAATCATAATAATGTCCGGATCCTGACGCAGTAGTGCTTTGACGCCCGAAGCGAAAGTGACATCGATATTACTCTGTACCTGCATTTGGTTAAATGCCGGTTCGACCATTTCTACCGGATCTTCAATGGTGCAGATATTGACTTCCGGGCAGGCCAATTGCTTTAGCGAGGAATAAAGCGTCGTGGTTTTTCCCGACCCGGTTGGTCCGGTGACCAGCACAATGCCGTGGGGTGCCTGCACGATGTTATGCCATCGGTTTTCATCTTCCTGGTTGAAACCCAGGTCGTGAAAGCTTCGGCACAGCACTTCGGGGTCGAAAATTCGCATCACCAGTTTTTCGCCAAAAACAGTTGGCAAGGTTGAAAGCCGAAGCTCTATTTCCTGCGCGTTCAGGTTCTTGGTTTTTATTCGACCATCCTGGGGTTTTCTTTTTTCGGCGATGTTCAGACGACCCAAGATTTTCAGGCGACTTACGACGGCCATGCCAACCGTGAACGGAAGTTCATAGACATTGTGTAAATGGCCGTCTATACGGAAGCGGACTTGTGATATCTCCCTGCGTGGCTCGATGTGAATGTCACTGGCTCTTTGTTCGTAAGCGTATTGTAATAACCAGTCAACGATTTTGACGATGTGTTGGTCGTTAGCGTCATGGTTGCCACCGGCGCCAAGTTCCATCATCTGTTCAAAATTCTGTGCGTTGTTCGAGTTTTTACCGATGGCGGCCTGATTTACCGATTTCGCCAGCTGATAAAATTCAACTGTAAAGTGGTCGATGTCCTCCGGGGCGGCGACGGCTCGTCGAATCTCCTTTTTCAGTACATGAAACAGATTTTCTTGCCATGCGGTATAGAAAGGCTGCGCACTGACAATGGTGACATAGTCTGGTCGCACTTCAACGGCCAGAATGCCGTGATGTTGAGCAAAAGCGTAGGACATCACTTCGGACACCTGGTGGGCGTCGACCTTGAGTGGATCAATGTGATAGACAGGTTGGCCGGCCCAGCTGGCAAGCCAGTCGATCAGCGTGTCCATATCAATTATTGCACCAGTTTTAGCGTTCTTGAGTTGTTTTCGGGCAATGGTGATCAACGGGTGCTGTTTGCCCCCGACACTATCGGTGATAAGTAACCTGGTTTTGTCGTTCTGGCTGATCAAACCATCTTGTTCTAAACGGTGGGCGATATCTGCAACCGAGAGTCTGGTGTTTGCCGGGACAATCGCTGGTTTCATGGGTAGCTCGCTTTTTAACCGTTTGTCGCGCTCGCCTTGTTCTGCCAGTTCACATACAGCATCGAGCAGATAAATAACGTCGCGGTCAGGATTGAATACAACATAGGTAGGGTCGCCCATTGGGTCAAATAAAATTGAGCGGATGCCTGGGTGAAGTATAGTAGGACAATAAAACATAACCAGATATGGCTGCGGGTACGGCGTTTGATCAGTCCCGGCAGCAGTATTAACAGGGGTAATAATTTGATGCTGAGTATGATGCCTTTCGATGCCTCCGGCGGTACGCTGCCATCGAAGGTGGTAAAAACAAGTAGCAAGATCAACAACGCATAACTGGCGAGTGTCAGGCGGCGGGCGATAGTGGCTTTGGTTTGTAGCGGCAATGACATGACACGGTTTCCAGTAATAGTGATATTTTAAGCGATGGCGCGGCTTGGCAGGGCATCAGCAAGTTGAACCGGTCAGGCGAAGCGCAAACCTGGCGACTCGCGCCCCCAGTGCGCGACACAGTTTTCTTTCATCATCGGATATTGGCTGACGGTTGTCGTGTCCCGACCAATGACTCGCACCATAAGGAGTGCCGCCTGTTCTGGTAATGGTTAACTCAGCCGCCGAGTAGGGTAGCCCGCAAATTAGCATGCCATGATGTAACAGTGGAATCATCATGGATAGTAATGTGGATTCTTGTCCTCCATGCATACTGGAGGTTGAAGTGAATGTGGCTGCTGGTTTGCCACTCAGGGCACCTGATAGCCAGACTGTGCTGGTGCTATCAAAAAAGTACTTCAGCGGAGCCGCCATATTGCCAAAGCGTGTTGGGCTGCCGACAATCAATCCGGCGCAATTCGCCAGTTCTTCGTGGTTGCAATAAACTGCGCCGGTGTCGGGTATTTCGGGTTCGGTGGCTTCGCAGTTGTAGGAAATTTTAGCTACGGTTCTGATTCGCGCCTCAATTCCCGACACCGACTCGACCCCTCTGGCGATCAGCTTGGCCATTTGTTCAGTGGTGCCTTTGTGGCTGTAATAGAGTACCAGTACGTAGGGTGAGGCTTGGCAGGCTGTCATTTGAGTCGCCGTTTAATATGTTGGTTATTCGACACTGCAACTTTATTTGGTATATCTGTCCGGAGTGTACAAACAATAGGTGTCGTGTTCAACTGATCCTGTTTTCAAAGATCAGTGATCTCAGCTATCTATCGTCGCCTTGCTGGGCTGGTATCCTTTATTTGGTTTGATCCCGTTTTTTGTCGGCTCGTTATTGTCCGAATACGCAAATGCCTTTTACGGACATGTTGGGACTGCGTTGTTATATCTTTTCAACACCTTGAAAAATGAGTCGATCGTCGCGATTATTTCAATAGCTGCTCGACGTTTTCCGATGGTCTGCCCAATACGGCGCGGTTTCCTTTGACCACTATCGGTCGTTCTATCAGTTTCGGATATTGCTGCATAAGTGCAATAATCTGTTCGTCGGTCAGGTCGGGGTTATCCAGGCCCGCTTCTTTGTATTCGGCTTCCTTGGTCCGTAAAAGCTCTCGAGCTTTTATGCCCAGCTTGTCAATGATGTTTCTCAATGTGGCTGGGTCAGGCGGTGTTTCCAGGTACTTGACGATTGTAGGCTTGATGCCTTTTCCCTCAAGTAAAGCCAGTGTTTGTCTGGATTTTGAGCAGCGCGGATTGTGATAGAAGGTGACATTGTCAGACATGATTTCCTCAAGACGCATAAGAAGTTGCTGATAACCGGTTTTTAGGGCACATTACCCGGGTGCGGCTTGCCGGGCCCGTTTTCGATAAAGCCGGATCGCGACGCGAGTATAGCACCATTTTTCAATGGACAGAAAATCTAACAGGCAGGTTTTGTGTCTATTCGCCACAAGAAGGATACCTTTTCAAATGCTTAAAAAAATTCGCCTTTCATTTGTTTGCCTGATGCTGGGGCTATTGATGGCCTGTGACTATGCGACTGACGAAATGTCCAACGCAACAGATAGTAACGCATTGGCGCAATATCAAAAGCTGGCGGCACCTGGAGATTGGTTGCTGATCAATTATTGGGCAGAATGGTGTCCGTCCTGTGTTGAGGAAATTCCTGAGTTGAACGAAGTACATCGACAAGCCGGTGTGTCGGTGGTGGCGGTGAACTATGATTTAGCTGAAAAAAGCGTGCTGGATAAGCAAGCGACGAGAATGGGTATAGAATATCGGGTAATAGACCATGATCCCGCTCGGGATCTAGGGTATGAGCGCCCTATGGCATTACCCACCACGATTGTGATCGATCCTTCAGGTAAAGTGGTCAAGTATCTGTTTGGTGACCAGACAAAAGCGTCCATTTTGCAAACGATCAGGTCACTACAAAACACAGCCTTCAGTGAGACAGACTGATCTATGGCCCCCTCATTTATACATTTACGTGTTCACACTGAATTTTCTCTTGTCGATGGCTTGGTTCGCATCAAGCCTCTGGTCGAAAAAACCGCTGAGCTGGGCATGCCCGCGGTAGCTGTCACTGATCAATCAAATATGTGTTCATTGGTCAAGTTCTACAAGGCGGCGATGGCTGCCGGGGTCAAACCTGTGGTTGGCGCGGATCTCTGGCTCGAATATCCGGACGAACCCGAAAACCCAAGCCGTATCACCCTTCTGGCTATGAACGATAGCGGTTATGCCAATATTACCGAACTGGTTTCTCTTGGCTTTACCGAGGGGCAGCGCTTCAATAAGGCCATTGTTGATATGGCATGGCTGGAGTCATTGTCTGACGGGGTGATTGCGCTATCGGGCGCTAAATTGGGAGATATTGGTCGGGCGTTGTTGTCCGGGAAAAAGGATCTGGCAGAGCAGAGATTGGCCCACTGGATGAAAGTGTTCCCGGAGAGATTCTACCTGGAATTACAACGCACTGGTCGCAGTCATGATGAAACCTGTGTTCATGGCTCGGTGAAGCTGGCTCAAGCAATGCAATGCCCAGTGGTAGCGACCAATGATGTCGTATTTATGAATCAGGAAGACTTTGACGCCCACGAGGCGAGAGTGTGTATCTATGGTAGTTGGACATTGGATGATCCCCGCCGTGAGCGCAGATACAGTAATGAGCAGTATTTCAAAACGACGGAACAAATGCTGGAATTGTTTTCAGATATTCCAGAGGCGATAGAGAATACGGTTGAGATAGCCAAGCGTTGCAGTCTGGAGGTGCGTTTAGGTCAACACTTTCTGCCCGAGTACCCGATTCCCGAGGGTATGACGATGGATCAGTTTTTTGAAAAAATTTCCAGGCAGGGATTGGAAGAACGCTTGCTGATGATTCTGGATGGTGAGGGGGCGCAGGATGAAGATAAGAGAAAGGTGTATTTTGACCGACTCAAGTTTGAGTTGGATATTATCTGTCAGATGGGGTTCCCGGGCTATTATCTTATCGTGATGGACTTCATCAAATGGGCCAAAGACCATGATGTACCTGTCGGCCCGGGGCGGGGTTCCGGCGCCGGTTCTCTTGTCGCGTACGCACTTCATATTACCGATCTCGATCCGATTCAGTATGATTTGCTTTTCGAGCGATTTCTTAACCCGGAACGGGTCTCCATGCCTGACTTCGATGTCGATTTTTGTATGGAAGGACGAGACCACGTTATTGATTATGTGGCGCAACGTTATGGTCGGGATGCGGTATCACAGATCATAACATTCGGTACTATGGCAGCAAAAGCGGTAGTGCGTGACGTCGCTCGTGTTCAGGGCAAGCCCTATTCCCTGGGCGACCGCCTGTCGAAGATGATTCCTTTTGAAATTGGCATGACCTTGGCGAAAGCGTTGGACTCGGAAGGAGCCTTGCGAAACTATCTGGAACAGGATGAAGAAGCCCAGGAAGTCTGGGATATGGCGGTCAAGCTCGAAGGGATAACCCGCAACGTCGGGAAACATGCTGGAGGCGTCGTTATCGCGCCAACCAGATTGATTGATTTCGCTCCGCTCTATTGTGATGAAGATGGCACCGGGGTGGTCACTCAATTCGATAAAAATGATGTGGAAGAAGTCGGTCTCGTCAAGTTTGATTTTTTGGGTCTGCGGACATTGACCATTATCAAGTGGGCGCTGGAAATGATTAACCCGAAGCGGGTTGCCGCCGGTAAGCCCAAGATTGATATCAGTGCCATACCGTTGGATGATGCGGAGTCGTTTGCGTTGTTGAAACGGGCAGAAACGACGGCGGTATTTCAGCTTGAAAGCCGGGGGATGAAAGATCTTATCCGCCGATTGCAACCGGATAACCTGGAGGATATGATCGCTCTGGTGGCTCTGTTCCGTCCCGGCCCTCTGGAGTCCGGTATGGTAGATGACTTTATTAACCGCAAACATGGACGTGCCGAGGTGGCTTACCCTCATCCGGATTACCAGCACGAGTCTCTCAAACCTGTTTTGGAACCGACTTACGGGGTTATCGTTTATCAGGAACAGGTGATGCAGATTGCCCAGGTGCTTGCCGGTTACTCATTGGGTGGGGCCGATCTTCTGCGTCGAGCGATGGGTAAAAAGAAACCGCAGGAGATGGCCAAGCAGCGGTCTGTTTTTGAGCAAGGGGCGGTGAGCCAGGGTGTCGATCCGAATCTGGCGATCAAGATATTTGATCTGGTCGAAAAATTTGCCGGTTATGGGTTTAACAAATCTCACTCGGCCGCCTATGCGCTGGTTTCATATCAAACCCTTTGGCTGAAAACGCACTTTTCCGCCGAGTTTATGGCGGCGGTATTGACCGCCGATATGCAGAACACCGATAAAGTGGTGGCGTTAATTGAAGAATGTCGAAATATGGAACTCGACCTGATTTTGCCTAATGTGAACGTCAGTGAATATACCTTTACGGTCGATGATCGGGGGCGAGTCGTTTACGGGCTGGGTGCGATCAAAGGCTTGGGTGAGGGGCCGGTTGCCAGTATCACTGAAGCGAGAGCAGCCGGAGGATCATTTAAGAACTTGTTTGATTTTTGTGCCCGTATCGATGTGCGAAAAGTGAACAAGAGAGCCATAAATGCCCTTGTTCGCTCTGGCGCTCTCGATGATTTGGGACCGAGCCGGGCCCGCATGATGGCGAGTGTCGAAGAAGCCTTGCGACGGGCGGGGCAAAATAGCCGAAATATCATGGCGAGAATGGATGACCTGTTCGGTGAGGTGATTCCTGGCGAAGATAGCGAAGAAGATTTGTTCGCAGCATCCAAAGGGATCCGAGAGTTCACAGTGAAAGAGCATTTGAATGGTGAGAAGGAAACGCTCGGACTGTATTTGACAGGTCATCCGTTTGATGAATATAAAAAAGAAGTGATGAATTTTGTTGCTTCGACTCTCAATGACGTCAGGCCAAAGTCCAAAGAATTACAAACTGTGGTGGGCCTGGTGGTCGCCGTCAGGCTGATGAAAACGAAAAAAGGCGATACCATGGCCATTGTGACATTGGATGATCGGACTGCCAGAATAGATGTAACCTTGTTCTCGGAGGCGTATGAAACAAGTAAGGAATATCTGGTCAAGGATACGGTATTGTGTGTCGAAGGGGAGGTCAGTGAAGACAATTATTCAGAAGGGCTGAAAGTCATGGCGAAACAGTGTTTCGATGTCACTGGTGCCCGTTTGAAATATGCCCGTTCGGTACGACTGAGTATTGTTGAATCGGCATGGGCAGACAGCCTGCCAAATAAACTGAAGACAACACTGGAGCCTTATCGTCTCGATACCGCTTGTGCCATCGTGATTGATTATCAAAAGACCGATGCGAAGGCGCTTATCGAGCTGGGTGATGAATGGCGTGTACGGCCGGAAGATGACTTGTTGCAGGGACTGAGATATCTATTGGGTAATGACAATGTCAGTATGGACTATTAGTTCTGGCGTGAAAACGGGTTTTTTCGTTGCCGGTATGCCCTGTTGTCAGGCGGGTTTGATTTTTTTCTCGATTATCAGAGGGTGAGTGGTAAACAATGCCTTTTTTATCGGGCCATGGCGCTGTCTCGATCATCGAAAAGTATCCAGAGTTAAAGCGTGCGTTTGATCTGGTACCCGAAAGCGATACTTATGTAGTCGCGTATTCCGGCGGGATGGATTCGACATTGCTTCTCTGGCTGGCCAGGTCTCTTCTGGCAGAACAAAAAAAATGTCGGCTGAAAGCCATTCATGTCAATCATGGTTTGAGTCAACATGCCGATGATTGGCAGGCCCATTGTTATCACCAGGCATTGGCGTTCGGAGTGGAGCTGGTCACCCGTAAATGCAAGGTACACCCGCAGGGAAAAGGTATCGAAGCGGCGGCCAGGCAGACAAGGTACCGGGTATTTCAGGAAGAAATGCAGCCCGGCCAAGTCTTGTTACAGGGGCATCACCTGAACGATCTTGTCGAAACCGTTTTGTTTCGATGTTGCAAAGGTGCAGCTGTCGGTGGTTTGGCCGGTATCCCTCAAACGAGACGGGTGAAATTATCGGCTGGCAAGGCGAATGATTTGGGATCTTATCGGATTTATCGTCCTCTGCTTGGTGTTGCACGTTCCTGTCTGCTTGCATTTGCCAATGAAACAGGGCTTCATTGGCTGGAAGATGAAAGCAATCAGTCATTGAGTTTTGACCGAAACTATATTCGTCATCAAGTCCTTCCCGTGATCGTTCAAAAATGGCCAAAGGCGTTGCGGGGGGTGTCTGCGTCAGCGCAACATTGTCGGGATACTGAACAGTTGGCGATCGAAGTTGCGCAGGAGGATCTACAAAGCACAGCGCTCGCCAAGGTTCACCCCATTACAATACTGTCAGGTTGGGGCTGTTACCCGTTAGCTATCGAGCGGATACGATCGTTGAGTCGGGTTCGGCAAAAAAATCTGTTGCGTTATTGGTTGCGAGTAACCGGACACTCATTTCCAGGCAAAAAGCAGTTTGATCGCATCTGGCCGGAAGTGTTGCAGGCGAATGAAGGATCGAAGAGTACGATCGTCTGGCATGGCGATGAGCGAGGGCTTAGCGAAATCAAGAAGTGTTATGGTGGACTTTATATTGGTCGGCAGGTAGCTGAGCTTGGCAAGCAATTTGACCGGTCTGTACCTATTGAGCTTGGTCTCGTTGAACCGGGGCAGGTGAATCAATTGCCTGTCGGCAATATATCTATTTATCGTCGGGAGATGGCGGCGGATTTAGCGCAAAAAAATGAAATGAGTCTAGTCGTTTCTGCACAAAGTGTTTCCAGTCAGTCGTTGTCTATCCGGTTTCGCCAGTATGGTCAGAAGATGAAGTTGTTTAAACGGCCGACCAAATCGGTAAAGAAGTTACTCCGAGAAAACCGTATTCCATACTGGTTGCGAGACATTGTGCCTTGCGTTTACAGCTCGGATAAACTGGTCGCGGTTTTCGGTGTCGGTGTGGTTGAGCAATATGCTGGTAAAGACATCGTGCTTTCTTGGTCAGAGTGAAGTAAATCAATTGTGAACAAAGTCACTTTCTGTTACTCTGGCGTCCCATCATTGAGATGACTATCTCCCCCAAAACAGTCTAATTTGAAAATCTACGGGATACGCATGACACGCTATATTTTTGTCACCGGTGGTGTGGTTTCTTCTTTGGGGAAAGGCATCGCTTCCGCTTCTCTTGCCGCGATTCTCGAAGCCCGGGGGTTAAAAGTTACACTGCTGAAACTCGACCCTTATATCAACGTCGATCCTGGCACAATGAGCCCGTTTCAACATGGTGAAGTATTTGTGACGGATGACGGTGCAGAGACAGACCTCGATCTTGGCCATTACGAGCGCTATATCCGTACCACGATGACCAAACGAAATAACTTTACCAGCGGTTGCATCTACGAGGATGTGATCCGAAAAGAGCGTCGGGGAGACTATCTTGGGGGCACGGTTCAGGTTATCCCGCATATCACCGACGAGATTAAACATCGAATCGTAGAAGGTGCCGGTGAACATGATGTTGCACTGGTTGAAATCGGTGGTACGGTCGGCGATATCGAATCTCAGCCTTTCCTGGAAGCCATTCGTCAACTCAGGGTTGAGGTGGGCAGTAAAAGAGCCATGTTTATGCACTTGACCCTGGTACCCTACATTGCAACCGCCGGTGAATTGAAAACCAAGCCGACCCAGCACAGTGTCAAAGAGATGCGTTCTCTGGGCCTTCAGCCGGATATCCTGATTTGTCGTGCCGAGCGTGAAATTGACGCTTCCTCCCGCAAGAAAATAGCGCTATTCACCAATGTGGAAGAGCGCGCCGTTATTCCCCTCCAAGATGCAAAGAGTATCCACTCGATTCCCCTGATGCTGCATCAGTATGGCCTCGACGATGTGATTGTCGATCGTTTTGGTCTCGATTGTGATCTGCCGGATTTATCTGAGTGGCAACGCGTTGTCGAGATGGAAAGCAATCCGGAGCGAGAAATCACCATTGCCATGGTGGGCAAGTATATGGAACTTCTGGACGCTTATAAATCCTTGATCGAGGCTATAAAACACGCCGGCATCCATACTCTAACCAGGGTAAACATGCGTTATATTGACTCTGAAGAAATTGAGCGGAAGGGCTTCGAGGTACTGAAAGATGTAGATGCTATTCTGGTCCCCGGCGGTTTTGGCGAACGGGGAGTGGAGGGTAAAATTCAGACGGTAAAATATGCTCGGGAAAACAAGGTACCTTATTTGGGGATCTGCCTGGGTATGCAGGTGGCGGTAATCGAGTTTGCGCGGCATGTGGCCGGTATGGAAGGCGCACATAGTTCTGAATTTGACGCCGATACCGAGTTACCGGTTATCGGTTTGATTACAGAGTGGACGGATTCGAAAGGTAATGTCGAAACGCGAACCGCGCAGTCAGATCTGGGGGGAACCATGCGATTAGGTGGTCAGGAGTGTAAACTGACCCCGGGCTCCAAAGCACGCGCCTGTTATGGTAAAGATAAAATCGTTGAACGTCATCGTCATCGTTACGAGGTGAACAATACGCTTCTGCCTCGTTTGATAGACGCTGGTCTGATGGTGTCTGGAACGTCTGTTGATGGTGAGCTGGTAGAAGTGGTCGAGGTGGCGGATCACCCTTGGTTCGTCGCTTGTCAGTTTCATCCTGAGTTTACCTCGACACCGAGAGACGGCCACGGTCTGTTTCAGGGGTTTGTCACTGCTGCGGTTGAATATGCCGGTTCGAAATAGGTTGCCCGTGGCGACGCCTGGCCGGTATTAATTCAATCAGTTATTCGGGTAAAATGGTTATGGCTCAGAAAACACAGGTATCTCAGGAAACAAGAATGGTGTATCGAGAAAAAGGCGGGCAGAAAACAATTAAAGTCGGTGACATTAGCGTTGCCAACGATTCTGCCTTTGTGCTTTTTGGCGGGATGAATGTGCTGGAATCTCGTGATTTGGCTATGCAAGTTGCCGAGGCGTATAAAAATGTGACTGAAAAGCTGGGTATTCCCTACGTTTTCAAGGCCTCGTTTGATAAAGCGAATCGTTCTTCTGTGCATTCTTATCGAGGTCCGGGCATGGCTGCGGGGCTGAAAATACTTGAAGAGATTAAACGCCACTTCGATGTTCCGGTCATTACTGATGTCCATGAAGTTTATCAGGCACAGCCGGTGGCAGAGGTATGTGATGTGATTCAGTTGCCGGCATTTTTAGCTCGCCAGACCGATCTTGTGGTTGCGATGGCAAGAACCGGGGCGGTCGTGAATGTGAAAAAGCCCCAATTTTTGAGTCCCGCTCAAATGGGTAATATTGTTGAAAAATTTCGCGAGGCTGGAAATAATAATCTTATCCTTTGTGAACGCGGTACCTGTTTCGGTTACGATAACCTGGTGGTAGATATGCTCGGGTTTCATACGATGAAACAGGTCAGCAATGGTTTGCCGATTATTTTCGATGTGACTCATGCCTTGCAGTGCCGAGACCCGTCGGGTGCGGCATCCGGAGGTCGACGTGGCCAGGTGACCGAGTTGGCGCGTTCTGGCATGGCTCTTGGGTTGGCAGGCTTGTTTTTGGAAGCGCACCCCGATCCTGATAAAGCGAAGTGCGACGGCCCCAGTGCGCTTAGACTGGATAAGTTGGCGCCGTTTCTTGATCAAATCAAACAAATTGATAATCTGATCAAAGGGTTCGAGCAGTTAGACACGGATTGAGTTGTTTTTTGCTTGGACGGTGGTTTTTGTTCAGGCAACACTTTAGCGGTTTTGACAATAATTAAATGTTTTGGAGATAAAAATCAATGATGGAAATAGTCGATATTAAAGCACGTGAAGTTCTGGATTCCCGGGGTAACCCTACTATCGAGGCGGATGTTAAATTGAAATCGGGACATATCGGTTCCGCTTGTGCGCCTTCAGGCGCGTCCACAGGGTCTCGTGAAGCGCTTGAATTGCGTGATGGCGATAAGTCGCGCTATTTAGGCAAAGGTGTCCTAAAGGCAGTAGCCGGGGTCAATGGTCAAATTCGAGATGCTCTGTTGGGGATGGATGCATCCGATCAGCGGGCACTGGATAACAAGATGATCGAATTGGACGGTACCGAAAACAAGGCGAATCTGGGCGCCAATGCGATACTGGCGGTTTCACTGGCCGCTGCCAAAGCGGCAGCGATGGCAAAAGGTGTCGAGCTTTATGAGCATATTGCCGAAATTAACGGAACACCTGGACAATATTCCATGCCGGTACCCATGATGAATATTCTCAACGGCGGTGAGCACGCCGATAACAATGTGGATATTCAGGAGTTTATGGTTCAGCCCGTCGGCGCTACCAGTTTTGCGGAAGCACTTCGTGCCGGTGCCGAAGTATTCCATGCGTTGAAAAAAGTACTGAGCAGCCAGGGGCTGAATACCGCTGTCGGTGATGAAGGTGGTTTTGCTCCTAATCTCGCCTCCAACGAAGCGGCCGTGACCAGTATTCAGGAAGCGGTATCCAATGCTGGATACGAGCTGGGTAAAGATATCACCTTGGCGCTGGATTGTGCGTCTTCAGAGTTTTACGAGAACGGTCAGTACAACCTGAGCGGTGAAGGCAAAACCTTTGATTCTGCCGGGTTTGCCAATTATCTGGCCGATTTATGTGCCAAATATCCGATTGTCTCGATAGAAGACGGTATGGATGAAAGCGATTGGGATGGCTGGGCCGAGCATACCAAAATCAGTGGCGATAAGGTTCAGTTGGTTGGCGATGACCTGTTCGTTACCAATACCAAGATTCTTTCCGAAGGTATTGCAAAGAATATTGCCAACTCGATACTGATTAAATTCAATCAGATCGGTAGTTTGTCAGAAACACTGGATGCCATCAAAATGGCTAAAGAGGCCGGTTATACTGCGGTTATCTCTCACCGTTCAGGAGAAACAGAAGATACGACGATTGCCGATCTGGCCGTGGGTACCTGTGCCGGGCAAATTAAAACCGGTTCGCTGTGTCGCTCTGACCGGGTAGCCAAGTATAATCGTTTACTTAAAATTGAAGAGCAACTTGGCAAGGTACCTTATAATGGTTTGAAAGAGATTAAAGGCCAGGGTTAACCAGGTTTTTCAGTCTGCTATCATGCTTTGTTCCGAACCTGGAATTTGGCATCCAGGTTCGGATAGACGAAAAAAAAGGCGGTTTTTGCCGTCCTTTTTTTCAGGTTGTTTCTATGTCCAATAGAAGCGTCTATATTTAGTCGCCCCTGAAAAACACCCAACCTTATGAATTTTATTAAAAATTTCCCATTTCAGGGAGATAAATTCGACCAAAAATAGTATACTGACTCCTTCA
>PDSQ01000058.1 GCA_002747055.1 Gammaproteobacteria bacterium
TAAGCCGTTTAAGACCCGTACCGGTGGCACGGTCAAACTGGCCGATTTACTGGAAGAGGCTGTGGAGCGGGCTTATACGTTGGTCAGCGAGAAAAATCCTGATCTGGAGGAAGCGGAGCGGCGTGAGATTGCCCGTAAAGTCGGGATCGGTGCGATTAAATACGCCGATTTATCCAAAAACCGTACTTCGGATTATATTTTTAGCTGGGACAATATGCTCAGTTTTGAAGGCAATACTGCCCCCTATCTGCAATATGCCTACGCACGGATTCAGAGTATTTTCCGCAAGGCGGGTAGCGATGATTTTTCGGCGGCTGAAATTCAGCTGGAACAGACGGCTGAGCGCACCCTGGCGGTTAAACTGTTGCAGTTTGCGGAAACGATTGAGAGTACTGCACGGGACGGAATGCCGAATCAGCTGTGCAACTATCTTTACGAATTATCCGGTCACTTTATGAGTTTTTACGAAGCCTGCCCGATTCTGAAAGACGATGTACCTGAAACGATGCGTAACAGCCGCCTGTGCCTGGCGGGGCTGACGGCTGATACGCTGAAAACCGGTTTGGATCTGCTGGGCATTGCAGTGCTGGAGCGGATGTAATAATTGCAGAGGCCAACGTCTATTTACTTGGTTCTGTTATTCGTTCCCCGCAGGCTTTTGCTGATTGTGTTGCCGGTTATGAAGCACCAACGCCTTTAACTCACGAATGTCCTGTTGCAGACTGGCCAGGTCCGGCTCATCTGGATGTTCTTCAGCATAGAGCTTGTGGCGCTCCTGCTCCATGACATTGACCACAATCCCGATCACCATATTCAGGAAGGCAAAAGTGGTGAAGAAAATAAAGGTCAGGTAATAAATCCATGAGAAGGGGGAGCCTTCGGGGTGTTTCATGGTTTCATACATGACATCTGTCCAGTCTTCAAAGGTCATCACCCGGAACAGGGTCAGCATGGCAATGCTGATATTGCCCCACAGCTCTTTATTGACATTTTCGAACAGTGTGCTGCCAATGGCTGCGTAAATATAAAAAATAATGAACATCAGCAACATGACATAACCCAGCTGTGGCAGGGCTTTCAGTAATGAATTGAGTAGCAGGCGCAGCTCAGGGATAATAGAAACCATCCGCAACACCCGGAAAATACGAATCAGCCGCCCCAGAACGGCGGTTTCGGTGTTATCAATCGGAATCAGGCTGACAGTGACGATGAGGGTGTCAAAAATATTCCAGCCGTTCCTGAAAAAGTCCTTTTTATTTTTCTCCGCCAGAAAGCGGATCAGGATTTCGACCAGAAAGAACAGGGTAACCGCAAAGTCCAGTACCTTGAGCACCATCATGGTTTCTGTCGAAAACAGTTCGTTTTCGTAGGTGTGAACACCGATTAGCAGCGCCGAAAAGATAATGACCGCAATGACAAACAGTTCAAACAGTTTGTTGGCTTTTAATTGTTCCAAGCGTTCCTGCCAGACTTCCAGCATGGCGTCGTTTCCTCAACTGACCCGTAAAAAACGGCGCTATGGTGGCAGATTTATTACGGCTAGTCGATGATGATAATGCGAGATTACCTAATCGTATTCGGTATCCTTCCAGATTCGCATCGCCGCAAATACTTCCGCTGGTGTTTTTAGCTCCCGTCCTGCCACTGCTTCAATTTTCCGGATCACTTCCGGGATGTGAGTACGCAGAAACGGGTTGCTTCTGAATTCATTTTCCAGTGTAAACGGTACTGTGGCGTGTCCACTATCCAGTAACTCCCAGCATTCTTCCAGACGCTTGTCGATATCGGCATTGTCCGGTTCCACCCATTTGGCAAAGCCGATATTTTCCACGGTATATTCATGTGCACAATACACCTGTGTCTCTGGTGGTAGTCGGGCAATACGGCGCAGCGAAGCATGCAGGTCGCTCATGCTGCCATCAAATACCCGTCCGCAGCCACTGCCGAACAGTGTGTCACCACAAAACAGGCAGTTAG
>PDSQ01000063.1 GCA_002747055.1 Gammaproteobacteria bacterium
CTGTTCGAGAAGAGGCAAGGCGCCGGCGACATAAGGGGCGGTATGGTGGCAGATAAAATATCTGATCGAATCAAAGGAGACCACCTCATTAATCTTCCGCAGTGTTGTAGAAAAAGTCAGCTTTGAACCAAGGTCAATCAGAGCGGAATTATCTCCCTGCTCAATCAGATAGGCATGACTTTGCAAGATGCCTTGGTCAATGGCTCCCACCCACCAGACTCTGGGCACAATCTCCACCGCATGAGAGACATCAACATCACGATAAGCGGACTCTATACCGGCCATCTCCCCTCCTCCAGGCAGATTGCAAAAACCATTCTTATCATCAGCAGAGTACGCCACACCAAAAGCCTTTATCCTGACTGGCCTCTCTGGCTGAAGAGCACTTGTAAAATTGAAATTATACAGAACAATTTAGACAGATAGGCAGGGAAAAGCAATATCTTTGAAAAAAAGTGAAGACAACGGAGAAAACAACAACGGCTGCCCGCATAACAGCGAGCAGCCGCAGGACAAAACAGAAAAATTACCAGCTGATCGTATCCAGAGGGATAGGATCAATGCCCAGTACATACATAAAGACAAGGGCAACCGCGGTAATTGCCAGATAGTAGATAAAGGCAGGAATGGCATTTCTGCGAATAATCAACCCTTCCGCGCCGATACAACCCACAGTCGCACAGACGGCAACAACGTTATTGACACAAATCATATTACCAAGAGCCGCACCAGTGGTCTGAATCGCAACGATAATAACCTCCGGCATCTGGAGGATATTTGCTGTCTGGAACTGCAGCGATGCAAACAGCAGGTTGGAAACAGTTGCCGAACCGGACATAAAGGAGCCAAGAACACCAACCAGTGTGGCAATAACCGGATAAGCCTGACCAGAAAGATTGGCGACAGATTTCGCCATGGTGGTCAGCATTGAATCAAGTCCTGCCGGGTTGGTACCGGATTTCAGCATAAGCTGTACCATGGCAACACCGGCAAACAGGGCAATAGCCGCACCAGTTATCTGTTTAAAGGTAATTTTCCATGACTCGACAACCTTGGCAGGACTCATACCATGAATAAAGTTGGTAATAACTGCAACCAGAATAAATGGAATAGTACCAGGGAGATAAGCCCATTTTAACGCATAATCCAGACCTTCAATGCCAAGGACACCGTTCAGGTTAAGAGATTGTGAAGCAAGAACTCCTTTCAGTCCCAGAGAAGGAATCCGGGTAACAACCAGAATAAGAGCGATCAGCACATAAGGCATCCATGCACGGATAAGTCCCATCTTTGCTTCGCCGACATCACCGGTATCTTCTGCCGACTTCCAGTTTGCCTCCCACTCCTCCTTGGCAGGAAAATCCCAGTTATCTTTTGGCATAAGAAAACCATTCTTCGCCGCAAAGATTATAATACCGAGGCCGATAAAAGCACCCAGCAGAGAAGGAAGATCCGGGCCAAGATAAGAAGCAATCAATACATAGGGTATAACAAACACAAGCCCGGCAAAAATAGCGAAAGGAGCAACCGCCAGGGCTGGTTTAAAAGAACGCTCCTTACCGAAAAAACGGCACATAATGGCAATCCCCAGCAGCGGGACAAAGATACCGACAATCGCATTGGGGATAGCGACCCACTGGGTCAACGCCATCTTGAACATTTCCGGGTCAATATTGGCATGGGCAAGACTATCACCAAGGGTCTTCATCGCTCCGCCGGAGATAGGAGTACCAACCGCACCGTAAGGAACAGGCACAGAATTATAGATCAGCGCCACCATTGCCGCTGCCAGAGGAGGAAAGCCAAGACCAACCATCAGCGGGCCAGCCAGCGCCGCAGGAGTACCAAAACCGGCAGCACCCTCAATAAAAGCGCCAAACATAAAGCCGATAATAATCGCCTGAATACGACGATCATTGGTAATTCCATTAAACCCATTATTGATCGTTGCCATCGCACCAGAGAGTTTC
>PDSQ01000034.1 GCA_002747055.1 Gammaproteobacteria bacterium
AAAAGCTTCAAGTTGTTTTTTATTCATTTTCCTGCCTTTCCTTAACCCTGTAACTAGGGTACTAGTGAAAGGCAGTTACACAAAATAAATTACAGTCTCTACAAGTACCTTGGCTCCTTTGAACTCATCAACAAAGGAGAACAGCAACTTCTCAATGAACGGGGATTCCCCTCAGGCAAAGGCTTCCCTTTTAACCCGAATATCGTCCATCATATTAGAGAAGATTATTAGCTTACGAGTCGTTATGACCGGCTCCGTGAACGCCATCTGCTCACCGTGGAAGAAATTGCCAAACGCCTCACCCGATATGGATACGCCGGTTAAATATCAGCATCATCCATTAAAAAAAGCAATGAGAACAAAACACAAGAAATCAACTTCTACCGCAACTACCTAAAGAGGTGCATTATGAAACATGACTCTTTTCATTTCCTCTGGCGACGGCGATAGGTCGAGGTTCAAACCGGTAATGAGCTGAAAGTGACAGCAAGACAGGGTGGCAACGAATGGCATCACCTTGCCGCTCTATAACGGCCGACTTTAAATTATCGTAAAGTAATACTTTGGGTAGCCCCTGCCATGAATTGAATGTCGCCAGATGACTATGCAAAAAATTCTCCATCTGCTGATTCAGGTAGAAGCGCAGAAAGATCTGTCGTGACCAGCTCAACACCATGACAAATGCCATTAATGGCCGTTTGGCTTTACCGATGTGCATGTAACCGAAATGCCCCCAGTCCACTTGTGCCTGTTCACCAGGTAATGTGCGCAAGCGTAAATAGGCTTCTGCCGGCTTTCGCGGTCTTAACTGACTGATACGTTGTCGAAACTGGCTGGCTCCTCCGGGATAACCTCGCTGCTTTGCCATTTCATATAGGCGGGCTGCGGTCAATGTGGGGTAAGCGTTAAGTGTCTCGTAAATAAGGGAAGTAGGGATCGATATGGCGTCATACCTTTCTCAACGACACTTCTTGTTATAGCTCTTCGCTTGAAATTTTTTCTGGAAATGAAAACTTGAAATACTGGTAACAGTTTTTCTCGATTAAAAACTGCGGCAGATATGGGCGGGGTTTGAGTGGTGATTACAGAAGGAGCCAGTATACTATTTTTGGTCGAATTTATCTCCCTGAAATGGGGGATTTTAATAAAATTCATAAGGTTGGGTGTTTTTCAGGGGCGACTAAATAAGGTCGTGTTTTTTGCAAAAGGACGCTTGGGAAATACGGGATAATTTCCAGGCCGTTACTTGCTGCATCCAGTAGGTGTGTAGTTCTTCAGGTTGGTTGTTGTCCATGATTGTCTCCTGCGTGGGTGAACAGGAGAAATTGTCCGGCAGGAGGGGAGCTAATAAAAGATGCTGATTTGTAACCGTTCAAACCAAGACGTAATTTAATCCCCGCTTTCACAAGAGTTATGAGAAAGTCGTATGACGGGTTAATTGCGCTGGCTAAAAACCAACTGGGCGAGGAGCCGCTCAGCGGTCATTTGTTTGTTTTCTTTAGGAGAAAATGACTGCCAGAAAGCGATTTTATCGAGCATGATCAGGGCGATAAGGGTATAACGTGTACCATGATTTCAGCATCCAGACCCACTAGACCAGACACGGCGCAACTCCTTTGCGAGGTGGCTTCTCTGCTCAAAGAGAATGCACAACAAGCCGAACGGGCACATACAAGAAGGTACGTTGAAAAGGCATTGATCCTGGAGCCGGAAGCCGCTGGTGAAGCGCTGGCGATGATTGGTGCCTTGTATCGGCATGAAGAGCAGATCCGAAATAGTAAATTAACAGGCTGGGCCAAGAAGGAGTATCGGCAAATTCACAGCACACCTGTGGTCGACACATTTTGGTTGTGGTGTAAAAAGCAGTGTCAGCGATTAGATCTTACCCCGACCAATCCGTTGAGTAATGCACTGAACTATGCCATGAGTCGAGTTGAATCTCTTGAAGTGTTTTTAACTGATCCCGATGAAGAGGAAATTTTCCGAAAACCCGATGCGTTCAGTGGTGGAAAGCGTAAATGAATATTGATGATCTCACTATGGAACAGTTGCTTGAATTGAACCAGAATCAAAGACGTATAGTCAATGACGTCTTGGTCTGAGCGGTTACCTTCCAATGACCCAGTCTGAGGGTTAGAGACAGTCGGCTACCCGATTGTTATGTTTTATGCTGCAACTAATGATTTAACATGAAGCTCTTTACGATGAGCTTCAGCTTGCCATAAATCATATTGAGTTTGCTGGTTCATCCAGCTTTCAGATGAAGTATTGAATGCAATAGAAAGCCTTACAGCCATTTCAGGACTGATTCCTGCTTTACCATTAATTATGCTGGATAAAGTTTTTCTGCTGACACCTAAAGCCTCTGCTGCTGCAGTAATACTTAACTCTAAAGGTTCAAGGCAGAGCTCTTTGATAATTTCACCTGGATGCGGTGGGTTGTGCATAAGCATAATGTCACCTCAGTGATAATCTTCGTAATTGACTATTTCTGCGTGCTCACTGTTAAAGCGAAAAGTAACTCTCCAATTACCGCTAACACGAACAGACCATAGATCAGCTCTATGACCAGTTAGAGGGTGCAAAAATAATCCGGGCAGATTCATATCGTTTGGTGATGTAGAAGCATTTAAACGGCCTAGAATGAGCTTTAGCCGTTTGGAGTGCTTTACTTGAATGCTGGAGAGTTTTCCTGTTTTGAAAAACTTCTCCAGGCCTTTATGTTTAAACGATAAAATCATAGCTAACAAGTGTAACTCGATACGACACAGGTTGCAATTCTGATTTTACATATAATGCCTGAATGGCGAACGTTATGCTCGACCCATTGGACAAAGAACTGGAAAATCGAGGCCACAAGTTTGCCCGCTACGCGGACGACTTCACGATACTCGTGAGGTCAGATCATGCCGGTGAGCGTGTGCTCAAAACGCCGGGGATTAATCAGGCATTATCCAATGCTTACCTAAAATCTGAGGGGTTATACGTGTTGCGTGGTGGTTGGATCAAGCTTCACTATTCTGAGTGAAACGCCCAGTGCGGACCCGCATGCAGGATGTTGTGGGGACGGGAGGTTAGACACCTCCGGTTACCCGATTCGAATTGGATTTCGCCCCAGTGAGGCAATGCCTGCCATTTTTCTCTACCGTGACCCGGTCGATTTCAGAAAAAGCATTCGAGGGCTGGCCGCTTTCGTTGAACAGGAGCTGGAGCATAATCCATTTAGCGGTGCGCTCTATGCTTTCACCAATCGACAACGCAATAAAATCAAATGCCTTTTCCGGGAGGACAATCGTTTTGTCTTCTATTACAAATCGCTGGCTGAAAAAGAGCATCAGTTAGAAGAAAAAGACACTTTCCTTTATGATTGGCAACCTGAGACTGATACTGGATGTTGAAGTCAGGCCAGGCATGGAGCAAAAGGGTTGGAGGGTTGGGAAGCGAAGGAGACCCAGTTACAGTTTCAGGGCCGATAGCGGTGGGCATCTATTGCCTGATTCCGCAACTTTGGTTGTTCGGTGATCCGTATTTACGTGATGTTACCAATCTAGCGCTGCTCGTAACAAAAAGTGACATAAGCTAAACAGAAGATTCCGGATTTATGGGCAATAATTGTAAGCGTAAAGGATGACTCCTTGGGTTGTAGTTCTATTGAACTTTTCCTTGTTTCATTTTTCTCTATTTATTCAGGGTTCTATCGTTAGAACCCTTTTTTTTGCCTAAGCAAAACCCTCTTTTTCGCCGGATCGATGCTGTAATTGTGGCGACTATTTTGTATAAAAAGCGTATCCTTCCATGGGTGACAGTTCCACTTGATTTATCTGAAAAACAGACCTTCCGGTTATTTCAATGCTCGCCTGATTTGCATTATTATGCCTGATTTATCAGATAGATCAGGAGCAGTTGTAAAAGACAAAAAGCCACCTGTGATGGGCAAAAACCACAATCATCTGATTGGCTTCTGTTGAGAAATACCGAAAAGGAAATGCGATGAAGGGTTCTAGTTTGGTTCGGGCTCATGCGGCGCTGTTGGTAGCCATGGTGTTGTGGGGGAGTTCGTTTGTTGCGCTAAAATTTGCGGTCAATGAATTGGCGCCAATGATAGTGGTTTTTATGCGATTTTTGATTGGAGCGACGGCGTTTCTGGTCGCCTGGTTATGGATTGACCCAAAAGTTGACTACAGAACAGGCGACTGGAAGTTTTTGCTTGGTATGGTGTTGTTTGAGCCTTGTCTCTATTTTATTTTTGAGGCACAGGCGTTGAAATTTACCAGCGCCGGGCAGGCCGGGATGGTGACGGCGATGCTGCCGTTGATGGTAGCGCTTTCCGCTTACCTGTTCTTTGCTGAAACCAGCACAAAGAGACAATGGTTTGGCTTTCTGATTGCTGTTCTGGGAGTGATGCTGATGACGGTGACAGGAGAAGACGACAAGCAGGCACCGAACCCCGTATTAGGTAATTTTCTTGAGTTCCTGGCCATGTGCAGTGCGGTCGGTTACACCCTAATGGTTAAATATCTGGTGCAACAATATTCCGCTTTCTTGTTAACCGCGTTACAAAGTTTCGTTGGCGTCATTTTTTTCGCCCCTTTTGCGTTCGCTTCCGATTGGCCCGAATCAATATCCATTGATTTGATCGGCACCCTGTTTTACCTCGGGTTGGGTGTTACCCTTGGTGCCTATGGTCTTTTTAACTATGGTCTGGGTCACTTGTCGGCAACGGCGGCGGCGAGTTACACAAATTTATTGCCGGTTATTTCCCTTGTTTTCTCGGTAGGCTTACTTGGAGAACAAATTGCCGCCTTGCAGTGGGGGGCGATTATTCTGGTTATTTTGGGTGTCGTGCTCAGTCAGCCGCGTCGATCCAGGCTGGCCGGTGAGGCGCCTCCGGCCGTTACCGGATAATTACGAAGCGTTAGTGTTGTTTTCAGTGTGTGGGTGGCTGGCCTCTCCCAGCGTGAGCATATTGTATAGTCCTTGTGCATGTTCGGCCGTTTCGACTCCCAGGAAGGTCAGGTAACCACCATCAGGTCGGGTTATCAGACCCTTGGCGTGGAGCCGCTTGGCCGCATCTTTGGTCGCTTGTGTTGCCGTCGAGTGGACTTTTATACCGTCCAGCATGGTGCTGCGCCTGAACTGCATCAGTATATTTATTTCATCTACAATGTCTTTGCTGAGGGACATCAATTGCTCCTGGTAACTGGTTTGTTGATAATTGTCGTGCCGGTAATGGTTGGGGTCGTTATCATTTTTGCCTTAGCGGCGGTTTGCCGACAAGCACGGTAAACCAGGCTGGTAACAACAAAACTATCGACCGTGATCATAGTGTAACTTGTTATAATGACATTACTACCCCTATCAGCGAATCTTTTTTCAAGCAGGTTCTTCGTGACGACAAAACCCTTCAGTCAGCTATCCCTGTCTCCCGCGTTACTCAACAATCTGGCGTCACTGGGATATCACTCGATGACAGAAATTCAGGCCGAAAGCCTGCCGCATACATTGGCCGGGCGGGATATCATTGCTAGAGCAAAAACTGGGAGCGGCAAAACAGCGGCATTCTCTTTGGCCTTGCTTAACCGGGTCAATCCAAAAAACTTTGCGGTCCAGGCTTTGGTTATTTGCCCGACACGGGAGTTGAGCGCTCAGGTCGCTGAAGAAACCCGGCGGCTGGCAAGGCAGATACCTAATATCAAGGTATTGACACTTTGCGGCGGCCAACCCATTGGTCCGCAGATAGGCTCACTGGAATTTGGTGCCCATATTGTTATCGGCACGCCCGGACGCCTGCAAGATCACCTTCGAAAGCGAACCTTGAACATCGATCAGGTGACTACACTGGTTTTGGACGAGGCTGATCGAATGCTCGATATGGGCTTTATCGAGGCCATCAAAGCCATTGCCAGCCAAATTCCAGACAAGCGACAAACACTGCTGTTCTCGGCAACCTACCCGGATGATATTCGATCGCTAAGTGGCCAGTTTCAGGTGAATCCGGTTATGGTGACAGTAGAGAGTGTTCATGCCAGCGATCATATTCAACAAAGTTTCTATCGTTGTCAGCAGAAAACGAAATTGCAGGCGTTATCAGGCGTTCTGGCAAAGTATCGGCCTGGCCATGCGGTGGTATTCTGCAATACCAAGTTAACTTGCGCGGAGGTTTGGCAATATTTGCGGGATTCAGGTTACCAGGCGCTGTCTCTGCAGGGAGATATGCAGCAAAAAGACCGGGATCAAACGTTGGTCAGGTTTTCTCACCGGAGTATAACCATGCTGGTGGCCACAGATGTGGCAGCGCGGGGAATCGACATTGACGATCTGGATGCAGTGGTTAACTATGATCTGCCCAAAGACACAGATGTATATACCCACCGAATTGGCAGAACCGGTCGGGCTGGTAAAGCCGGTGTCGCGATCAGCCTGATGACCGAGCCGGATCATTGGCGTTATGAGCGCATCATCGAAGCTATGAATCTGACTGTTCTGGATGCGGGAACGCTGGTGGATAAAACCCGTTTTCCATGTGCTCCGTCGATGGTGACATTCAGTATCGATGCCGGTAAAAAGCAAAAAATTCGCGCCACCGATATACTGGGCGCCCTGACTGGCACGGTCGGGCTTGCCGGTGATGATGTCGGAAAGATATCCATTTTCCCTTTTGTCTCTTATGTGTCTGTGAAGAGGGGGGTGGCAAAGCGAGCGCTGGCCGGTCTACAAAAAGGTAAAATCAAGGGACGCAACCTTAAAGCGAGACGTTGTTAGATTTAGTTCTGGCCGTCAAATGGACTCAATTCATAATGATCCGGCTTGACTGGATAAATACGAGGCTGACCGGTACAATTTCTGCCGAATTAATAAAAGGAATTGGCTCAAGTGATTATTCGACTCCCCCTTGTCATTATTGTTATTGCGACTTTACTCGCTGGTTGCTCCAGCAGAGAAATACAAAACAGTCTGACCGGCTCCACAGCGCAACGGTTAGTATCTCACAGCATAGATGATTTGATCGTTCAGTTACCGGAAAACGAGTTTGCCAGGTTAGCGGGTAAATCAGTCTATGTCGTCTCTCACTTTCTCTATGATTCAGCGTTAAAGAACTATGCCGATCAAAGGCTGGTTTTTGAGCTGGAAAACGAATACAAGGCAAAGGTGGTTACCGAAATCGCCAAAGCAGATAGAGTGTTAACCATTTTTTATACCTCGTTAGCAACGGATTTGGATAACTTCGGTTTTACCATTCCGATTGGTTACGTACCTGGAATGGCCGATGGTGCTCATCTGAATGTGATAACCCTGGAAAAATTTCATGGCATCGCGGAATTGTATTATTACCTGGGAGAGCAGAATCAACAGCGAAGAGGCAAAACGGTGCAAGCGGTCGTGAAAACAGATGCATTGGGTTTACCCTTTATTACGATACCCTTGTCAAATATCGATAGAGCGGAATAATCTGCTCATTGACTCGCCTGCACCCATATCTTCAGGTCGAGTTTAACCATCCGGTTCAATAATTTGGTGAATTGATTTATGCCATAATCAGAAATAATCCATATTTCTGGCTATTTTTGCGATGCCGGGATGGAGAATAACGACAAAGGGATTAAACTGAACGTTTTTACTTCTCAAATACCACTCAAACCAAAAAAGGATATAGAGTTATGTCAACATCAGAATATCATGTGCAGGATAAGAGATTGCTTGACTGGAGCGAACGAGCGATAGCGCACCAGGTTGTTTTCGAGACACGTGTCTTGAAAAACCTGAATGAGGGGGGGTGGAAATCCCGGCTGTTTCTTCGACATATTTTGACAACCGAGGTCGGGAAACAGACCGATACTTCGGTACTGAAACACTCAGAAGCGCTGATGATAGAGTTTGGCGCCATGGGTCGGAAATGTTCTGCAGTACTTTTTTCAGAGATCGCCACAGTGGCGTTGTTTGTCGATATTTCAGAC
The DNA here is from genome assembly GCA_002747055.1 of Gammaproteobacteria bacterium. GTDB lineage: Bacteria > Pseudomonadota > Gammaproteobacteria > Pseudomonadales > Oleiphilaceae > LZORAL124-50-18. Next base: position 7,956 of record PDSQ01000034.1, read on the forward strand.
GAAGAGGTTGAGCTGATAGGTTTTCATGATCCTGACGGATTTTGGCAGTACCTGGATAGCTTCCCGAATTGGTATAAATTTATGACATCGAATTGTCCAAGAGCCGCATATTGGAGGAATCGGTAGGATTCTGGTTATAGATACTTGCCATAATGTGTGTTCAGTTACAGGTTGGGTATTTTCAATAAATAAAGCTGGCCTTTGGCAATGTGAATGAGTATCGTTTGTAATCTGCCGATTGCAAAGTCAGTATTTGTGAACACCAGGGTATTCTAGAAAGATTTTGTCATTCTGTGTCGATCAGTAACTGAAGAACCTCACACCCTGTCTTGGAGGACGGAGCTTGCAGGAAGCTCGACTTTACCCGCCTTGGCGGGGCGGCAGGTAACTGCTATCCTGTCATCAGGCAAGGCGGCCGGCGGGTCGTGTCGATAATAACACCCGCAACCCGAGCGCATATTCCTGCACCGCGTGATCGGGTCATACTTGTTAGTTACCAAGATAGCTAGTCAATTGGAGGAGTCGAGAAACAGGCTGCCTGACGGCAGGTGCTATCCCTCCCCTCCGATAAGGAAGGGGCTCTCGCACGAAAATATGAAAACACGTATCACCGAACTCTTTGGGATCGAACACCCCATTATTCAAGGCGGCATGCATTTTGTTGGTTTTGCCGAACTGGCCTCTGCGGTATCAAACGCGGGCGGACTCGGCATGATTACCGGTCTGACGCAGAAATCCCCCAAGGATTTGGCCAATGAAATTGCCCGCTGCAACGAAATGACAGATAAACCTTTTGGGGTGAACCTGACGTTTCTGCCTATCGTAACTACACCCAATTATCCCGGTTACATTCAAGCGATTGCCGATGGTGGCGTAAAGATAGTGGAAACCGCTGGTCGCAGTCCGGAAAAGTATATGCCAGCGTTGAAAGAAGCCGGTATTAAAGTGATTCATAAGTGTACCTCAGTTCGTCATGCGTTAAAGGCGCAGGAAATCGGTTGTGACGCTGTATCCGTAGACGGTTTTGAATGTGGCGGTCACCCGGGCGAAGACGATATTCCCAATATGATTTTGCTGCCACGTGCGGCCGAAGAACTGAGCATTCCTTTTGTCGCTTCAGGTGGTATGGCAGACGCGCGCTCTCTGGTTGCGTCACTCGCAATGGGAGCAGAAGGTATGAATATGGGAACCCGGTTTATCGCCACCAAGGAAGCCCCGGTTCACCAAAATGTGAAAGACGCCATTGTCGCTGCCTCGGAACTGGATACACGGCTGGTAATGCGCTCCCTGAAAAACACAGAGCGGGTAATGAACAACGCCGCTGTCGAACGCCTGATGGAAAAAGAGAAAAAACTGGGCGATAATCTCAAATTTGAAGATATTATCGCCGAAGTAGCAGGCGTTTACCCGAAAATCATGAAAGAAGGCACAATGGACGCCGGTGCCTGGTCATGCGGTATGGTCGCCGGATTGATTCATGATATTCCCACCTGTGAAGCGTTGATCAGCGGCATAATGCGTGAAGCCGAAGTCCTGATCAGAGAGCGTCTCGCTGGTTTCCTGTAAGGTAACGCAGTCAGATTCCAAATCTGTGTCTGTAGCTGTAGACAGCATAGAGAGGATGAGAGTTCTGTGTTCGCTATAGTGCATAGAAAGCCGAGCAGATAATGCGGCTTCGCTACTTTACCACCTAATCGGCGGAGTTTTGAATTGCGCGGGTGGGAAAGAGCCATGGCAATGGCGATCAGGTCTGCATCATGCCGGCGCTGCCCGACGATCTGAAGCCCAATGGGCAGGTCGTCGCGGGTCAGTCCGATCGGCACGCCCACCACCGGATGCCCCGACAGGCTGAACGGCACCGTAAAAGCCGACTTGCGGTGGGGCTGACCACCGATCATCGGGCGCTGGTCATAGATTGGCAGCGGGCCGTCAAGTTTTTGCGCCATCATATGTTTATGTGCCGAACCGAATGTAACGGGCAAAATTCGAACATCATAGGCTATCAGGAATTGCTCAATCTAGCCTAAAATCCGGTCGCGTTCATTGATATGGGTGAAATAGTCGCGCGTATCGCTGGCCGCCAACACCCACTGGTTACCGCTGAATCTCCGACACAACTCAATTTTCCAGATCTGGATACCCTGGCCATCGTCACCCAGGCCATACACCAAAAGAAAGCACTTCAGATTCAATACCGATCACTCTCTAGCGGCCTGACTACCCGAGAGATAGTGCCCTTTGCTTTAGTCGATAATGGATTGCGCTGGCGCGTGCGTGCTCATGACCGCAAACGGAAGGCCTTCAATGGCTTTGTCGTCAATCGTATTGTCCGCCCCAAAATACTAAATGCAGAAATTCCTACCGAGCAAACCCGCGATGCAGACATCCAGTGGAACCGCATCGTCAGAATGCATATTGTTCCCCACCCAAGGTTGTCGCCCTTTTTCTATGCCCGCTATCTTGGCCTGGGTGATAATCAGTTGATTTATTTGCTGCCAACTTGCCTCTGTTATCTGGCTCACCCATCCCTGCAAACTCGACTTGGAGGGGGACAGCTTACAGCCTAACCGCACAAAGCTGTTGAACGTCGCCGAGTCCTCCAGGTAAAACGCCAACTCGTTATAACTCAACTCTCTTATCTGCTTTAACAGAGCAAAGCGCCATACAGCACCGGATTATCGTCAATCCAGTCAGAAATTGATTTCAATCGCTTCTGCAAGCGTAACAACGGCACTTGAGGGGTACGCTTCCAACGGGCAGTCACAGAGAATATCGACCCAAGCAAGAGAGAGCCAGAGCGGGCACATGTCGGGATGGAATGGAGATGCCTCGGTACGCTTAAACCGGCTGGATGGCCCCGGGATGGCGGGGTTCAGACACAAAAAAACCGGTTTCAGAGAACCGGTTTTTTTGTTTAATGGCGGAGAGGGAGGGATTCGAACCCTCGGTACCTTGCGGTACACACACTTTCCAGGCGTGCTCCTTCGACCACTCGGACACCTCTCCTGCACTTTGCGGGGCGCAACTCTAATACAAATAAACGCTAAAAGCAATACAAAACCGTCACGCTTTTTGGCGGCGGAGTTTGCCAGACTCTTTCTTTTGGCAGCCTGAACGGATTACACTGGGTCACCTGAAAATGTAATAAAAGTACCCCTACTATGTTTGAGTCACTGGAAATACCCTATTATGTTCAATTGCTTATATCTTGTGCCCTGGTTGGCTCGCTGGTTTTTACTCTGGCACGGGCCAGTATGGTCAGACGTCATTCCGAACTGAAAAGAACTCATGAGCAACTGGCGGCGCGTCTGGAAACGGAACTCGACGCGCATCGACAATCGACAGTGGAACTTCAGGCTCGTACCTCGAGGGTACATGAGCTGGAAACGAAAGTGGAGGTGATGCTGGCCGAGCTTCAGAATGAAAGAGCAGCCCGGTCGAAGGTTCAATCCGAATTGGAAGCATCGCAAGATCAATACCTGCAATCGACCACCGAAAAAGAGGGATTGATCCGCGAAAATGCTCTGTTGGCTGCCGGTTCCAAAGAAAAACAGGCCGGTTTTGATCGACAAATGGCTATAAAAAATGAGCAATTTGCGGAAATAAAAACAAAAGAAAATAAACTAACGGCTCAATTGACCGATTTGCAGTTGGCTTATCAGGCATTGACACGCCAACATGCGGCGTTGGAGTCAACTTTGTCTGAAAAAGAGGCCGGCTTTGCGCAGCAGTTGAAGGCATTGGCAAATCAGGAAACCGTGTTGAAAGAAAATTTTGAGAATCTGGCTAATCGCATACTGGAAAACAAGGGCAGGCAGTTTAACGAAAAAAGCAAGGAAGTGCTTGATTCCATTTTGGTGCCTTTCAAACAGCAGATGGATGATTTCAAAAAGCGGGTAGAGGATATGCACGTTGCCGAAATCCAAAAGCAGTCGGAATTGGATCGTGAATTGGCCAACCTCAAGTCAATGAATTTGCAAATGACTGCCCAGGCACATAATTTGGCCGTTGCCTTACAGGGGCAGAAGAAAATGCAGGGCAATTGGGGCGAGCTGGTTCTGGAAAATGTCTTGGAGCGATCAGGACTTCAGTTGGATAAAGACTATAAAAGGGAGCAAAGTTTTTCTACCGAGAATGGCCGAAGTCGGCCAGATGTCGTGGTTTATTTGCCACAGGGCAAGCATCTGATTATTGACGCAAAAGTCTCTCTCAATGCGTATACACGCTTTGTCAACAGTGAAGAGGATGCCGAGCGGAGCGCCGCTATCAGTGAACATACGCAAAATATTGCCAATCGAATCAAAGAATTGTCGAACCGCCACTACTATGCCTTGCCCGGCCTGAAGTCGCCCGAAATGGTGTTTATGTTTATTCCCATCGAATCGGCATTTGTAGAGGCATTGAAGCACGATGAAATGTTGTTTCAGAAGGCAATTGAACAAAATGTGTTGGTCGCCACCCCCACCACGCTGTTGACCAGCCTGAATATCGTGGCTCAATTATGGCGCTTTGAGGATCAGAACAGGAATACCGCTGAACTGGCGGAACGGGCAGGTAAAATATACGACAAGCTCAATGCTTTTGTCGGCAATATGCAGAGTATTGGTCGGCAACTGGATCGGGCCAAGGAGGTGTATGACAAAGCCTTTGGTCAGTTGGTGTCCGGCCGGGGTAATCTGATCAAGCAGGCAAGTGATTTCAAGAAGTTGGGTATCTCCATCAAATCTGAACTGCCGGGAGAGCTGGTTGACAAGGCGGAATTGGAAAGCGAGGCTCAACTATCGATCGAACCTTCTATTGAAACTGCCATAGAACCTGATTTCGATAGGCGTCCTTGATCGGTTAGTCAGTTTTCAGTGCGTCTTTAGCGAACTTGGGTCGATAGGCGCATAATGATAGCCACTGCTCATCGTTCAGGCTTCCGTACATATCCGCTTGTGCGGGGCTCAGGTCATTGACGGTATCTTCAAGCTCTCGCAGCGACAAGATGGCCTGTTTCAGCTCATTCGATGCGTCATCGAGCAATACCCATATCTTTAAAACCTTTTTGTTTATATGACGAGTGTAGCCGTTACCAATCGTCGTCATCCAGATATCCATCGCCAGTAACGATTTATCCCAATGGGTGACGCTGGCATTTTCCTTGATTTCCAGGGCTTCGAGCTTTTGATCCAGCGCCCCTTTTTCCTGAATCATTTTTGATTGGATGGCGGCAAGCAGCTCGAAAATAAGCCCTATTCGCTCTTTGCTCATTTTATCTGCGTAGTTGATCGCTTTCGACAGTTGCGCCGAACGATCGATCACTCGCGCCCGAAACACCGCACTCATGGCGAGAATCATCGCGCGTGTGATTTTATCGTTCTGCTCCAATACGTTTAACAAGTGGTCGGTTTTGGTTTTTAGATCCTTTACCCGCTTGCGATGCCTTAGCCATTTGAAAACAACATCGTTAATCGCTTTCATAGAGATATCCCTAACTCATGGGTTGTGATGGATAAATGAGGCGACAATGCCCTTGCGATTGTGGCCGGTTGCGTTAAACCTAACACAAAATCAGGGTTTTTGCCGATAAAAACCGGTAAGCCTGGTCAAATGCTATCGATCTCGATACACCATGACGGAATTAAATAAAGCCATTGATTGATCGATTATGTCTCTGTTAGAATGCTCGCTCTTTGTTTTGGTGACTTCCGTTGGTCTCCTCGCAACGTGAAATCGTTAACCCGGTCAGGCCCGGAAGGGAGCAGCCGCAGCGGTGAATCGTGTGCCGGGGTTCGGCTGGCGGAAGTCGCCACCCTTCTTAACTTTGTTGCTTGCCTTGAGTTTGTTGTGCTTGAATCTGTGATTCTGGACGCCATAAGTTGCTTTATGGTGTTGGTATCTGCTGTCTCTTTCATGTAAAAATAAAGCGTTCAACAATAATTATCGCAATCTTATCTATCCGCTAAAACCGTTATGAGCTATCAAGTATTGGCCAGAAAGTGGCGCCCAGGGTCGTTTAAAGATATGGTCGGCCAGGAGCACGTGCTCAAAGCACTGATTCATTCGTTGGATAATCAGCGGCTCCATCATGCCTATTTGTTTACCGGCACTCGAGGTGTCGGTAAAACCACCATCGGCCGAATTCTGGCAAAATGTTTGAATTGTGAGAGTGGCATTACCTCTGAGCCCTGCGGCCAGTGCACCAGTTGTCTGGAAGTGAATGAAGGGCGCTTTATCGATCTGATTGAAATAGATGCTGCATCCAGAACGAAAGTCGAAGATATGCGCGAGCTGCTTGACAATGTGCAATACGCGCCGACGAGGGGCCGATTTAAAGTTTACCTTATTGACGAAGTGCATATGTTGTCTACTTCGAGTTTTAACGCACTACTCAAAACGCTCGAGGAACCGCCTTCTCACGTTAAGTTTCTTTTAGCGACGACAGATCCCCAAAAATTGCCGGTAACCATACTTTCCCGCTGTTTACAGTTTAATCTCAAAAATATGCCGGCAGAGAAAATCGTTCACTATTTGGAATGGATATTGGGTCAGGAGAATATCACTTTTTCGACGGCTTCTTTGTGGCTGCTGGCACGGGCTGCCGATGGTAGTATGCGCGATGCGTTAAGTTTAACGGATCAGGCAATTTCTTATTGCCACAGTCAGTTAGATGAGTCGCAGGTAAGCGAAATGCTGGGTACGGTTGATCATGCCCAAACCCACAAGTTGATAGCGCATCTTGCCAACAATGATGCAAAAGGGTTGCTTGATGCGAGTGCTGAAATGGCGCAGTTCTCTCCTGATTATCGAGAGTTACTGGCAAATGTGATCGATATTTTGCATCGTGTTGCGATCGAACAGGCGGTGCCGGGGGCGACTGACAACTCGATGGGTGACCAACGCACTATTTGTCGGTTCGCGGCTTGTTTGACGGCTGAAGATGTTCAATTATGGTATCAAATTGCATTGGTTGGGCGTAACGATCTGGCAATGTCACCGGATTTGAAATCAGGCTTCGAGATGGTGTTGTTAAGAATGCTTGCATTCAAACCGAATATCCAGTCCAGTGAAGAGTTGGGTAAGCCGGTTGCGCTAAACAGTTCGGTTTGTTCTGGCAAACCACAGACCGACACTATAGCCTTTTCGCCCACGCCCACGCCCACGCCCACGCCCACGCCCACGCCCACGCCCACGCCCACGCCCACGCCCACGCAGGCGCCGAATTCAACTTGCAATGAATTGGTGCAAAAATCGTTTGCAGAAAAAGACAATCCTGAACAGCTAAGTGACCATCCGGCATTTAAGCAGATTCCTCCTCCAGATTATGATCAGGTGCCACCGCCGCTTGAATTTGATGATATGCCTTTGTGTGATCATGATTTGCAATACCCCAAACCCGATTCGGCAGGGATGGAAGGTTGGCTCGCGGTGGAGGAGAAGAAGGAAGAGAATGTGGCTGACGCAAAACCTGCCCAGCCTGACCTGGCATCGTCCGATTCTGACAACGACCGTGCAAATGGTACGGATAGCGGAGATAGTGCGGATAGTGTTAGTTCAAAGCCATTTATCTGGGAGGAAGATTACAAAGATTTGGGGCTGTCCGGCATGACACTGAATCTTGCGGCAAACTGTGCCTGGGTAGCGAAGCATGACCGGCATATAGAATTACAGGTTGACAGTGGTAATTTCAGGTTAATTACTGCTGTACATAAAAAGCGTATCATCGATGCGTTGGCGGAACGTGTGGGGCCTGACGTAACGATCGAGATACTGGAGTCGGAGCCGGATATCGAGACGCCTGCCAAACGCGAAGAGCGTTTGCAAGAAGAGCGGCGATTGCTGGCTGTCGAGTCGATAGAGCAGGACACCAATGTCAAGGCGATTGTCGAGGCATTCCAAGCACGAGTGATCGAAAAGTCGATCGCGCCTATTGACTAAGACTTGCTTCACAGGATTGAAGTCATTGGCTCCCCTGTCCGTGATAAAGTGATAGAATGTCGTTCTATCAATCATGGATTCGGTGAAACCGCTTTTCTGGGAAAAGCGTTTGCCAAAACAGTGGTCTTTAACAACCTTTTAACTATACAGGTATCGACAATGTTTGAAGGCGTAGATCTGGGCGACATAATGAAACAAGCCCAGAAAATGCAAGAGCAGTTACAAAAGGCGCAGGAAGAATTGGCGCATGCCGAGGTGACTGGGGAGTCAGGCGCAGGCTTGGTGCAAGTGGTGATGAATGGCAGGCATGATGTCAAGAAAGTGAAGATAGACTCCACCGTGATGGCAGAAGACAAGGAAATGCTCGAAGACTTACTGGCGGCTGCGGTCAACGATGCGGTGAGAAAAATTGAGAGTACCCATAAAAATAAAATGGCCGGCTTTGCCTCTGGCATGGGTATACCGCCTGGCTTCAATATGCCGGGGTAACTGTCTTTTGTCTTTGTCTCCTCTTATCGACCGGCTCGTCGAGTCACTTAGTTGTTTGCCCGGTGTCGGTCGCAAGACCGCTATGCGAATGGCGTTGCACTTGCTTGAACGTGATCGCACCGGCGGGGCGCAATTGGCTGATGCGCTACAAAAAGCCATGGCGTTGGTGAAGCGTTGCGATCAGTGCCATACCTTTACCGAAGAGCCGGTGTGTGCAATTTGTCGCAGTCACAAACGGTCAGACGATTTGTTATGTGTTGTTGAAACACCGACAGATTTACAGGCCATCGAAGCGCTGGGAACCTATCAGGGCAAATATTTCGTATTGATGGGGCATTTGTCGCCGATAGAGGGCCTAGGGCCCGATGAGATCGGTATTTCTGACCTGGTTGCTCTGGTTAGAAACAGGCAATGTCGGGAAATTGTCGTTGCCACCAATCCTACCATGGAAGGCGAAGCTACAGCTCACTATATCGCCGATGTGTTAGAAGCTGAAGACGTAGCTGTGACTCGTCCAGCCCAGGGACTGCCATCCGGAGGTGAGTTGGGATATCTCGACGGTGCCACCCTTACTCACGCATTTGTAGGTAGAAAACCAGTTAAATGACCCGCTCACAGTACTCTTCATCATCTTCTGGCTCTGTTGCATCTTCCGCGCGCGCGCCGTCCTATGAGTTTATTGATTCACAAGACAGGTTCAACCATTGCTTGTCACTTTGTCTCGGTTCCGAGTTTGTTTCGATCGATACCGAGTTCGTCAGAACCAATACGTTTTATTCCAATCCTGGCCTATTCCAAGTGGCGGTCGCCGACAGCATTTTTTTGATCGATCCGCTGGCAATTCAGGATTTGTCTCTTCTCGCCGATCTACTGAGTTCGACCAAAACCAAAAAAATTATGCATGCGATGGGGGAAGACATCGATCTGTTTAAACACAGTTTGAAAATCTTGCCCAATCATGTCTTTGATACGCAGATAGCGGCTGCTTTGATCGGTATTGGGCCATCCATTGGCTATGCCAATTTGGTGAATCATGTCCTCTCGCTGGAGCTGGATAAAGGCGAAACGCGATCGAACTGGTTGCAACGGCCGTTGACTGACAAGCAAAAACACTACGCAGCGAATGATGTGTTTTACCTGGCAAAGATTTATCCTCAACTTCTAAAGCAACTTGAGCGACTGGAACGCGAAGGCATCGTTGAAGAAGAGTGTCAACGCCTGATCGGTCTGATCGATCAGGCCGGTAATACCGACCTGTATTATCTTAAAATACGTGGTGCCTGGCGACTGACCAGGCACAAGCAGTTCATTTTAAAAAGCTTGTGCAGCTGGCGTGAGCGAACGGCGATGGACCTCAATAAACCACGGGCGCGAATTCTTCCAGATGCTGTATTACAGACTATCGTAGAAAAAATGCCTTCCGACTTGCGCCAATTGTATATCGCCGCGCATCAAAACCCGCAGACGGTTCGTCAGTTTGGCGAGGAAATACTCGAAATAATTCATGGCTGTGCAGGGATTTCTGACGACTGTATCGAAGCAAAGCGGGACGGGGACGGGAAGGGAGTTAAAACAAGCCAAGACAAAGATCGCGAAAACATGCAGCTCATTATGGCGCCGCTGACATCGCAGCAACAAGGTTTGCATAAAAAACTGAAATCTGTCGTCCGTACCGTTGCGCAACAATCCGGATTTTTACCGGAGATGCTGGGTAACGGTAGAGTGCTGGAAGAGATGGTGTCCAGATCCTGGTCGGTTGCAGACGTGTATGTTCCCTCGTTTTATCAAGGTTGGCGCTGGCCAAGGGTCGGGCAGCGATTGCAAACAGTCGTTCGGCAATATTTGGATGAAAATCAATCAGGTATAAGTGGCAAATGAATGAAGCAAGTGTGATTTGCTCTGTTTACAAGAGTGCTAAAAAGGAAGGAATGTATTTGTATATTGACAAAAAAAGTCAATTGGACGATGTGCCTGAGGCGTTAGCGCAATTATTTGGTCGAATGATACACGTGCTTGACTTTCTGTTAACGCCGAACAAAAAACTAGCCGGGGTTGAGGCGACCAGGGTGCTTCAGGATATCGGGGAAAAGGGCTATTTTTTACAGATTCCCCCGCGCGAGGAAAACCTGCTTATAGCGCACCGAGCGGCAATGGGGCTGGACCCTGAGCTGGAAAAAAACAATGGTTGTTGAGCCCATGTCTTTCTGGCAGGTCAAAACACTTGATGAAATGTCGCCAGAGGAGTGGGAATCACTCTGTGATGGTTGTGGTAAGTGTTGCCTGCATAAACTAGAGGATGAAGACGATGGCGAAATTTATTACACGGATATTGCCTGTCGTTATCTGGATGAGCAAAAATGCCAGTGTACTGTTTATCGACAAAGATTGGAGAAAGTACCCGAGTGCATGTGTTTGAAAGCGGTTGACCTCGCCGGTATGTCATGGTTACCTGCAACCTGTGCTTACCGCCTTCTTTACGAAGGAAAATCCTTGCCCGATTGGCACCCTCTGGTCAGCGGAAATTTACAAACGATCCATAATGCGGGTATGTCTGTCAAAGGCCGGATCGTTGCTGAAACCAGCGTGGCAGAAGACGAATGGCAGGATCATATTATCTTTGGGATCAAGTAGTCAGCGGGGTCAAAGTCAGTACTGGGTGTCAAATACAGCGGGTTAAACGATCGATGTCACCTTTCGGTTTAGAAACAGAGGTTCAACTTTACGATGGATGATTGGTTCAGAGTTTTCAGTCAGCAGAATTATTATTTATTGGCCTGGATTTGTTATTTAATTTCCGCCACTGGCGTATGCGTGGTTTTTCTAAGGATAACGAAAAATATATCCTATCGAGGATTGCGTCGCTTTTTGCGGTGGTCGCTGGTGGTTTTGTTGTATACGCCGGTCTATACGATTGCCGATGAAAGCTGGATGGTTCCTGCCTTTCTGGTTGGCCTGTACGAGTATGCGCTTGGTAATCAGGACGTGGCACAAAAGGCAGGAATATCGTTATTGATCGGTATCGGTATCGTTCTGCTTCTCGTCAAGTTAGAGTTTGTTCTTCGTAAGTTGTTGCATCTGCAAGCCGAGTGACCTTGCCATTCAAGTGTTTCCGGCAAATCGAAATCCAGAAAAAACGGTACCTGGGCATGACGTATTCGTTGCCTGCTTTCGCGGCTGCGTTGTAGTTAGCGTAAAAACTGCTATACCTAATGTATCTGCCTGGCGTATATCCGTTATGCTTGGTTTAGCTATGGCGGTTTGACTCTGTTCGTTTAGCTGTGGTTTTTAGCTATGCCCATTTAACTATGCCGAAGCGGATTTAATTGGAATCCCGATGCTTACTTATAAATCTCCCTTTACATTAATTGTCCTTCTCGTTTGTTCTTGCTTCGTTGTGGCCGCCTCCAACGCGATTTATGCGGCCGATGAACCCAAAGATGTTCGGGTGCTTATCGATATATCTGGTAGCATGAAAAAAAATGATCCAAATAACCTGCGCATACCGGCGGTCAACCTGTTAACGGAGTTAATCCCGGATGGTAACAAAGCCGGAGTATGGACCTTTGGTCAATACGTCAACATGCTTGTCAAACACGATGTCGTGGATGATCGATGGCGAAAAATGGCCAAACAAAAGGCAAACCAGATCAATTCGGTCGCTCTGTTCACCAATATCGGTTCCGCCCTGGAAAAAGCGGCTGACAATTTGTTCAATTCAAATGTTTCCAAGGATGTCCACTTTATTCTTCTGACCGACGGCATGGTGGATATAGATCGCGATCCGGCGAAAAACTATGCAGAACGAGAACGTATTCTTTCAGATATTGTCCGAAAGTTTAAAAATGCTGGCGCCGTTATCCATACCATTGCCTTGTCCAAAAATGCAGATTCGTCATTTTTGAATAAATTGTCGGTTCATACCAATGGTGCGTCAGAACGTGCCGAGTCTGCCTCGGATTTAACCCGGATTTTTGCCCGTACTTTCGATCAGGCGGTGCCTGCGGAACAGGTTCCTATCGAGGGCAATCGTTTCGATATTGATTCAAGCGTCGAGGAGTTGACGGCGTTGATTTTCAGACAACCCGGTAGCCGAGAGGCCAGTTTGATCGAGCCTTCACGGCAGCGCTATAATCTCAACAATAAGCCCGACTATGTAAGATGGTACCAGGATGCGGGCTATGATTGGATTACCGTAAAACGGCCTTTCGAGGGTACCTGGATTATCGATGCCGACTTGCTGCCGGATAGTCGGGTAACGGTAGTGAGTCATTTGCAGCTAAAAGTGCAAAAGTTGCCTGTCAATTTTTTTGCTGGTGACATGCTGGATCTGGTCGTTTCATTGGAAGAAAAAGGTGAAACCATTACAGCGGCCGAGTTTCTGAAGGTGATCGATGTAGATCTGAAAATCAGGCGGGAAGATGGTAAATCCGGCACCAAAAGGCTGTCAGACCCGAACAATCCGCCGGTGAATGGGATTTACCAGGATAAAGTCAGTAAGCTGAGTACCGTTGGCCAATATGAGGTGAATGTTTTGGTCGACGGGAAAACGTTCAAACGCAAGAACCGGCAAATTGTCAATCTAAGATCACCTCTCGATGTCGAGCTAAGTGTTGCGCCTGAAGCAGATCAGCCAGCGGCTTACAATTTGGTCGTGTCGCCACTCAGTGAGGATATCGATTTATCGAGAACCCGAGTTGCAGCCAGAATAACGGCACCTAATGGGACAAGCAAAATTGAAATGCTTCCGCTATCGAAACGAGGCGATAAATGGCAAATGAAGATTACTCCGAAGAAGGGGGATGGGGCTTATCGGGTTGATCTGAAAGTACAGACTGTGAACACTCAGGGTAACAGTTTTAAGTTTGCGCCACGGTCGTTTGATGCTGTATTCCCGATTGATTCTTCGGCGGGCGGCATTGTGAGTATTCCCGAACCTGAGACAGAGCCGGAAAAATCGGTAACAGAGGGGCCTCCTTCTGAGCCGGAACCGGTTATTGCGGCACCGACCGAGGTGCCGGAAAATCTCGAACAAGATGCACCGCTACCCGAGTCTGAATCTGGTGATGACGCTATGTTGTTTATCCTGGGTGGGGTTGCCGCTGTCTTGGCTGTGTTGGGTGCGGCTGTCTTTTGGTTTATAAAAAGGAAAAAGAAATCTGGGCAAGATAGTGCTGACTCGGGCGACCGGGAAGATGCCAGCTTGGCAGAGGCAAGCATAGAGGAATCGGAAATTGATCAGCTGCTGAAGACTGATGAATCAACGAAGACCGATGAACCAACGAAAACAGATGAGTCGGTGGATCTGGATGATGTCTTGGATTACGTTGATTCTGAACCCGAGGCGATGGCGCCAGAAACTGATCGGACAAATGAGCCAGAAACACAGGGAATAACGCAGTTTGATACCGAACCCGAGCCAGAAGAAGACTATACCAGTGAATCGGAAATTGACGCATTGTTGGAAGATTTGTCAGATTCGGACGAAGTGATCGATGATAAAAAAAACAATGATAGCGTCGCAGAAATTTTGGCGGATGGTGATCCGGATGATCTAGCGACGGAGCCGTCTGGTGATATGGCTGGCGATCAGGAAGTGACGGAAGATGACGATGAGGAATTTAATCTGGAAGACTTCGATATCTCGGATACGGATGACCTTATTTTAGATGATGACAAGAAACAGTGATGTCATTTGTCAGCCACTGAATGATGAGCGCCCGGTCTCTATATTGTCGACCCAGCCGGGTACTCTTTTTTATTTCTGAATCCGTCGATCAGGCGGTGATTACTGCTCCATTTCTTTTTCAGAAAAAACGCCGTCAAAAAGTGGGCTGGTTAGATAGCGCTCAGCCGAGTCCGGCAAAATGACAACGATATTCTTATCCTTGAACTCAGGTTGTTCGGCCAGCCTGGTTGCGGCACAGACAGCCGCTCCGCTGGAAATTCCAGCCAGTATTCCTTCTTCCTTCATCAGTCGATGAGCGAACGTGATAGCATCTTCGTTACTGACTACTGCCACTTTATCGACAATATTCAGGTCCAGGTTTTTGGGTACAAAGCCGGCACCGATACCTTGGATTTTGTGTGGTGAGGGTTGCAACGGTTTACCATGGATATATTGAGTGATAACGGGCGATACCTCGGGCTCTACCGCAACGGAGGTAATGCTTTTGCCTCGGGTGTGCTTGATATAGCGTGAAATACCGGTGATAGTGCCACCGGTGCCAACACCGGCGACCAGCACGTCAATGCGGCCATCTGTGTCCTGCCAGATTTCCGGCCCGGTGGTTTTTTCATGGATATCAGGGTTGGCGGGGTTATCGAATTGCTGCAGTAACAGCGTGTCGTTTTTGTTTTGGTCCAGCATTTGCTGGGCTTTGTCAATGGCGCCCTGCATGCCCTTTGCCGGATCAGTCAGCTCAATTTCGGCGCCCAGTGCTTTTATGATTTGCCGTCTTTCCAGGCTCATCGATGCCGGCATGGTAAGTATTAATTTGTAGCCACGAGAGGCAGCGACAAAAGCCAGAGCGATGCCCGTATTACCACTTGTCGGCTCGATCAGCGTCATGCCCGGTTTCAGTATGCCATTTTTTTCTGCATCCCAGATCATATTCGCGCCGATACGGCATTTTACAGAGTGCGCCGGGTTTCTGCCTTCGATTTTTGCCCAGATAGTGCCACTAGTGATTCGGTTGAGTTTGACAAGGGGGGTATTGCCAATAGACTCGGAGTTGTCAGCGTAGATTTTTGTCATTTTCATCTCTTTTTTACTGGTTGAATGTTTTGTAATCCTTTGATTGCTGCATATTATCGCTTTTCAAGCAGTTTTGGCACGACGAGAACAGACCATTCGCCTGACCAAAAACAGGCATCGAGTCTTATTTAACCTGATAATTGTGTGATTTCGCCATTGCCGGGTAAAATGCGGCCGAATATAATCGCAGAACAATTGAAGTTTACACGCAGGAATAAATATATGAATTTTACTGGTACTGAGAACTATGTTGCAACGGAAGATTTGCAAATGGCGGTAAACGCGGCCATTCACCTGCAAAGGCCATTGTTGATCAAGGGAGAGCCGGGTACCGGAAAAACCATGCTGGCTGAGGAAATGGCGGCGGCGTTGGATATGCCGCTGATTTCCTGGCATATCAAATCTACGACTAAAGCGCAGCAGGGGTTATATGAATATGATGCGGTATCGAGGTTGCGTGATTCCCAGTTAGGCGATGACAAGGTTCATGATATAAGCAACTATATTGTGAAAGGAAAACTGTGGGAAGCCTTCACCTCCGAGAAACAGTCTATTTTATTGATAGATGAAATTGATAAAGCGGATATTGAATTTCCCAATGACTTGCTTTTGGAACTGGACAAAATGGAGTTCTATGTCTACGAGACAAAAGAGCGAGTGGTCGCTCGTACCCGTCCGATTGTCGTTATCACAAGTAACAATGAAAAAGAATTGCCCGATGCGTTTTTACGGCGTTGTTTCTTCCACTACATTACCTTTCCCGACGAAAAAACCATGAACGAGATAGTCGATGTTCACTTCCCGAAGGTGAAACAGAGTCTGGTTCGTGATGCTTTGGAGATATTCTTCGATATTCGTAAGGTGCCGGGCCTCAAGAAAAAGCCCTCTACCTCGGAATTGATCGACTGGCTCAAGTTGCTGATGGCCGATGAACTGTCTGCCAAAATTTTGCAAGAGCATGATAACGCACAAGCTATTCCGCCTTTGTATGGTGCGCTGGTGAAGAACGAGCAAGATGTCACACTGTTGCAGCGATTGGCCTTTATGAGCCGTCGTCGTACGTAAGCTTTGGCGCTGAGCGTCATGGCCAGCAATGCGTTAGCGAATGGCTTATTGATGAACACCCGAGTAGCGAACAACTCAGTATCAAGCAAGAGTGCAGACCAATGCTAGTTGATTTTTTCCTTGAAGTTAGAAAAGCCAGAGTTCCGGCGAGTTTGCGTGAGTATCTGGATTTGGTCGAGGCATTGCAGGCTCGTTTGGCGTTTGCTGATCTGGACGAGTTCTACTACCTCAGTCGCCTGTGTCTGGTCAAAGACGAGCGACATTTCGACAAGTTTGATCGCGCGTTCGACAGCTATTTCAAAGGCATAGAATCCCTGGATATGGCTTTGGAAGCGGCAATTCCCGATGACTGGCTGCGAGCCGAATTTGAGCGACAGTTATCCGAGGAAGACAAGCGGAAAATAGCCTCCCTTGGCGGGCTTGAAGAGTTGATCGAAACCTTCAAGCAGCGTTTGGAAGAGCAAAAAAGACGACACCAGGGCGGCAACAAAATGATTGGCACTGGTGGTACCTCGCCATTTGGTGCCAATGGCTACAATCCCGAGGGTTTTCGTATCGGACAGAAAAAGTCCAGGCACAAGTCAGCGTTGAAAATCTGGGAAAAGCGCGGTTACAGAGACCTCGATGACAGCATTACGATAGGTATCCGGAATATTTGGATATCAACATGGTTCCTGAACGCCACAATGCGGTAAAAGTGCTGTTATTTCTCGATGTCGGTGGTTCGATGGATCCGCACGTCAAGGTCTGTGAAGAGATATTTTCGGCATGCCGGGCTGAGTTCAAACATCTTGAATACTTTTACTTTCATAATTTTATTTATGAAAGTGTCTGGAAAAACAATATCCGAAGAATGAGTGAAACCACCTCGACCTGGGATTTGATACATAAGTATACGCCAGATTATAAAGTGATTTTCGTTGGCGATGCCAGTATGGCGCCTTACGAGATCACCCATGCCGGAGGCAGTATCGAACACTGGAATGAAGAGCCGGGCGCGGTATGGATGAAGCGGCTTAAAGATCATTTTAAAAAGGTTATTTGGCTGAATCCTATGCCCGAATCTTACTGGGGTACTGGCGGTTCTCTCGGGATAACCAAGGAGTTGATCGAGAGAGAAATGTATCCATTGACCCTGGAAGGGTTGGAAGCCGGCATGAAGTCGTTGACAAAGTAATGGGCAACAGAGCAGTGGTGAATACCGCCACAGCAAGCGTCAATGAATAAAAACAATGATTGATACAAATAACAATCAACACCAGTCACCCAATTTATCAGAGTTCACGGGTTGAATTGCCAGACTGGTGGCAGTGGATACCCTGGCCTGAATTCTGAACAAAAAAAGCCGGTGGGGTTGGAGCCACCGGCCTAAACTCGGCTTTGGCCACCATCTGGCCAAAACAACAGCTCAACTAAATGCTACCTAGTTTCCCTGTGTCAAGACTTAAGCGAATGAAATGCCATTTTATCAATAATCCATTTTAAACATGGAGATAGTTTTATTTTTTTGTTCGCGCGCGTGCGCTAAGGTGGTAATTTGTAAAATATTTTGACGATCTATACTGGTCTCGCCACGATCGCCCTGTTTTCTTTGGCTTTTTGTATCGGGTTTTATTCGCGTCATCGAAAAGTCCGGTTTCCTGCAGGCAATGCTAAAGGAAAGTGAACGTGATCGCCTGGACACAGGTTCATTGTGTTTGGGTACTAGAATTTGATCGGCAAAACCTGGTTGCTTTGTCGATAAATCAAGCGATGGGCAGTCAGAGATGACAAAAGGATGAGTGACATCCGGTAGCCCGGATGTGTATCGCAGCACCATCAAAGGTGCCGCAAATAACGAACGGAAAGACCTGTGATCACTTTTTAGGGATATCACCGATGGTAATTTTCGGAAGAGTCGGTTTTTCCAAGGATAGTTTTTCGGTCGGGGCCAGGACGGTAGCGACACCCTCAACCACCAGTTCATCGTTTTGATTGGTGACCTGGCACGCCATGACCACTCGGTTTTTCGATTTTTTTTCTGCGACAGTAAGTTTTACTGTCAATGTATCTTCCAGCTTCACCGGCTTTTTAAAACTCATCTGCTGTTCAAGATAAATAGTCCCCGGGCCGGGAATGACCGTTGCCAAGGTCGCGGAAATCAGTGCGCCAGACCACATCCCATGCGCAATGCGTTCCTTGAACATGGTTGTCTTGGCATATTCGCTATCCAGGTGAACAGGATTGACATCGCCTGATACCGCTGCAAACAAAATAATTTCGTCTTCGGTGAGTGTCCGTGTATAGGTCGCCGAGTCGCCTACGGCCAACTCGTCATAAGTAATGCTCTCTAATGCATCCATAATATAATCGCCTTGAATATAGTTACAAAATTTACAACACGATACATTAAAATATATCTAGTCGAATATTGCCATTTATTATGAAAATAAAATGCGATCTATTAGCCTGTCGATAGTGTCGCACATTCACTGTCCGTTTTAGACCCACCTGGTTAAGAAGCGCGTTTAAAGCATGAATAATCGAAAAATACGACAAATAAACGCTATAAAAATTGACTAACCAACGCTCCTCATAACACAATACGTATCGCCAAATTTTTATAGCAAGGTTAATAGACGAATTCATCAAGTTGCTACAAATGGGAGAGTTACCATGTCTGAATCTGCTCAAAATGAAAGTGTTGCCATGTCCGAAAGTGACATTCGGAAATTTTTCAAGGATAAATATCCGGCCGGTATACCTATTGATATCGATACGAGTCAGTATTCCTCCATGGTGGATGTGTTTGAACAATCCTGCAAGCGTTACGCAAATAATCCCGCATTCACCAGTGTTGGTGTCACCATTACATATGGCGAGCTGGATAAATTAACTCAGGATTTTGCCGCTTACCTGCAGAACAAGACCAATTTACAGGTGGGCGACAGAATTGCAGTACAATTGCCAAATATAACCCAATACCCCATTGTCGTGTTTGGTGCCATGCGGGCCGGACTTGTCGTTGTCAACACCAACCCGTTGTATACCACCCGTGAAATGGAACATCAGTTTAACGACTCGGGTGCCAAAGCGCTGGTGGTATTGGCCAATATGGCCCATATGGCGGAGGAAGTTCTGCCTCATACAGGGATTGAACACGTCATTATCACCGAGTTGGCAGACATGCATAGTCAACCAATGCGCATGGTGATCAACGCCACTGTGAAGTATGTCAAAAAATTGGTGCCCCGCTATCGAATCCCCAAAGCCGTTTCATTTTTGTCTGTGATAAAAGCCGGAGCGAAACAAAAGTTCAAGCCGGTTGAAGTGACAGCGGATGATTTGGCAGTGTTGCAATACACTGGCGGTACCACCGGGATTGCCAAGGGCGCCATGCTGACCCACCTGAATCTGCTGGCCAACATGCTGCAGGTCAAACCCGTGTTGTTGAGTAAATTAAGCGAAGGCAAGGAAACGGTCATCGCGCCGCTGCCCCTCTATCATATTTACTCTTTTACGTTGAATTGCGGGATTATGTTGGAAACAGGCAATCACAGTATCTTGATACCCAACCCACGCGATATTCCCGGCTTTGTCAAAGAACTGAAAAAATGGAAATTTACCGCCTTCTTGGGATTGAATACCCTGTTTGTCGCTTTGTGTAATAATGATGATTTTAAAGCGATGGATTTTAGTACACTTAAAATCACCGCCTCAGGGGGTATGGCGCTGACCAGCGATGCGGCTAAACTTTGGAAAACGGTAACCGGATGCGATATCGCCGAAGGTTATGGAATGACGGAAACTTCGCCTGTTGTTTCGATCAATCCGATGAACGCGATCCAGATTGGCACCATAGGCTTACCGATACCCTCGACATTGTTGAAAACCATCGATGACGATGGTAACGATCAACCTATAGGTGAACCCGGTGAACTGTGCGTGAAAGGCCCGCAGGTGATGAAAGGTTACTGGCAACGTCCGGATGAAACCGCAAAAACGATGACCGAGGACGGTTGGATCAAAACCGGCGATGTCGCGGTGATTCAGGAAGATGGTTATGTTCGTATTGTCGATCGTAAAAAGGATATGATTCTGGTTTCCGGCTTCAATGTCTATCCGAACGAGATCGAAGATGTGGTAACCGGCCATCCGGATGTATTGGAATGCGCCGCAGTTGGTTTGCCTGATTTGAAAAGCGGCGAAGCCGTTAAAATTTTTGTCGTTAAATCCAATCCGGATCTCAATGAATCCGAACTGAAAGAGTTTTGTCGCGAACGCCTGACAGCCTATAAGGTACCGCGATTTGTAGAATTCAGAAACGACTTGCCAAAAACCAATGTCGGAAAAATTCTCCGACGCGAACTGCGTGACCAAGAGGTGAAGGCGAACTCTTAGTATTTCAGCTAAAGCTGTCTGATAGCCGACCTGTATCCGGGATTCCGGGGCCAGTGTCGGCTTTTTGCGTTTTTCCTGAAAACTATTTCGATTTGTTTGAACAATACGTCGGTTTTTTCATTGTGTTCTATTCCCAGGCAAACTATGTCTCAAAATACTCGTTTCCGTCACACTGAATTATTGAAAAAGCTCCCTTTGTGTCTGACCAAAGATGTATGGCAATTTGAAAAGCGTATTCATCAGTTGCCGAAAGAGCTGGATACCGGGCAAGGTGCTGTGCGTTCGAGCAAATTACTGAAAGAAATCGAACGCTCTTTGTCCAGGGTTGAAGCGCGTCGGGCCCGGGTTGCTGCCTGGGGTTTTCCTGAACAACTGCCTGTTTCCGAAAAGCGGGAACAAATTGCGAACAATATTGCGAGCCATCAAGTCACCATTGTTGCAGGTGAAACCGGTTCAGGCAAAACGACACAGTTGCCTAAAATATGTATGGGCTTGGGTTTGGGGGCGAGAGGTTTGATTGGCCACACCCAGCCCAGAAGGCTGGCTGCCCGCACGGTTGCGAGCCGGATTGCCGAAGAGTGCCAGAGTTCGGTTGGTGAGCTGATTGGTTACCAGGTGCGTTTTCATGATCAGGTCTCCGACCAGTCATTGGTCAAACTGATGACGGACGGGATATTGCTCGCTGAAATTCAGACCGATCCCTATCTGAGAAAGTATGAAGTCATTATTATCGACGAAGCGCACGAGCGTAGTCTCAATATCGACTTTTTACTCGGTTACATAAAAACACTGCTACCGAAGCGGAAAGACCTGAAACTGATTATCACCTCGGCAACTATTGATGTCGAACGGTTTTCACGGTTTTTCGATGACGCGCCGATTATCTCTGTGTCTGGTCGAACTTATCCCGTTGCCGTTGTCTACCGGCCTTTGGAGCTACTCGAGTGTGATGAAGAAGATGTGACGATACAAACCGCCATTGGCCAGGTCATTGCGGAGATTGAAAGTGAAGAAAAACAGCGCAAGCATTCTCCCGGTGATATTTTGGTCTTTCTTTCAGGGGAGAGAGAGATCAGGGAAACGGCCAAGCATTTGCGAAACTGTGACTTCAAACACGCTGAGGTGATGCCGCTCTATGCCCGGCTCAGCGGGGCGGAGCAGAATAAAATATTTCAGTCTCGCCGTGGCCGCAAAATTGTACTTGCCACCAATGTCGCCGAGACATCGATTACGGTGCCGGGTATTCGCTATGTTATCGATCCGGGTAAGGCACGGATAAGCCGCTACAGTTATCGCTCCAAGGTGCAGCGGTTGCCTGTTGAGGCGATTTCTCAAGCTAGCGCCAATCAGCGCAAAGGACGTTGTGGTAGGGTGGAATCCGGGGTGTGTTACCGACTGTATT
The DNA here is from genome assembly GCA_002747055.1 of Gammaproteobacteria bacterium. GTDB lineage: Bacteria > Pseudomonadota > Gammaproteobacteria > Pseudomonadales > Oleiphilaceae > LZORAL124-50-18. The sequence continues at coordinate 29,966 of PDSQ01000034.1, forward strand.
CGGAAGAAGATTTTTTGAGCCGGCCTGAATTTACCGATCCGGAAATTGTCAGAACCAATCTGGCCTCCGTCATTCTGCAAATGGCCCAGTTAAATCTGGGGGATATTAAAAAGTTTCCATTTATCGAGGCGCCGGATTCACGGTTGATTAATGACGGCTATAAGCTGTTGCATGAACTTGGCGCAGTGACTCACCGCAATCGGCTTACCACACAAGGCAAAGTGTTGGCGCGAATACCGGTAGACCCGAGAATTGCCCGGATGTTACTGGAAGCGAGCAGTAAACACTGCCTGACGGAAGTTTCCGTTATTGGCGCCGCGCTAGCCATACAAGACCCGAAAGAAAAGCCGCACGATAAACAGCAGGCGGCCATTCAGGCCCATAAGCAATTCGAGCATACGGAATCTGATTTTTTATCCTTGTTAAACCTCTGGAACGAACTGGAAACACAGCGTCAGGCACTGTCCAATTCCCAATTTCGAAAATATTGCCAGAAAAACTATATTTCTTTTCTTCGCTATCGCGAGTGGCGGGATATTCATCGTCAGTTACACCTTGTTTTCAAACAACTTGACTTGAAAGAAAATGCCCAGGCTGCCTCCTACCAGGCCGTTCATATTTCCTTGTTGGCCGGCTTGCTCGGGCAGGTCGGGCAAAAAGATCAGCGTTTCACCTACAAGGGGGCGAGGAACAAGGTGTTTTATCTGTTTCCTGGTTCCTGTCTTTATAAAAAACAGCCGAAATGGATAGTGTCCGCGGAGTTGGTTGAAACCTCGAAGCTGTATGCCAGAGTAGTGGCGAAAATCGAGCCTGAATGGATCGAACCGCTGGCCGAAGAGGTAGTGAAAAAAAGTTATTTCGAGCCGCATTGGGAGAAAAAGCGTGGTCAGGTGGTAGGCTATGAAAATGTGTCACTCTATGGCTTGCCCATTGTACAAAAAAGAAAAATCAACTATGCCAGGATCGATGCGCCTCTAGCCAGAGAGATTTTTATTCGCTCCGGCTTGGTTGAGGGCGAGATTCAGACCAAGGCGCCTTTTTACAAAAAGAATTTAAAACTGATTCAAACTATCGCCAATCTGGAAGATAAAACCCGCCGACGGGATATTCTCATTGAAGATGACGTTCTGTTTGATTTGTATGATCGACTGATTCCGGACGATATTGTCTCGACGCGTCATTTCGATGCCTGGTGGAAAAAACTGTCAAAAACTGAACAGACCAATCTGGAGCTATCCGCTGATGAGTTAAAAAAACAGGAAACCGACTTTGTCTCTCAGTCCGTGTTTCCGGATTTTTATCAAACAGACTCAGTTCGGTTCAAACTGGATTATCGTTTTGATCCCGGCGAATCCTCGGATGGCGTCACCCTGGTCACGCCGGTTGCAGCGCTTAAACAGTTGTCAGATAAAAAACTGGAGTGGCTGGTTCCCGGTTTGTTGAAAGAAAAATGTACCCAATTGATCAAAGGGCTTCCGAAACAATATCGGAAACACTTTGTTCCGGTGCCGGACTTCGTTGAAAAGGTGTTGCCCAAGCTGGAAAATGCGTCAGAATCGCTGATCGGGCAATTATCGAAACACCTTGGCTATATGACTGGCATTACCATTCCGTTCGAGGTATGGCAGGCGATCGAGGTTGACCCGCATCTTAAAATCAATATTCGAGTCGTCGATGAAAAGGGTAGAACACTGCTGGAAAGCAGAGACCTGAATACCATTATCGATCGCTTTGGCAACGAAGCCGCACAAAGTCAGGCGCTGGAGCGACTGGAAGGGCGTCGGGGTAAAGAAGGTATTGACGAATGGAACTTTGGTGAAATACCCGCAGAAATATCCGCAACCCAGGCCGGGGTGAAAATCCGTATGTATCCGTATCTGGAGGATCGCCGAGTCAACGTCAGTTTACTGGCTAGCACGGATCGACTCTTTGCCGAAACTCGTCACCGTAATGGTTTGGCTCGTCTGATTGCGCTTTATCTCAAGCCAATGCTGAGCTATCTGGCGGATGATCTGCCGGTATTTGACAAAACTGCCCTGTTGTTCGCTCCTGTTGGTAGCAAAGTGGATTTACTGGATGATTTTTTCCTGGCTTTGGTAAAACACCACTTTTTACGAGATAAGCTGCCTGTCGATCGAAGCCAGTTTATAGCCTTGTGTGATCGGCATCGAGCAGACTTTTATGCCGCGGCGATGGAGTTTGATCAGCAGGTATTCGATATCGTTAATGCATACCACCAATGCGCAAAAAAGACCAAAGGTAAAATCAATCTGGCACTGGCCGCGCCACTGGCGGACTTGAAACAACAATTGGCGACGCTTGTCTATCCCGGATTCCTGACCCATACTCCCTGGGAGTGGTTATTGGAGTTTCCTCGTTATTTTCAAGCCGGGCTGATTCGTTTGGAAAAAATGCCCAGGGAAATGACTAAGGAGCGCGAGTTTTTACTCTATTTCAAGCCAGTGTGGGATAAGTATGTCGAGCTGCATACTAAATATCGAAAGCATGGGATCGAAAGTGACGATCTTGTGCTGTTCCGCTGGATGCTGGAAGAGTTTCGGGTGTCTTATTTTGCCCAGCAACTGGGTACAAAGATGACGGTTTCAGAAAAAAGGTTGAGTAAACAGTGGCATCAAGTCATGCAAGAGATGTTGTAATAAGCTGCAATCAGATGGCGTGCTTGCTTTTGACTGCGAAAATATCACACAATAGCTCACCGAGCGTACTATCTGGAAAGATGGCGAATAGCCGGAATCATCGTGGTGCAGCGAAGAGCCGAGATCAATGAGCGCATATTCCTTGCTTGAATGGCTCTATTTGATGACAGTGATTAGCTAACTGATAAACGGAGACCCTGAGTGAAAACAGCAATTAGTGGTACTGGTTTATACACACCCGACCAATCAATTAGCAACGATGAACTGGTCGCTTCGTTCAATGCCTGGGTTGATGAGTTCAACGCTGCCAATGCCGCAGATATTGAGGCAGGCCGAGTCGCTCCGCAACAAAAAAGTTCTAGTGAATTTATCGAAAAAGCCTCGGGTATCAAAAGTCGCTATGTTATCGAGCGATCCGGGATTCTCGACTCTAGCCGGATGATTCCAATTATCCCGGAGCGACCAAACGAGCAGCCGGGCATTCAATGTGAAATGTCGGTTTTGGCAGCGCAACAGGCGCTTGCAGAGGCCGGTAAGTCGGGTCGTGATGTCGATGCGGTGATAATTGCCTGCTCAAATTTGCAACGCCCTTATCCGGCCGTGGCGGTTGAGGTTCAGCAAGCCCTTGGCATAGACGGTTTCGCTTATGATATGAACGTTGCCTGTTCGTCTGCGACTTTTGGTTTGCAGGCCGCGGTCAATGCGCTACAAACCGGGCAGGCCAGGGCGGTACTGGTAATTAGCCCTGAAATATGTACCGCACATCTCAATTTTCGTGATCGGGACAGTCATTTTATTTTCGGTGATGCGTGTACGGCAGTGCTCGTTGAACCCTTGTCTGAAGCCAAGTCCAACGCGACATTTGAAGTGGTATCCACCAAACTGAAAACGGCGTATTCCAACGCGATCAGGAATAATTTCGGTTTTTTGAATCGTACCGACGAGTCCGGAATCGGGTTGGCGGATAAGTTGTTTATCCAGCAGGGAAGAAAAGTGTTCAAGGAGGTCGTGCCATTGGTGGCCAGCTTGATTACCGAGCATCTTGCTGAGTGTGAATTGAATGCCTTGGATATCAAGAGAATGTGGCTGCATCAGGCGAATTTAAGTATGAATCTGTTGATATCCAAAAAGGTATTGGGTAGACAAGCGACTGAATACGAAGCGCCAGTCATTCTCGATACCTATGCCAATACCAGTTCAGCCGGTTCGGTGATTGCGCTGCACAAATACAAAAATGATCTTGTCCGGGGTGATGTCGGTGTGTTGTGCTCGTTTGGAGCCGGTTACTCGGCTGGATCCGTCATCCTTCGTAAATGTTAACGTTCTGGCTGGATAGTGGCCTATTTGATAGCAGTATGTAGGGAAACTATGAACAAGAAACGGGTGGGTGCCTGGTTTTTATTTTTGTTTTTCGGTTTTTGTCTGATCAACCCAACCTTGGCCGAGAGTTCGGAATTCAGGCAGGCTGAAGTCGATCCCTGGGAAAGCGTCAACCGGAAGATTTTTCAGTTCAATCAGTTTGTGGATACTTACCTGTTCAAGCCCGTTGCCCAGGGTTACCGTTTAGTGACACCCAGCATAGTCGATAAAGGTGTTACCAATATATTCAACAATATCGACGATATAAAAACGGTAGCAAACTCATTGCTGCAATTTAAAGTGCGAAAAGCGGTCTTGTCGACCGGCCGCGTGATGTTTAACAGCACCTTTGGTGTGTTTGGCTTTTTTGATGTTGCGACCTATTTTGGCTTGCAGCGATCTCCTGAGGATTTGGCACAGGTTCTCGCCCATTGGGGCGTGGGCAAAGGCTACTACCTGGTGTTACCTGTACTTGGCCCGTCAACGACCAGCGATGCGCCAGCCAGGTTAGTCGAAATGGCTTTTCTGGAGCCGCTTGGTTTTCTGATAGATGACGATACAACGCGCTATGCGTTGGTCGGGTTGAAGTATGTCGATTTGCGTGCTGATTTAATTGTCAAAGAAGGGTTGATTGTTGGCGACAAATATTCGTTTGTTAGAAATGCCTACCTGCAATATCGGAACTACTTGAACAATGACGGGGTAGTCGAAGATCCATTTGCGCTGGAGGAAGAGGACTATCTCGATGATTTTTAATGTCTGCAGGTTCAATGGTTCCTTTTTATCTATCGAATATCCTATTTGACCGGTATTGATTGACTTCTTATGTATTGCAATTATTTCTCACTGGTTGAACCGCCCTTTTCGATTGTTCCGGATCCTCGTTTTCTATTTATGAGTGATCGCCACCAGGAGGCGTTGGCGCACTTGCTTTATGGTGTCCAGGGGCAGGGCGGGTTTATTCTGGTTACCGGAGAAGTCGGTACAGGCAAGACCACGGTATGCAAAGGTTTTTTAAGTCAGCTTCCGGAGAATACCGATGTTGCCTATGTGATCAATCCCAAGCTGAGCGCCATTGAATTACTGGATACTCTTTGTGACGAGCTGAGTATTGCCAGAACAACCGGTCATTCAGTCAAGCACTATATCGACGTAATCAGTCAATACTTGTTGCAGGCACACGCGGCAGGACGCCATACGGTATTGATGATCGACGAGGCGCAAAATCTGTCGGTGTCGGTATTGGAACAGATCAGGTTATTGACCAACTTAGAAACCCATGAAAAAAAGCTGCTGCAGATTATTTTGATCGGCCAGCCGGAGCTGAATGAACTTCTGCAAAAGCGGTCACTGCGTCAGTTGACGCAACGGATTACCGCCCGCTACCATCTCGAAGGGTTGAACCGGGAAGAAACGGAATCCTACGTTTGTTTTCGCCTTTCTGTTGCCGGATGTAACAGAAAGATTTTCAGTCAATCCGCGTTAAAGGCGATATACAAGGTAACCGGGGGAATCCCCAGGTTGATCAACCTGGTGTGCGATAGGGCGTTGTTGGCGGCCTATGGCAAAGGTGTCGATCAGGTGTCTCGTTCGATGGTTATCCGATCAGCGCGAGAGGTGTTGTTTCCGCTGACAGCCAAAAACAAAACAAAGGCCGATTTGCGTCGTTTAATCGTTTTTGGCGTTGTTGTCTCCATTCTGTCGCTCGCAATTATCTATTATCTTCCTTTGGTACGTCAAATTCTGGACAAGACTGCCTGGCGAACTACCGAGGCTCCTGGTTTATCCTTGCCGCCGAATGCCAGTGTCGATACTGGACCACCAGGCAGCCTGCAAGCGAAGCCGGAAAACGAAGTGGTGTGGTCGGACATTCTTCTCGATGCGTCGTTCGCTTATAACCGACTCAGTTCAATATGGGGTGTCGATGATAAGCAGGAGGGCAGTGCACAGCCGGCTGGACGCGCAGAAGTTTGTGCCGCTATTGAGTTAAAAGGACTTAAATGTGAATCCAAACAAGGCAGTTGGCGAGCTTTTCTGGATATAAATCGGCCCGGTGTGTTAAAGGTTTTCAATCCTGATCGGCAAGAAAACGGCTATCTGGTAATAAAACAGGTGTCTGGTGCCAAAGTACTTGTGGTCACCGTGCAGGATGAGCAATGGTTGGCTCGATCCGATATAGACAGGTGGTGGCGGGGGGAATTTGTCTATTTCTGGAAATTACCTCCTTACAAGGCGGCATTGGTCAGACCGGGCCAGCCAAAAAGAAAATCTGACTGGTTGGTCAGCTCGTTGGCGACGATAAAAAAAAGGTGGCGACAGGCCGCCGACACCGCTTTTGCCAGGCGTCGGAACCTGCCTGGATACGATGTCGGTGCGATTGTTCAGTTTTACCAATCGCCAAAGATGATCTATCCGGATCAGGCCGATCTGAAGGAACAGGTGCGACTGTTTCAAGACGCGACCGGGTTGGTCAACGATGGTATTGCCGGAGAAATGACTCAAATTCGTATCAATGGCGAACTAGATGACAGGATTCCCCTGTTATCGCCGTCGATAAGCCAACTGCTTCGGGTTCAGAAGGGTAACTAAAATGTCCTATATTCTCGAAGCGCTGAAAAAGTCTGAAGCGGAACGGCGTCAGGGCAAAGTGCCCGAATTCGGTCAGCAGCAGTATTTTCTGCTGCGGAAAAATCGATCGCCCGCTTATCTGCCGGTGATAGCTGTCGCACTGGTTTCAATCAACCTGTTGGCACTGGTTTTTTGGTTTTTCTGGCAAACGGGTATTTGGGGTAAGCAAGATTCAGACCCGATTCAATCGAGCACGCCTGTTGTTTCTGCGCCTGTTGCGACCAAGGTTCCCGCTGCGACAAGTCCCGCTGTTACAACTACTGCCATCAGGCCAGTCACTCAGCCCGACCACTCGGTTGCGAACAAAGAAGTTGAATTGCAGGAGGCAGTTATTGAACCGGCTAAACAGGAGGAGGCATTTGAGAAACCGGATGAGCTGACGGGTTCGCGGTCTTCGGCTAAATCTGAGGCGCAGTCTCAAACTCAGGCCAGGGCAGAGACTATTCCTCATCTGGATTCACTGCCCGCAAGTTTCAAGAGAAGAGTCCCCGACCTGATTTTCAATAGCCATATCTATTCCGATGATGCATCTGCCAGTCGGGTTATGATCAACAATATCTATCTCAGAACAGGCGAGTATCTGGCCGATCTGAAATTGGAAGCGATTACCGAACAGGGAGTGGTATTGAGTCTGGATGGGCGGAAGTTCCGGCTTGGTGTGTTGAGTGATTGGTCAAATGATTCCTGAACAGGTAAAGAAAACGATTCAGTCCAGTTACTCGACTTTTTTAAAGGCCAATGCGTTAGTTGCCCGTCGTGGTCAGCGCCAAATGATTGCCGATATCGCTCGCTACTTGTTTGAGCGGGACGCAGAAGGCGAAACAGATGACTCTGATAACGTTTGCGTGATCGAAGCGGGGACGGGTACCGGGAAAACCCTGGCTTATCTTGCGGCAGCGATTCCTTGCGCGCAGTATTTGGAGAAAAACCTCATTATTTCCACCGCGACCATTACGCTACAGGAACAGCTGGTGGAAAAAGACTTGCCGGACTTCAGGGATCACTCCGGCCTGCAGTTCAATTTTACTTTGGCAAAAGGCCGGGGGCGGTACCTGTGTGTTGCCAGACTGGAAGGGTTGTTGGCTCAGACAGAGGGCCAGGACGATATGTTTGCCGGACAAACGACTGAGCTGTCAAATACCAAGACAATCTCACAGGACGTATTGCAACAACTGTTTAAACAGTATGCCTCCTTTGCATGGAATGGTGAACTGGATCAACTCAATATTGCTTTAGACGAGGGCGACTGGTTGCAGTTAATTTCCGACAATCGCTCCTGTGCAAACCGGGCATGCAGTCACTTTTCCCATTGCCCGTATTTCCGCGCGAGAACCGAATGGGGCAAGGTCGATGTGCTGGTATGTAATCATGATCTGGTTCTGGCTGATTTGGCCCTTGGTGGTGGCGTTATACTGCCGGAAACCGAAGAGACTATTTTTGTCTTCGATGAGGCCCACCATCTTGCCGACAAGGCGCTGAATCATTTTTCTCAGCAGATGTATTTATCCGCAACCAGGCAGTGGCTCAAGCAAGGAAGTAAGTCGCTCGTCGAGTTCAATCGTTACTTGCTGGGCAGGCCTGACTTACAAACCGCCATCGATCAGATAGGCTCGATGACCCGTGAAATTGATCAGCAGCTAGATGAACTTATCGACTATTTGATAAAGCAAATTGAATGGCCGGAACAGCCGGGCCCACTCGTCCATCGGTTCCCGAATGGTGAGTTACCTGCCACATTGACTTCATTGAGTCTCAACCTGCAAACAAGTTTCGCGGCGACCACGGTGGAATTTGCCAAGCTGCATGCGGAGCTGAAAAAGGCGCTGAGTGATGATGTCAATGTCAGCGCCGATTTGATTGCTCGGGAAGACGCCGAACGCTGGTATCCCGTGATTGGTTCACTCTATCAGCGTTGCGAATCTGGTGCTGAATTCTGGAAGCTGCTGAACTGTGTAACTGGTGATGAAAAAAGACCTGTCGCCAAGTGGATAACAAAACGCGTCAATGAGGAATATCTGGAATTTATCTGCGCGGCAAGTCCGATTGTGGCCGATACTCTTCTGCGTACCGGGCTATGGAAACGTGCCTATGGAGTTGTGCTGACTTCAGCAACACTGTCCTCGGGAAACAATTTCAGCGCATTCTGTTTTAAAAATGGCCTGACAGAGACAAGTTTTTTCCGTTTGCTTGCCAGTCCGTTTGATTATCCTGCAATTAGCGAACTGGAAATACCGAGAGATATTGCCGACCCGACAAAAACCGATGCGCACACGAAAGCCGTTGTTGACTTTGTGCTTCAGAGTATCGAAGGGAGTCGTCAGCAGACGGCAAAACGGGTGGCTGACGGACAGGCGCAAACAGCCGGCACCGGAATGCTGGTTTTATTTAGTTCCAGAAAACAAATGAACGATGTGTATTTTGATTTGGATCGGGATGTCAGGAATTATATTGTTCGGCAGGATGATATGAATAAATCGGAAGTGATTCGTCGGCATCGTGAAAAAGTCGATGCCGGTGAGCATAGCACCCTTTTTGGCCTGGCGAGCTTTGCCGAAGGGCTGGATTTACCGGGAAATTACTTAACTCATGTGGTGATTGCCAAGATACCCTTCAGCGTTCCGGATGATCCGCTGGATGCCGCACTTTCCGAGTGGATAGAGTCGCGAGGCGGTAACCCCTTTATTGAACTGACCCTGCCTCAGGCGGCGGTTCGTCTCAAGCAGGGTTGTGGCAGGTTGATTCGGAACGAAAAAGACCATGGCAAAATCTCTCTGTTAGATAACCGCATGGTGACTCGCCGTTATGGCAAATATCTAATGGATTCCTTGCCCCCGTTTCGATTTAGAACTGACTAGCCGAAATTAACGGTCAATTAAATTCTGTTTGTCAGCCTGGCTTTTTGGCTGGGCATAAAAAAAAGCGATGTTACCAAGCTATCGACGCTGGTAGCATCGCCCGATAATAGAGCCCGGGATTAAACCAAACCCGATAATAAACTAATAAAACGATACCAAAGCCTGAAAAAGAATTCGTTGGTCTTTCTGATCAGCGTGGCTCGATGATAAGGGACAAAGGGGCGTAGTGGGATCGTCCAAAAGGCTTAGTCCGTGAAAAAAATAAGAAAAAATCGAAAAAAATCAGATCAAATTGCGGTTTCTCGCTTTCGCCAGCGCTTCCGTTCTACTTTTGACATTTAACTTACCATAAATGTTCCTGATATGAGCTTTCACCGTGGCCGGCGACAACAATAACTTGCTGGCGATTTGTTTGTTTGCGTGTCCCTCATAGATCAGACCTAACACTTCCAGTTCTCGCTGGCTCAATGGTTCAATCAGAGACTGATTTTCAACCGAGAAAGCGTTCAATTTGGATTGGCCGACCGAAGCAGTGCCATTTGGCCCGATACCGGATGCCGATTCAGCGTGATGCTTTTGCCTGGTATCGTTTTGGACTCCGTTGTTCTTTTTGCCGGAAACGTCGAGGTTGAGCAATACCTCAGAGCGAAAACTCACCGGGACTGAAGCACTGTCACATTGTTCGATCAAATTGACCAATAGCGACCCGGTTTCTTTGAATAGCGTGATAAAACGGTCTTTACTGGCCAGGCGAAGCGCTTCGGCAATGTTTTCTTGTGCCTGAGTTGTCTGGTGTAACTTCTGATACGCAATGGCCCGGAGTATCTGCAACTCAATTTGGTGCTTGAGGTGATGCTGCTCTACCATGGTCCGAGCCAGTTTATCCAGAACCCCCAGTCCTTTTTGAATCAGTGCCGGAAGGCTATCCGGGGAACAGATAAACAGGTGCGCCACAGCCAGAAACTGTTCTTCTTTGTTAAGTGAACTCGAGTATTCAGGGCTGTTTTCGTAATTGATTTCCGCCCAGTTGAGCGCTTGCTTATATTGTCCGATCTTGGCCTGGCACTTGGCTTTTAGTGCGGCAAGACCTGGTGGCTCAAATAAAATCACTTCTTTTTTATGTTCGTAAAGGTTTTGTGCATCTTCAATACAATCAATCGCTTGCGAGAATTTTCCCTGAGTGTAAAGTAGTTGGGCGTGCACAAACTGAATAATAATATGTTGCCCGGGTTCTGTGCCCAACTCGAGATGTTCCAGTAGCGGTGCTAAATAGCTCGAGGCGATCGCAGCTTCGCTTTTTTCGAGATAAATGCGTGTCATCGCGCTATTTTGCCAGCAGGATATCATTTTCGGTTGGCTTGGGTCATTCAGGCAGCTATCCAGCCAGGCTTGCGTGCCAGTGCTTGAGTCGCAGGCTCTATCCAGCTCACCTTTATAGTAGAGAATCCAGGTGAGCAGTCCTGAACTGGAAATTACGACAGAAGGTTTGCGTTCAAATTTCCCATATTGGATGGCTGATAAGAGAGCTCTTTCGGCGTCGTCCAAATTACCTTCGTTAAAACAATCTATCCCGATACCGTAGAAAGTCATTGACTTGAGCGGCATATTGGCGTGGTCGATATTCGCCAGTACCTGTCGGGTCAGGTCGCTGGCACTTTTGGTATCCGCTTTTGCCCTCGCCAGATACGAGCTGATCAGCGAAATCTCACTGGTCAGTAACAGTGCTTCGTCTGTATTTGGCGGTGATTCAGCCGTTCGATGACCGAGAGTATCTATTAGCGACTCCAGCAGCGGTGGTATTGTGTCCAGTCGATTGCTAAAAAACAAGCACCAGATTTTCAGCATCTGCAACTGAGGTGACTGTTCCAGCTGATCTATCGGCAGCATGTTGATCCATTTCAGCATCGCGAGATGATTGCCGTCATGAATCAGTGTGTTGCCGTGATCCTGAAGTACTTCTTTCAGCCAGTTCCAGTCCTGTAATTGAACCAGTTGGTCGATCGACTCGTGCACTTGCTCATGTTCTAGCAGCCAGTGAATGGCTTTTCGCTGAATGGTGGTGACTTGCTCCGGATTCTCCAGGTGAATGCGATGCAACAGGGATTCCCGAAACAAGTCGTGATAGCGATACCAGTTATGGCTGGTATCGAGAGGAATAATAAAAAGGTTGGATTGTTCCAGGTTTTCCAGAATCTCCTGTGACGATGAGATATTCAAAACCGTGTCACACAACTGTCCGCTTAACCTGACAAGGCAAGACGATTGCAGCAAAAAGGCTTTTAGCGGATCCGGTTGTTGCTCGAGTATCTCTGTCAGCACATAGTCATTGATCAGGCGGTCGGCGCCATGGTAATTGCATATGGCTGGTTTTATTCCGGTATTTTGATGCAGGTTTTCTTTTGAAATCGCCGCAAGCTGCATAGCGGCAACCCAGCCCTCGGTTTTGTCTCGTATTTGTTTAGCTTCATCACGATCGATCGCCATTGCCATAAAATCACGGAAAAACCGATAGCATTCGTCATCGGAGAAGGCGAGGTCGGCTGCGTAGATTTCGTTGAGATAGTTTTTTACACGCCATCGTGACAGCGGTAAAACCGGCTCGGTACGGGCGGTGATAATAATGTGTACATTAGATGGCAAATAATCAATAAGAAAAACCAGATTTCGCAGAATATCGAAATCCTGTATATGATGAAAGTCATCGAATACAAGAACAAGCTTTGGATATTGAATACAGAGTTCGCTTAGAGAATTGACCAACACGGTAATTACCGCTTCCATATGATCGAATTCGGTCTTCGCCAGGAGCTTGTTGGCTTCCAGAGCGATAGCCGGGTCGATTCGCTGAAACGCACCAATTGCATACTGCCAGAATCGTCGCGTGTCGTTATCGGATACATCGAGCGATAACCAGGCGAATGTGACATCAGTCGAGTGCAACCATTGGCTAACCAGGGTTGTTTTGCCATACCCGGCGGGAGCAATGACAAGAGAAAGCTTTTTACCACTGTCTGGTGTGATAAGGCCAAACAGTCTGTGCCGTTGAATCGTTTTTGGATTGCTCGCTGGAGCGAAAAATTTAGTTTGTAACAGCATGTTCCGGAAATTCCGCAATCTGGCCACTCAATATAGCTTAACCATAGTGGTTTGCACTCAGAGGATCAGGCTGATGGGTAAAAAGTTAATCTTGAACAAAGGTGTCAAATATTGCTGCGATAATATCAGAATAACCTGAGGCATTGGCAACTAATACCCTAACCTGAGGATTTGAACCAAAACGCTATCCTGGCACCAGCTAAAATATATAACAATATTTTTTTAATATTGGTCTAAACTGGTTAATAATGGAACACCCACACAAAAGAAGCGCCGCATTAACGCGCTTTAGATATTCCTACAAAGAATATTGACTTGCATTTTGTTCTACTTTTATTCTTTTTTGTAGCCGGGTTCGTAAACAAGTGCTTCAGCGTGGTTTGCTGAATGCGCTTTGGTCTGACCAGCGAGGTTGTCCAGGCTTGACGGTACCATGCTTTCAGCGGAGACAAGATGAAATTACAACAATTGAGATACATCTGGGAAGTCGCCCATCACGACCTGAACGTATCTGCAACGGCGCAAAGTCTTTATACCTCGCAGCCCGGCATTAGCAAACAAATCAGGTTGTTGGAAGACGAATTGGGGGTGGAGGTGTTCGCTCGCAGCGGCAAACATCTAACCAGGATCACTCCAGCTGGGGAGACAATCATCCAGGTCGCCGGTGAGATAATGCAAAAGGTTGAAGATATCAAACAAATTGCCCAGGAATTCAGCAATGAAAAAAAAGGCGACCTGACCATAGCGACCACGCACACCCAGGCCCGTTATGTGTTGCCTGCTGTGATTCGAGGTTTTATCAACCAATACCCGGACGTATCTTTGCATATGCATCAGGGCGCGCCGATGCAAATAGCGGAAATGGCGGCCAATGGTGCAGCGGATTTTGCCATTGCAACGGAAGCGATGGAGCTGTTTTCAGACCTGATAATGATGCCCTGTTATCGTTGGAATCGCTGCGTGGTGGTGCCCAGAAACCATCCCCTGGCACAGCTTAGCGTGTTGACTCTCGACGAGCTGGCCAGGTACCCCATTGTCACTTATGTGCTTGGGTTCAGCGGTCGCTCCAGGCTGGATGAGGCGTTTCAGGCAAAAGGATTGGTGCCTAAAGTGGTGTTTACAGCCGTTGACGCGGATGTCATCAAAACCTATGTCAAGTTAGGGTTGGGCGTTGGCATAGTGGCTAAAATGGCGGTCAACGATAATACCGATACTGAATTGGTTGCCCTGGATGCGAGTCATCTGTTCTTGCCAAGTGTCACCAAAATTGGTTTTCGTAAAGGCTCGTTTATCAGAGGATATATGTATCAGTTTATTCAAACATTTGCCCCTCATTTGACTGAAGATATTGTGAACACAGCCTGTAATCTGCACAATCGAAATGAATTGGAAGAGTTGTTTGGCAAAATGGAATTGCCCGTTTATTGAGCTGGCTCCATCGCATGGTATGACATCCAAAACAAATTCTATTACTATGGGCTAACGCTGAAGCCACACGCTTTGTTGTTTATTCAATTTGTGGACATCAAATTGAATCGTTCACCCGATATAGTAGAAGGAGTTCTCTGTGGAACTGGCATGCCTGGATTTGGAAGGAGTATTGATCCCGGAGGTGTGGATCGCTTTCGCCGAAAAAACCGGAATCGAACAGTTAAAAGCGACAACCCGCGATATTCCCGATTACGACGTGTTGATGAAACAGCGCCTGCGCATTCTGGATCAGCATGGCTACGGCTTGCCGGCTATTCAGGAAGTGATAGGTACGCTCGATCCGCTCGATGGGGCAGCTGAGTTTCTCAATTGGTTACGATTGCATTTTCAGGTCGTCATTCTGTCTGATACCTTCTATGAGTTTGCAATGCCGCTGATGGCCAAACTTGGCTTTCCCGCTTTGCTTTGCCACAAGCTGGAGGTGGCGGAGTCCGGTCAGATCACTAATTATCTGTTACGCCAAAGAGACCCGAAAAGACAGTCGGTACGCGCATTCCAATTATTGAATTACCGGGTGATTGCAACCGGTGACTCCTATAACGATACCACTATGTTGGCTCAGGCCGACAAGGGAATCCTGTTTCATTCCCCGCAAAATGTGATTGATGAATTCCCACAGTATCCCGCCGTTCAAACTTTTGAGGAATTAAAGGAAGAATTCAAAAAAGCCAGCCTGAAGACCGTGTGGTAGTCCGGTCGGCGTAGTGATTCAATAATAAAGTGAGGCAATTATGACAGCTATGCGATTAATGAGCAGGTTTATGGCGGCCCTGTCTGTCATCCTGATGGCGCTACTATTGGTGCAGCCAGGGCAGGCTGTGGAGCAGTCAAAAGAAGAGAAGCAAAATCTTGAGTATATGTTTAACAAGGTGGCTCGAAAAATATCCGATCTATTGGAGATCAATCCGAACTTTTTGCCCTTTGGTGCCGGTATGGATGTTAACGGGCGGGTTCAGTTTATCTGGACAGATAATAAACAAAAGTATTCGGCAAAAGGCGCGATGATACTGATTCGTCAGGCCGAGATCGCGAATGCCAATGCCGGCAGATTGCTGGCTGTCGCAACGGTGTATCGTTATGGTCATAAAGATCAGCAAGGTAATATTAAAGAACAAGTCAATGTCGAAATGGAGTACGCCGACGGTTATGCCATTGTTCGTGCGATCGAACTGATTGAAAAAGAAGGCAAGAAAACCATTGGTAAAGCTGTGCAACGAACCATCAAACCCAAAATTTTCACGCCGGCCGTGGTCAGCAAGCTGCTCCCGAAAAAAAAGTGAATAAAGTGTGACACTGATTGTGAATTGCGTTGTGAACCTGTTATCAATTGTTAGCCAGTGTAATGTCGTGAGAAAAAAGTGTGATCCTTATCCCAGAATTAAATCCTTAGTTACATAGAATAGTTATCACCCGAGAATAACAACAAAACTCGGTAAAACTAAACAACAAAATGATACTATTTCTTGTAAGGAGGATTTCATGAAAGGCCTGAATAAACTTGCATTGGTCGCTGCGATTGCCGCTGCCTCTTCAGCTCAAGCAGAATTGGTTGCAATGGACGACGCCGCTTTGAGTGCTACTACAGGTCAAGCTGGTTTGACTATTGATGTTAACGAAGCCAATATCAATATCGGTGAGATCCAATACAAAGACGAAGGTTCCCTGTTTATCTCCGGTTTTCAATTGGGTGGCGCTGGTTTGCTTGGTGGCGAATTGCTTGTCGGCAACAATGATTATTTTGACAACCTAAGAATTACTGTGGATATCGCTGGTGATAGTACAGATGTAAACACTATCGGATATGGTTTGGGTAAGGTTGATTCAACGACTAATGTTTACGGTACTACCGTGTTTACAAATAATGGTACTGCTGAGTCTGCTGGTGGTGCCTCCGTAAATGCTGCCGCGAATTATTTTGAGCGAGATGCGTCAGGTAATAGATACGCTGATATTGATGATGGCGATATGGTTATTGGTCTTGATGCTCAAGATCAGGACGTTTTGGTTGACATGGGTTTCTTGATTGGTGAAGTGAGCCTGGGTGAGTCAGCAGTTGCTACTGGTTCTCGCGTTGGCGCCTTCGGGGTTAACCCTGCGCACTCTAACACGGTTCTGATGGCTGATACCGCACTCGCTGGCGCGATCGGTCCTGTTGATATCGTTATCGATGGTCAGGACGGTGGTATGAATATCAATGCTTATTTTGGTTTGGAAGGGCAGATTGAGTTTCCATTTGTCGCAACCTCTATGCATTTCAAATTGCACAACAATCGTGGTAGTAACAGTTTGATAGCGAAAATTGGAACCGATAAGAGTGGTGGTTTCGCTGTTTATGATATGTCTGGTGCACATGCTAACGTTACTATCAGTAAGTGGGATGCTGATGCTGATTCAGATTCAGACGGTTTAGCGCTCGATATCAATAACTTTGAAGGTGACATGGATTTGGAAAATATTGTTTTGGGTAGTGATTCAGGTGCGCAGTCGATTGGTAGTCTTTATATCACTGACCTGAAGATGAACGCAAAAACGGTTGTTTATGGTCACTAAGATCGTAAGTAGTCAGTGTAGATCTGTTGTCTGACGAGGTTGTTAGTCCGAAACGACAGCAGTTCAAAACAAAACCCGGCTTCGGTCGGGTTTTTTGACCCGTACAAGGCGGGCGGAGATAGTGGCTTTGAACTCAATATCAGGTTGAGCTTGAATGCTATATGGATATGTTAGGGCTGTTGAGGTTTCATATTGGTAACCACTGAACAGGACACGCAATAGCCACCATCGACTCAAAGTTTCGCTGTAATTTATCGTATCTTGGGGCCTAGAGACGACGCATTTATTGCCGCTTTAAGACTGCACAAGGCCTTGTTTTTAGCTCGCATTTCTTAAACTTAACGGGTATCTACGCATAATGGTTTTTGTCAATCGAACAATATTGGCCTTGTTGATCTGTTTGTTTTTCGCCGGGTTTGCCGGCTGTTCCAATGAGGCAAAAGCGCCGGATGTTCGTCTTATTGGCTTTGCGCCAACCAAGGCTTATCTGGGGGTGGAATACTATTATAATTTCGGCGGAGATGGTGGTCAGAACCTGCTTAACTACTCACTTACCAACAATCCGGCCTGGTTAAGTCTCGAAAATGATAATAATCTGGTACGCGAAGGCGTTGTTTTAAGAGGTGTTCCCGGCGTGTCCGGAGGCAACAACGGATCTGGCGATTTGGGGCTAAATGATCGTATTGTCCTGATGGCGACGGATGGTGGCGATGCCAATACCTACTCGTTTGATCTGGAAGTGGTAGAGAACCAGTTGTCTGTTTCCTCGGTGAGTGTCACGGAAGGACAAATTGAAGATGCGGATACAGAAAACCTCGATTCTGAGGAAGCTCCTGTTTCCTGTGCAACACCCAATCTCGATGTCAGACAGTTTCGGGTTGGTGATGAGTATGTTACCGCTTACCCCGTTTTGTTGAGAGTTGCTTTGTATCGGGCTTCCGTGCAAACGACCCAGGTTAGATATCAACTGTCGTCAAATTATAGAAAGGACTACGACGAGTCTGGCATGCTTAATTGGGGGTATGCCAGACCAAACAAGGATTTTTTTATCGATTATGACGATGGGTCTGGGGACAGCGTCTTATATCGAGACAAACTTTTCCCCGCACCCGACGATCGGTTCGTTCCGGGTGTCGTTACCTTTCCACCGGGAGCCTCGGTGTGTTTTATTCGCGTATATATCAATGAGGATATTGTTGGCGAGGCCAGTGAAACGTTTTCCGTTACTTTGACCGAAGTCATTCAGGGGCTGGCCAGTATCGGCCCGGAAAGAAGAGCGGATGTAAAAATTCGCGACAATGAGCCGGTAGCTGCATTCGAGAAAACCGATATTGCTATTCAAAATGAAGGGACGGAAGCGGTTTACAAAGTCAAGCTGGATAAACCACCAGGCAAGGCATTTGATCACTTTGATGAGGCAGGTAATCCGGTTTTTGTCGACAATGTAATCAGAGTTAAAATCAGACCATTGGACGATAATGATGATCAAGACAATCTTTCGACAGTCGAACCCTCTGATTATGTTGTTGCGCCATTGCTAGCTGGCACCCGTGATGCTTTCGTAACATTCTCGGGTGAACAGACGGAAGCCGAGTTTGCAGTGAGTTTGCCAGATGATGGTGATCGGGAACCGGGAGTGGATGAGCAGCTTGTTCTTGTTTTAGTCAATGAGCTTGGAGAATCCGGCGCGGTTACCGATGAAGACAAGGCCTTGTATCTTCGGATAAATGAATGGACGAAAGACCAAATCATTGGTTCGAGTTTTGATCATGTCAAATCAATCGCGGTAGACCGGTTAGGCAATGTGATGTTGTTGGGTGTCGAGCGATCGGCTACCGGGCAGTTGGGGAAAATACTGAGCTATAACCGCTTTGGTGAACCGACCAGGGAGCATCTGGTGGCGACCGGAACTTCTGTTATTCCTGTCGATATTGCAGCCAGTTTTTTATTGAATCGAGAACAGGATCAGAACGATGAAACGGATGACTATATTGATAGTATTACTGCCGCTTTCAATGTTGCATCGGATCCAGAGGGCAGCAAACACGTTATCGTTACCGCAAGGTATTCCAAATCAAATGATTTTGCCGATTATACCTTCGACTGGAATTATCAATTCGGTTCGAACGGTGATGATAACGCGATCGGTTTGGTGGTGAGAGGTAACTCGATCTATTATGCGGGAAATACCGATGGCGATTGGCAGGGTATCGTTCTTCCGGAACAGGCGAATCGCTCAAACCTGGAAAACAGCGGCAACGGAGACGTGTTTATCGCCCAGTTGATGGATAGGAATGACACCCGATTTCTGAACTGGGTAACGCTGCAAGGCAGTGAACAGGAAGACAAAGCGATAGATATTTCGCTGCTGGGGCGAGTCAATGTACTGGGCATAACGAATGGCCAGATCGGCAGTAAAGCCTTTGGAGGGGGAGATGGATTCATTACCCAAGTAGGGACGCAAGACGGGATTCCGGATGAGACCCGGCAAATTGGCTCGGCAGATAACGATAGCTTTTCGTTTTTGCTTTTTAACCGAGGTTACTGGGTGGGTGGCGCCTCTACCCAGGAAATCAGTATGGCAGCCAATGAAAACAATACAAGGCAGGATGATCCCGAGGAGTCCGGCCCAATTTATGAAAGTCAACGGGCGCAAACCCTTTTTCTGGATAACAAGCTGGAAAAGCAAAAAACTGTTGCCTGGGGCCTGGATGGCCGGTCCAGCTTTGCAAACGGGATAAAAGTCGATGCGAAAATCAATATTCTGTTCGGGTCGACCAATGGCAGAATTGCCGAATCAGCAACCAACTCAGGTGGCAAAGATGCTTTTATACTGAGTTATCTGGTCAAGGAAACAGAAGAAAGCGAGCTGAAAACTCTATGGGCGAGGCAATTTGGTACTGCTAACGATGATGAAGTGATCAGCCTTAATTTTCATGATGGATACAAACTGTTTTACCTGTGGCACAGTGAGCAAGCTGGCTATACCTTAGGCGTTATGGATAAAAACGGGAAGGTCTTTAGTTCTCCGTAATAACCTATTGCACTGTCGCCACCTGAGCACGTTTGCTTTAATATGCCAAAGCGTTTTTTTAGCTGGTGTACAATATTCTGTAAAGTGAGTCAATTAACAGATAGAAGTTGCAGCCAATTAATCACATTAACGTTAGTTTTGCGGTATCTCTATCACCAAATCAAAGCCACCACCCGGTCGAGGTGTTAGCTGAACCGGCCCTTCATCAATCGCTCTCGGCACTTGAATGGTATCGACCCCTTTCAAGTCACCAAACCCCATAATAAGTTGATTGTCGACTCGTTCAATCTCAATTCCGGAACCACCAAGTAGCGGGGTATAGTTGAAATTGCGTTCGGTTACGCCGGATTCAAGAAATTCTTCGAAACCCGGAATATCTGGCATGGGTCGCTCTGGCATAATCAGTTTTATATCCGGGGCCGGCATCATCGCGGTCTGCTGTTGTCTAATCAGGTTTTGCTGCGCGGCTTCTATGTCGGCGAAAGTCATGGCACTGTCTATCCGGCTGGCTTGTTGCGAGGTCATCTGTTCAAATTCATAGTGTTCGTCCGCTTCGGATTTTTCTGCCTTGCCGGGGGAGATGGTCAATGTGGTCAGTTTACGCTTGTTATCTGCGGCTTGGTTTTTTTTGCGTTTGCCCGGGGTAACGATAATGGTGGAGTCTTTGATATAGGTTTCAGTCATTTCATCACTGGTCAGGGATTTGACATCCGCGACAACGGCGGCTGACATTGCCGCACTGGCTGAAACAATGATGCCTGACAAGAGTACCCTTTTCCCGAGTATTGTTGTGGGGAGTGATTTGTTGCGCGTTCGTTTGTCTGTGTTCCAAGTAGTCATAACCACCATTTCCATGTATTGGGTGTTGTCCAAGTGTTAGTTTTGCTTAAACAAAGGGCACCGCGAGTCGATAAGCTATACAGCATTCCCCGTACTTCAGTATCTGGTCATTACGTGGTGTTTGCAAGCATTACATTGGCGTTTTTCGTTATTTGGATATATATGTTTAGTCATAGGTCATACTAATTTGAATTTGGCGATAGCAGGTTGTTCTATGGTGTCAGCCCGGCTTTCCAGGTGGCTTGATAAACGGATTCCACCTTCTAACTCAGTGAAACTGACACAGAGGTCTGTTTTTGTTTTTCCCACCCTGGAAGGACTGATTTTTTGTAGCCTTTTGTTATTGCTTCTGCTGACCGCAATTAACTATCAAAACAGTATGATATATATGTTTACCTTTTTTTTGGCGAGCCTGTTTCAGGTTGTTATCTTTCATTCTTTTCAAAATCTGTCCGGATTACGTTTTACTTTCAAAAAGGTCGAGCCGGTTTTTGTCGGCGAGTCTGCCGGATTTTTAATTTCGATTGGTTCCGAAAACCAAAACCGCAGTCATTATTCAATTGGTGTCATGTGGCCTGACAATCCTATGGCGCATTTACCTGTTGTCAAACCCGGGCAAGCGCTGACCCAATTGAGTGTGCCGATTGTGGCAAAAAAACGAGGCTATTTAAAACCCGGGCGGGTGCTAATAGAAAGCAGATACCCATTCGGGCTGATACGTGCCTGGTCATGGGTCGATCTCGATTGCCAAATGCTTGTTTATCCCGCACCCATCGAGGGTCGTTATAAAAGAGAGGCGTCCAGTGATGCGGTGGGAGACAGTCTAGAGGCACAAACTGGTGTGGATGATTTCAAAGGTATCAAGGCATATGCGGCGGGCGACTCACTGAAACGGATCGACTGGAAGCGCTATGCGAAAAGGGGAGAGGTGCTGGTTAAAGAGTTTGAGACGCCGGTCTCTGATACGTGCTTTTTCTCTCTGAGTGATTATTTATCAGCAGATATGGAGTCAAGGTTGAGTCACCTGTGTTTCGATATTCTACAAGCTGATGTCGCCGGTGATGTTTATGGCGTCAGGCTGGGTACTGAAACCCTGGAGCCGGCAGCAGGCCATCGTCATCTGATGCATTGCCTGCAAGCTTTGGCTTTGTACAAGGTACCGCGGCATAACACCTAGCGGTGCATTGTCAGCAATTGTCGGTAGCACTGTTGACACATATAATTTCAATACCGTACACAAAAGGTGCGGTTACGAGAACGAATATCGTCATAGGCGACGAATGAATGAAGCGCTTGAAATAACCGGCGCAAAAACCAAGAAAGAAGCTGTTGCGCTTGGTTTAAAAACTATCCTGCAGTTGAAAAGCAAGAAAAAATAAAGGCTTACAGGGGGAGATTAAAATGGGAAGGCGATCTCGTTCAACTGTGCCGAACTTATGGATTTCGCACGCAGTCGTACTGGTCTCGCTGCGATTGGAGGAGACCAGATGTTCAGCTTGACTGGCAACAAGTTGAATCATTCCCGAGCCGTGACTCAAACCGATATCTATATGGTTTTGCTGGCATTTGCGTTGTTACTTGGCCCATCGGTTTTGCGACTCCCGCTGATCGCAACCGGTTTTGTTTTGCTGATGTTGGTTTACCGTGCAGCGATCGCCAAATTGATGATCGGATTCCCCTCAAAGCTTGGTAAAGTGGCACTTGTCGGGACGGTGGTGTTGATCACAGTTACCAGCTCCGGCTGGGTTTTTAGTGTTAACGCGGCAGTGACTTTTTACGCTTTGGTTATTTCACTAAAACTTTTTGAGATTAAGTTCTATCGAGACCTTTATGTCTATGTGCTTTTACTACTGTACTTTTTGGCGACAGAGTTTTTATTTGATCAGAGTGTATTTCTGGTGCTGTATCAAAGCTTATGTGTGTTAGCTATCTTCTATATTCTGTTTGCCATCAATACCAGCATGAGTACCGGTGTCAGCGTCTGGCGATTGACCGTCATCGAACGGTTAAAAATCTGCGCCAACATTCTGTTGCAGGCGATTCCTGTGATGGTCGTGCTCTTTATTTTTTTTCCGCGAATGGCGCCCCTTTGGAGTGTGCCGCTTAGCTCAGGTCAGGCCAGAACCGGAATTTCCGATACCATGACTCCGGGTGATCTCTCTGAATTAGTACAATCGGACAAAAGAGCATTCAGAGCACAGTTTAAATCGCTGATTCCACCCAAACAACGGATGTACTGGCGAGGGCTGGTGCTGGATCAGTTCGATGGCAGAACCTGGCGTGCCAGCGAGCGTCAGCCGCATCCAAGGATGGGTAAAATGGCGTCGATTCAGTTGAATGAAAATGTATCTGACCGATCCTATACCATTATCATGGAGCCAACGGAAAAGCGGTGGGCCTTTGCGTTTGAGTCGGCGACACCGGCAAGCAGTAATATTGTCCGCAATCAGGACGGTCTGCTTCGGTTTCGCCAGCCAGTTTTTCAGACGACCATTTATCGGGTCGATCACCGTGCCGAGAAACCGTACGATTTAAGCCGGGAGGAAAGACGTAGGCATACCCAAACACCCTATCGTACAAACCCGTTGACCCGCGCTTTTGTCAGTGATTTAAAAAAGAGAACGGCCAGCCTTTCCGAATTTGTCAATACGATTTTGCTGAAGTTCCGAAATGAAGACTTTGTTTATACCTTGCGGCCGCCACCTGCCGGATCAAGTGGGGTGGATGACTTTCTGTTTGGTACCAAGCGAGGCTTTTGTGCGCATTATGCCGGAAGCTTTGTATTTATGGCACGACTCGCCGGAATACCTGCCAGGGTTGTGGTGGGTTACCAGGGCGGCGAGATCGTCAATGACAGCTATGTCTCGGTTCATCAGTATGACGCCCATGCCTGGGCGGAAATCTGGGATCAAGGTCGGGGTTGGATGCGGATAGATCCTACTGCATTTGTCGCGCCGGAGAGAATTGAGTCTGGCATCAGAGAGGCAGCGCAAGAGGAAGGGTCATTTTTGGAAAACACTCTGTTTTCGGTTGATCGCTATGCCTATTTTCAATGGGTTAACTGGGTTCGTTGGCAAATCGATGCGTTAAACTACCACTGGCGAAAGTGGGTGGTGAGTTACAATGAAGATGCTCAGCATTCGCTGCTGAAAGACTGGTTCGATAACAGCAGTCTGGTACTGATGGCAGGTGCGATGCTGGTATTGTCCGCCGTTGTTTTCCTGATAATGTATTTCTATGTTCATATGCGGGAGGCAGGCATGGAGTTATCTCCTTATGTCCGAGCCTATCTCGAATTCTGTCGTTTTTTCGAGAAAAAAGGATTGCCGCGGGGTCGCGGGGAAGGCCCTGTCAGCTATGCGAACCGTATTGTGATTCGCTATCCAATAGTGGGCAATGAAGTGAAGGCGTTGACCGAGAGCCTTGTTCGAGCGGTGTATGCAAAAGAGTCTAGTTGCGAACTGGACCAAAACAGTGTAAAAGCGGGGCCATTCCGGCGTGCTCGAGATCCATCGTTACGGGCATTCAAAGCCTCGGTGTCTGCGGTGATAAGGCAGGTAAAAAGAAACGAATGAGGTGGTCGGTATTGGTTTTTCCCCTTTCATGTTGGTGGCAGGAATTCATTTGAACTCAAGTTTTTATCCCTGGTTTGATGGTGTGTTCGAGCAACTTGTTAGCGCAAAAGCTGAGGGGGTTTTAGCGCATGCGTTGATTTTTTCAGGTTCCGAGGGTATGGGTAAATATGACTTTGCGTTAAAATTCGCCTATTCACTATTATGTGTCGGGCCGGATAAACCGGCTTCGGGTGTCGTTTGTGGCAAGTGTAAAAGTTGCCATCTGAATATGGCTGAAAGTCATCCTGATCTGGTAGTTTGTCAACCGGAGGAGAAGAGCAAATTCATTAAAGTGGATCAAGTCAGAGCCATCAGTCAGTTTGTCGCCCAGTCCCCCCAGATTGGTGTAATCAAAATTGTCGTCATAAACCCTGCTACGGCTTTAAATATCAATGCTGCCAACGCACTTTTGAAAAGTCTCGAAGAACCAGCCGGTAATACACTGTATTTACTTATCGATAACCAGAAACAAACCCTGCTGCCGACGATACGTTCTCGTTGTCAGATCGTGAAGCTAAACCGGCCTGGCCAGTCCCAAGCCATCGATTGGTTGCAGCAAGCTGTTTCTGAAGCTGGCGAAGCGGTGTGCAGTCCGACAGAGCTTCATTTGGCATTGAAAATGGCAAATGGTAGCCCGCTGAAAGCACTGGAATTAATCGAAAACAAAGGCGTAGAAGCGGAACTTAAACTTATCGAGCACTTGGCCAATGTACTCAAGGGTAAAGAGTCGGTCGTGGCCTTTGCCGAGACTTTTGACAAGGGCTTTCCGTTCGGGTTGGAGCAATTTCTGCTGTGTCAGAATAACTGGATCGAAACCATGCTCAGATACAAAATGACCAGTGACCCAGAGTGTTTCAAAGGCGTCAGTGGTGCGGCCATGTTCAAGTATCTGGCTGACAAGAATGACGGGCGTTTGCTTTTTGCGTTAAGGGACGAGCTAACTCAACGGCGACGTGATTGGCTTAGCGGAGCCAATTATAACGAGAAGTTGTTTATCGAAACTATCGCGATCAAGTGGCAAAAATTGTTGACAGGCCAATGATTTTTTTTGAATAACAAGTTGATTAATAGAGAAAATAGATTACTGTTTAAAAGAGTGGAATAAAACAACGCTGACGCAGATGCAAAGTGGAATTTGGGGTGTTCTCGTGGTTTTATTTTTGACACGGCGATCATTCACTTGAGTTTGGATTTGAACTATGCCTCCAGGATTAGGTGCCAGACACGGCATACTTACGCTCACCATAAAAGATAAAGCGGTATTGTACGCGGCTTATATGCCTTTTATCAAAAATGGTGGGTTATTTATTCCGACAACCAAGAGTTACCAGCTTGGCAATGAGGTTTTTTTACTGCTCAACCTGATGGATGAAGTGGAGAAAATTCCGGTGGCCGGAAAAGTGGTATGGATTACCCCTAAAGGAGCGCAAGGCAACCGGGCGGCCGGGATTGGTGTTCAGTTTAACGATGATAGCGAACATGCCCGCAATAAAATTGAAACCTACCTTGCCGGGGCTATCTCGTCTGACAGGCAAACACATACTATGTAGAAGGCGTTGAATTCTGCGTCTACACCCTTACAATGCTGCGTTGACTGACATTTTTTGGGGTAACTATGTATATTGATTCTCATTGCCATCTTGACCGGTTGAATTTAAAAAAATATCACGGGGATCTGAGCCTCGCTCTGGAGGCAGCGCGAGTCAGGGGCGTCGATACTATGCTCAATGTCGCCGTAGACCTGGAACACCTGGATAATGTCTTGGCAATCGCAGAAAACCATGACTTTGTCTATGCCTCGGTGGGTGTGCATCCATCGACTGACATAGATGAAGAACCGACAGTAGATCGATTGGTCGAGTTGACACGGCATGCCAAAGTGATTGCCATCGGTGAAACCGGGCTCGACTATCATTACGGCGCAGACCAAAAAGCCGTACAGCATTCACGTTTTATCAATCACCTCGAAGCCGCGAAAATAACCCAAAAGCCCGTTATTGTTCATACCAGAGATGCAAGAGAGGATACTATAGCCCTGATGCAGCGATATGCAGATACGCAGTTGGGCGGTGTCATGCATTGTTTTACCGAAAATCAGGAAATGGCAGAACAGGCGCTGGCATTGGGTTTTTATATCTCGTTCTCAGGTATCATTACGTTCAAAAATGCCCAGGAGTTGCGTGATTTGGTCGTAAATATACCCATGGATCGTATGCTGATCGAAACAGACAGCCCTTATCTCGCTCCGATGCCTTATCGTGGCAAGTCAAATGAGCCAGCCTATGTGGTCGAGGTTGCCCGGCAGGTCGCTCAAATACAGGATATATCAGTCGAGGAAGTGGCCGCGATAACCAGCGCCAATTTCAAACGATTGTTCAGACTGGCCTGATATTGATAGCCAGGGAGAACCTTCTCAGCTTATGTCCGCCTGGGTAGAAAAAACAGTTAACAATGGGCGATTGAATATCGCTTACAGGCAATCGGGTAACCCTGATGGTCAGACTGTTCTGTTGTTGCATGGCTGGCTGGACAATGTAGCCAGCTTTGATCGAATCACTCCGTACCTTGATCTTCAGCGTTTTAACCTGCTCGCGGTTGACTTACCCGGCCATGGCCACTCGGATCATCGTTCACCGTCTGAAACTTATCATCTGCTTGAGTATGTTCTGGATTGCGAAGCAATGGCCAGAGCACTCGAGCTTACCGCCATACAAGTGGTTGGCCATTCACTGGGTGGTATCGTTGCGTCGATGTGGGCAGCCGCAATTCCGGATCGGATCGATAAACTGTTCCTTATTGATTCACTCGGGCCGTTGACCACAGAGGAATCCAAGTTTGCCAAGCAACTGGGCCAGTCTATTGAAAAGATTCTATCCCCGATTCAGCCGCTGACGGTTTATCCATCCATCGATGCCGCGGTGAAAGCCAGACAGCTCGGCTTTGGAGAGTTGACAGATGACGTGGCGAGATTACTGGTGGCAAGGGGAGTGACAAGGTGCAAAGGCGGTGTTATCTGGCGCTCTGATCCACGCTTGCGACATCCATCATTGATGCGCTTATCGGAAGCTCAGGTCAATGCGATGCTGTCTTCAGTTGCTTGTTCGGTCGGCGCAGTATTCGCTGAACAAGGTTGGTTGGCCCTGGGCGCTCAATTTGAGTCGCGTGTAAAGCAAATCAGGCATTTTGATTACTGCCGGTTGCCGGGAGGCCATCATCTCCATCTGCAAGATTGTCCTGAGCAGGTCGCACAGCGGATCAACGCGTTTTTCTAGTGTACTGTGAAGGTTTGGCCCATTGCGACGGACTATAAACAATTCGCCGGTTTCGGCAGCCCGGCTATTTTTGCGCAAAGTTTTGCGGGGCTGCCGGGAAACAGTGTCATCAGGTAAATACTGTTACCTTTTTCTTCTCCCAGCTCGGTTTTAATATAGTTAATCAGAGCGCGATTGACCGGCGATAGCTCGAATTCTTCATAGAACTTCCTGACCAGCGAAATAATTTGCCAATGCGCCGCTTCGAGCCGGATGCCTTCTTCAGCGGCGATGGTATTGGCCAGTGACGGGTTCCAGTTCTGGTAATCGATAACGAATCCTTCTTTATCCCGCACAGCCTTCATTCTTGTCTGTCTCTTTTTTGTGGTGTGGATTACCAGGTAATACACTTTTCGTGGTCGGCGGAGAGTTTAACAAATTCCGGGTAATCAATGGAACGAACCGTTGGCGCAAGCAGATCGGCGAGACCTCTGGCCAGGACATGGTCAGTTAGTACGGCAAAGTCAACTTCCTGGGTATCGAGTGAGACAAACAAATGATCAAACTGCTGGTTAAGTGTTTGGTAAACCCCAGACTGGATAAAAAGGCAGGTATCACCGGGTTGAATACAAGCGTTTAACAGCGTAACTAACTCGTTTGTTTCTATGCTTCGAGCTATTAAATGTAAAGTCATAATCTGAATGTGAT
The DNA here is from genome assembly GCA_002747055.1 of Gammaproteobacteria bacterium. Lineage (GTDB taxonomy): Bacteria > Pseudomonadota > Gammaproteobacteria > Pseudomonadales > Oleiphilaceae > LZORAL124-50-18. The sequence goes on from PDSQ01000034.1 coordinate 58,049, forward strand.
GGCAAGTCGACGATTGTTCAATAGTGGAACACCTGATCCGCTTGATCGATTAATTGGCCTATCCGGTCTATGGTTGCTATCTCATGCTCGATAAGGAGATGGCTGGTTGTCAAGCCTCTGGCGAGCAGAGAATCACTATCCACATAGACTTTTTCGATTCCATAGAGTCCCAAAGCGGATAGCATTTTGGCGGAGTTTTTTGCACCAATTTTTGCCGGGTTCTGGTTTTTGACCAGTTGAAATACACCATTACCGATAAATACTGGGCAAACAGGCTGCCGGTAAGCCGTAAACGAGAACATGATATCCATCGCTTCACGGGAGAGCAAGCCATCGTAAGGGGGCTGGCTGAATAGTATCAGGATGTTTTTGGTTGCCTGATCGGGTTTTGCCATCATTTGATTCCAGTTTAAAAACTGATCACCCTGTCTGATTGGACGACGGCATCGATAAGTTGCCCCAGCCCCGCCAGTTCAAAATGTTCTGTGCAGTTGTTGCCGTTTTTTGTGTATCGTTCAGCTTCGTTTTTATCCACCACACCGCGCCTTAAAGCGGCAGCGATACAAACCACAACATCTAAATTGTGCTCTTCGCTGAATAGCCGCCACTGAGTCGATATATCTTCTTCGTCTGTCGCCAATTGTTGATACTCATTGGCCAATTCCACTGCTTGCTGGTATAAAAAAACACGATAGATTTGGTGTTTCTGGTGGATTAACTCTTTTGCGAAAGCCAGTGCGGTAGAGGGGCTGTCGGATTGATTGGCAGAGTGGTTGATTACTATGGAATATTTCATTGGCCTTTACATTGGGATAATTGAAAAAGGCTCCGGAAGGAGCCTTTAGCGCACAGCCATTATGAATCAATGAAAGATTGATTAATCGTCGCCAGAAAAAGCCATCAATAATTGCAGCAAACTCAGGAACAGGTTGTACAGTGACACAAACAGCGTCACCGTCGCCATTACGTAGTTTCTTTCGCCGCCGTGGATAATGGCGCTGGTTTGATACAGGATTATAGCGGAAGAAAACAGAACGAAGCCGGCTGATATGGCCAACTGCAAGCCCTGAATATCGGCAAATAAGCCAACCACCATGGCACCAATCAGCACAAAGCAGCCAATGGTAATAAAACCGGCCAGGAAGCTGAAGTCTTTACGTGTAATTAAAGCGTAAGCCGACAGGCCGAAGAAAACAAATGCGGTCAAACCTAATGCGTTAGTGACCAGATGCATCGCGCCGGCTCCGGCGAACATGCCAATGATCGGGCCGAGGGTATAACCCATAAAACCTGTCAACGCGAAGGTAAACACCAGGCCCATAGTGCTGTTTTGCGTCTTGTGAATCGCGAAAAGCAGGCCGTAGAAACCGACTAGGGTGATAATCATGCCTGGGTGTGGCATATTCAATGACATGGACATGTAGGCGACAAAGGCGCTGAATGCCAGTGTCAAACCAAGAAGCATGTAGGTGTTCTTGAGTACTTTACTGGTCTCAAGTGATTCAACCCCGACCGATTGCCTTGACAAGGCGGCCGTATCGACAATTCCGGGTTGATTTCTCCGATTTAACATCGAGTTGATGTCGGATTTCGAAAGCTTTTCGTTACTCATACAAGTTGACTCCACAAAAGTCAGACGGTTAGTAGTTTAATTTAGTGCGTTAGTTCTCATCATAATGATGATTTGGATTAATTCAATAGGCAGGGAGGTTAATGTAAATTAATGATTGACACTTAAATTGGGTAATGTATCATTCACTGCGCTGTCATGAGACGGCATTTTTGTGTGATATTCAGTTATTTAATTGAATATTTTTTTTCGGTGAGCTGGCAGAGTGGTCGAATGCAGCGGTCTTGAAAACCGCCGTCCGTTAATAGCGGACCCGGGGTTCGAATCCCTGGCTCACCGCCATTTTTTCGACTGGTGTTTGCTCTCCGTTGATTGCTGTCTTTCTGTCACGCGGTCAGTACGAGAAATGTTTTTCTGACAATAAGCCCATGGTAAAACCCTCCGGCTCCGTTTACCTGTTAATGTTCTGAAACTGTTCATCCTTTTGAACTACGTGTTATTCTTTTCCCGGTGTTTTCCCCCATCTTGCAAAGGTATCGAAATGCAGTTTGATAATAGCCTGCGTCCGCAATGCTCTGCAAACAGCGGCTTTTGGAACGTGGAACGGGCAGGTGATGAGGTATTGAAAAGTGGTGTATTGCAAAAGAGTGTCCATGGTCGGTGGATGTCTGCTTGCCATGTTGGGTTGGGCGTTGACGGCGACGGCGGCAAATAACTTGAAAACAATTAGTACAAAGCAGCTAGGTGGTGACAAGCGCTACCTTGTTTATGTGAGTACTGATAAACCAGTGTACCGAGCGCAAGAGCCAGTTTATCTGCGCGCGGTTATTCTCGACGCTGTCGATAACACGCCGTTGCAATCTGGCGAACAACCCGTGATTGAGGTAAAAATTCAGGGGCCACAAGGAAACACGGTTTTCGAGGGTAGTGGTATCGGACGCGATAGTTCGGTAGGAATAAAATGGCTTATTCCTGAAGAAACTCCCGGGGGGCAATATACCGCCTATGTGACCAGTGTCAGCCTTGGTCTGCCCGAGGCCGAACGCACCTTTGAAGTGCGTGCCTATCGTACGCCGAGATTAAAAACCCAGATTGAATTTATTCGCGAGGGTTATGGCCCGGGTGAGCAGGTGCAGGCCACGGTTAAAGTGACCCGAGCAGAAGGCGGCGTGCCGAGCGATGCGAAAGTGACAGCGGTTGCCAGGGTTGACGGCGCAGAGGTGTATCGAAAAACTGGCCTCTCGATTTCGGAAAATAGCGATACCTCAGTTGCCTTTACCTTGCCAGAGGTCATTTCCGTCGGGGATGGTAACCTGAACTTTGTGATCGAAGATGGTGGAGTGGTAGAAACTGCAAGCAAGACAATTCCGATTTTATTGCAAGACTTGGAGATTGCGTTTTTCCCCGAGAGTGGCGATCTGGTTGATACGTTGGAAAGTCGGGTGTATGTTCAGGCAAACCGGCCGGATGGCAAGCCGGCTGACATTGCCGGTCGTGTCGTTAAGTTGGATAACGGGGTTCCGGGTAAAGTCGTGGTGCCCCGTTTTAGTACAACCCATGAAGGCCGCGGTATTTTTTCAATCATACCCGAACCCGATGCCCGTTACGCATTGGTTTTGGCGTCACCTTCCGGTATTGCCCGACATTTTCCGTTACCTGTGAGCAAACCAAACGGGATGGTGATCGAGAGCTTGTCACCTGTGTATGCCTATCAGGAAGAGATAAAAGTGAAGATGACGGCCACTGACGCCGATTTGGCGTCAATGATCACCATCCACAAGCGAGAACGGCTTTTGGACTCAAAAGCGTTATCGCTTGACGCCGCCTCTTCCGGCCATCATGCAAGCGAAACCATCACTCTCGATGCAAAGGATAGTGAAGGTGTTCTTATCGTCACCGTTTGGGATTCAGCAGGTAACCCAATGGCGGAGCGTTTGATCTATCGACAACCCAGGTTTGCCGTCAAGGTAAAAATCAGTGCCGAAAAACCGCCTTATGTGCCGGGTAAAAGCGTAAAACTGCAAATAGAAACACTGGATGAAAATGGCAGGCCGGTAGAGGCCGTGGTGGGTTTGACCGTCACTGATGATGCTGTACTGGAAATGATCGAGACGCGGGATCAGGCACCACGACTGCCGGTGATGGTTTACCTGGAAAACGAAGTCAATGATTTGGCGGATGCCAATGTGTATCTGGATGCCGTCAATCCAGACGCAGATAAAGCGCTGGATTTATTGCTCGGAACCCAGGGCTGGCGCCGATTTATTCTGGTACGTTATGCAGATATCAAAGACAAATACGAGAAAACAGGCCGACGAGTTCTCGCTGAGCGATTGAAACCGGCAATAAACTATAAGGCCTCAAGACGGAATTTCGCGCAAGAGTTGGTGATGGCTGCACCAGCTATGATCGGGCTTGAAAATGATGGTGTAGATGGTGAACTGGCGCGAGTCGATAAGTTCGAGGAGCTTGCTCCGGGCCAGTTGGCAGCCGGCGAACCTGATATCGGGGATGTCAGAGATATTGCAAATCTCGAAATAGAACAGGTAGAAGAAATAATTATGGCCGACAAGGCTAGGCAATTGCGAGCAATGCCCGACAAGGGCAATATCGACGACGCCTGGGTTGTTTTGAGAGAGTACGCGCATCAGGTTCGGCCTAACCGAAAAGCCAATGATCGTATCGATTTTACCGAAACGCTTTATTGGAATGCCGGCATAAAAACCAGTGCCAGAGATGGAACGGCGAGCGTCGAATTTGGCCTGTCTGACAGTGTGACCGGTTTTCGGGTAATGGCTGACGCGTTTGGTCGTAATGGCGCGTTAGGCAACGATGATTTAATGATCAATTCGACCGAACCCTTTTATATCGAACCCAAAATGCCTTTGCAGGTGACCGTCGGGGATATCATCGAGTTACCGGTAGCGCTAGTAAATGCGACCGATAGCGCAATTGAAAAAGCGGATCTACTGGTCAAAGGAGACGGGTTTACCATCACTCAGGCCGCTTCCGGCCAATTGGCTGCTGGCCAGAGGGCAAGGCGATTGGTCAGGATTGTCGCCGATAAACCCGGCACCTTGCCACTTGTGCTTGTCGCTTCTGCCGGGCCGTATACTGACCGGGTGACCAGAACGCTAGAGGTCAAACCTCGAGGTTTTCCGGTTGCGATCAATTATGGTGGTCTGCTTGGGCCGGACAATCGATTTGGCGTTGACATCGTTATCCCTGATGCAACGGAGCCGGGCAGTGTCAATGCCTCCGCAAAAGTGTACCCGTCACCATTGGCTAATATGGAAGAGGCGTTGAATGCATTGTTACGGCAACCAAATGGATGTTTTGAACAAGCCAGCTCGACCAATTATCCGCTGGTGATGGCACAGCAGTATTTTGTCTCGCACCAGGGAATTGATCCTGAAAAAGTGTCTGAAGCAAAAAAACTGTTGCAAAAAGGCTATAAAAAACTGATCAACTTTGAGTCCAGCCAAAAAGGCTACGAATGGTTTGGCGGTGATCCCGCCCACGAAGCACTGACCGCTTATGGCCTGATGGAGTTTGTCGATATGAGTCAGGTTATGTCGGTTGACCAGAATATGGTAGAGCGAACTCGTGGCTGGCTACTGAGTCGGCGGGATGGGCAAGGTGGCTTCAAGCAGAGCGAAAAAGCCTTGGACAGTTTCGGCAGAGCACCGGTAAAAACAACTGATGCCTATGTGATCTGGGCTTTGCTGGAAAGTGGCGAAGACCCGGATAATCTGGCGCAGGAGATCCAGGCTATCGAACAGGAAGCCTCGAGCAGCGAAGATAGTTACCTCGTCGCGTTGGCGGTCAACATTCTTTACCTCGCCGGTGACCAACAAGATGCTCGTCGGTTGGCGCAAAAACTGGTGGATGCGGTTGGTAAAGATGGCGCCATTACCCGAGCCGTTACCTCTATTACGCGTTCAGGAGGAGATGCGTTAGCGATAGAAACCACCAGTTTAACGCTTTTGGCCTGGTTGAAAGAAGATGAAAGATGGGCCGCCGATGTCGAAAGATCGATGAAGTGGTTGTTTGAGAGAAGCAAGGCGGGTCGGTTTGGCTCGACCCAATCTACCATTCTCGCACTGAAAGCGATTAACGCCTATGACGCAGCGCGTTCAAAACCCAAAAAACCTGGCTCGGTTCAGCTGCTGGTGGCTGGCAAACCCTTTGGCAAGTCTGTGCCGTTCAACGTGGATGCTAAGGGCGCCATCGAGTTACCGGATTTTGCTTCTGCTTTGCAACCCGGCAAGTATCCTGTTGGTTTGACGATGACGGGTGGCAGCAAAATGCCATTTGCGATCGAAGTCAGCTATCACACCATGCTGCCAATTGCAGACGAGGCAACCAATGTCAAATTGACCAGCCGCCTGGCATCGAATCAGGTGGTCGAGGGAGAGCCTTTGGAGCTTGAGGTCAAGGTGACAGTCGGCTCTGAACCGGCCACAATGCCGGTGGCTATTGTCGGTGTCCCGGCCGGGTTGGAAGTTCGTTATGAGCAATTGCAGGAAATGGTCGACGACGGTCGAATCGATTCCTATGAAGTGATGGGCAACGAGGTGGTATTGTATTGGCGTCAACTTGCGGCGGGAGCGACGCGAACTGTTCCGATCAGCCTGGTAGCGGCGGTTCCCGGACAGTTTACCGGGCCGGCCAGTCGCTCCTATTTGTACTATACGGACGAGTTGAAATTCTGGGAGGCGGGCCACGCTATTAAGGTTGTCGCCAAACAATCACCGGAATAGGCAAAACGAGCGAATAGTCAGTTTGCAGATTTAACTGGCCACAGTCCCGGACTGTGGCCATTCCATTGCTATGGGTGTCCCTGATGAAAAGCGTTTTTGAAGTTTCTGCTCCCTATCAACCTGCCGGTGATCAGCCTTCCGCTATCGAGCAACTGGTGGCAGGGCTCAATGATGGCCTGGCCCATCAAACCTTGTTGGGCGTCACAGGCTCGGGAAAAACGTTTTCTGTCGCTCATGTGGTGGCGCAAATGCAGAGGCCGACGATCGTTCTCGCGCACAATAAAACGCTCGCGGCTCAATTGTACGGGGAATTCAAAAGTTTTTTCCCGAACAACGCCGTCGAGTATTTTGTTTCCTATTACGACTATTATCAGCCGGAGGCTTATGTCCCTGCATCCGACACCTATATTGAAAAAGATGCCTCTATTAACGAGCATATCGAACAGATGCGGTTGTCTGCCACCAAAGCCTTGCTGGAGCGTGAAGATGCCATTATTGTTGCCACGGTATCTTCCATTTATGGTCTGGGTGATCCCAATTCGTATTTAAGTATGATGCTGCACCTCGATCGCGGCGATCGGATCGATCAGAGGAAAATACTACGTCGACTGGCCGAACTGCAATACACAAGAAATGAATATGAACTGCATCGGGCAACCTATCGAGTGCGTGGTGAAGTGATCGATGTCTATCCGGCAGAATCCGATAAAGATGCAATACGTATCGAGTTGTTCGACGACGAAGTTGAAAATCTCAGTTTTTTTGATCCGCTTACCGGCGAAATTGTGCGCAGGGTACCAAGAGTGACGATTTACCCTAAATCGCATTATGTCACCCCGAGAGAAACCGTTCTGGAGGCGGTTGATAAAATAAAGGCAGAACTCAAGCTGCGCCTGGAATATCTCAGAGAAAACAGTCGCCTGGTTGAAGCCCAGCGTCTGGAAGAGCGAACTCAATATGATATTGAAATGATGGTTGAGCTTGGTTATTGCAGTGGTATTGAGAATTATTCGCGCTACTTGTCCGGTCGTGAGCCGGGTAGCCCGCCCCCCACTCTTTTTGACTATTTGCCGGAAAACGCGCTGTTAATTATTGATGAATCGCATGTGACCATTCCGCAACTCGGTGCCATGTATAAAGGAGATCGTTCCAGGAAGGAAAACCTTGTCCAGTATGGCTTTCGGTTGCCGTCGGCTTTGGATAATCGCCCCATGCGATTCGATGAGTGGGAACGCATCGCGCCCCAGATGATATTTGTTTCCGCCACTCCAGGTGACTATGAGGCGAAATACAGTGCTCAGGTAGTCGAGCAGGTAGTCAGGCCAACCGGACTGCTGGATCCGGTGATAGAGGTGAAGCCTGCTGTCAATCAGGTCGATGATTTAATTACACAGATTAACCAACGGGTTTCGCTCGATGAACGGGTTCTGGTTACTGTTCTGACCAAAAAAATGGCTGAAGACCTGACTGAATTCCTGACCGATAATGGTATAAGGGTGCGTTACTTGCATTCTGATATAGATACGGTGGAAAGGGTTGAGATTATCAGGGATCTCCGTTTGGGTGAGTTCGATGTGCTGGTGGGGATTAATCTGTTGCGAGAAGGTCTGGATATGCCCGAAGTGTCTCTCGTCGCGATACTGGATGCAGATAAGGAAGGCTTTTTACGATCTGAGCGTTCGTTGATTCAGACAATGGGCAGAGCGGCACGCAGTCTCAACGGCCGCGCAGTTTTATATGCAGATACCATAACCGGCTCCATGGCGCGTGCGATAAAGGAAACGGAACGACGCCGAGAGAAGCAGATTACCCATAATAAAAGTCACGGCATAGTGCCGAAGGGACTGAAAAAAAATGTCGCAGATATTATGGAAGGGGCGGCTCCGTACAAACTGAAAGGCAAAGTGAAACGCACTAGCAACACCGACAGGTTACCTGGTGCAGATGGATTAGACCTCAATAACCCGGTCCTGGTTGCCAAACGAATGACTCAGCTCGAGGATGAAATGTACAAAGCCGCCGCAGACCTGAATTTTGAAAAAGCCGCCCAGCTAAGGGATGAAATCATGGAGCTGAAGCGGCTTGCCTGGCAAGCCTGAGTGTCCGCTCGGCGACCAGTGTCAGAACGCAATTGCCGGGGCCAACCGGCCTTACGCCCCCGTTTTGCTGATCCTGTTTTGATTATCGCCCTTACAGTTGTTTCGTTATTTTCTAATGTTATTGATTAGCGGCTTGGTTATGCACATTTTTGTCACTACCGTCAGTTTTGTGATAAAAAACCGTCGAAAATACACAGAAAAAACATTGACAAATATAACTTTTTGAAAAATAAAGAAATTTAATTTGATTAAAATATAATCAGTTTGGGTTGAGCATTCTATTTTCGTGGCCTTACGAGCATTTTAAATAACTTTTCAACAAAGTTATCCACAAAAACCGTGGATAAAAGGTGGCACTGGTGCCGATACCTGGCTTAGGCTGAGCGTTTATCCTGTTTCGGTTGGCGTTGAATCATTTAATCGTCTTGCCTGTGAATAAAACAAATTCGTTGTTGCGTTTTCTGGTGGCGCGATTCCAGAACTTGACTGCTTTACCAAGAAGTGGTACTTACCTCGGTTGTGGCGCGGCGGTTCTGCGTCTATCCCATACGGGTTCAGAATGAGTCTAGATTGGGGTTTCTTAGCCTAGCCACAGTTATGATATTTTCTGTCAGAGTAATTCCTATCATGTACCAGTTACTGAGAAAGCTTCTTTTCACCCTTCCCCCGGAAACGGCCCATGAATTGACCCTTGACTTGCTGGCGGCAGGGCAACGAATCGGGTTCAGCCAACGAATGGTTCGCCGACCTGTTCCTCAACCGATAAAGTTGCTGGGTTTAACCTTCGATAATCCGGTTGGCCTGGCAGCCGGTTTGGATAAGAATGGTCAGTGTATAGCGGGCTTGGCGGCGTTGGGTTTTGGCTTTGTTGAAATAGGCACCGTGACGCCCGCCGCTCAATCAGGAAACCCCAAGCCCAGATTGTTCCGTCTGCCAGAGGAGAAGGCGATTATCAATCGTATGGGCTTTAATAATTTGGGTGTTGAAGCACTGTTGACCAACTACGAGTGTTATAAAACCGCATTCCGGGAAACCAATCGGCCGCCTTGGAATGCCCCAATCGGGATTAATGTAGGGAAAAATCTGACTACCGCGGTGGAAAATGCCCATATCGACTATATCAAGGCCATCCAGGCCGTCTATGCCCATGCAGATTACATTACGGTGAATGTGTCATCGCCCAATACCCCGGGTCTGCGTAATCTTCAATTCGGCGAGGCAATGAACACCCTGCTGGATGCGATAAAAACGGAACAGTGTCGCTTACAGGAGCAGAATAAGCGTTATGTGCCGATATTGATCAAGATAGCGCCCGATATGGATGATAAAGAAATCGCATTTGTCGCCGCCACTTTCAAAAAGTTCGGTGTGGATGGCATTATCGCCACTAATACAACCCTTGACCGAAGCATGGTAAAAGTCTCTGCAATGGCCAAGGAAAGTGGCGGTTTAAGTGGCGCACCCTTGTTAGGTAAATCGACCCATGTGGTCAGCGCTTTGTATTCGTATCTCGGTGACGACATTCCTATCGTGGCCGCCGGCGGTATCACTTATGCCGAAGATGCAGTCGAGAAAATCAAGGCGGGAGCGAAACTGGTGCAAATCTATACTGGGTTTATCTATCAGGGGCCCAGTTTGATCAAGGCGGCATCTGATGCAATTCTGGATTATCGGATAAAAACAAAAGCGATTTGCATTTGAGGGCGGGCCGGATGACAGAAGACTGACTTGAAATAACTCAATTTCTTTTTTCAACCCAATCTGGCTGATGATACGCGCAACCAACATAGCGGACACCAGATTTTCAGATCCAAAAAAAAGCCCGCGGATGCGGGCTTTATCACGATGAACTCTCAATTTCTATTGCATTGCCTGAGACGCTCTTTGAATGCCAGAAACGCCAGTAAGACCATCCCAACTATCATTCCGACCATCACGCCAGCCACTTAACCACTGCTGTTTTATATCCGAGTTTTCCGACGGGCAGGTATCTTTTGATTTGCCGGACACGCCGGCTTGATAGCCGCGCTTGTACGCTCGTTGGGTCAGATCACGTTTTTGTCTTTTCATTACTATGAACCCTCGCAGGTTTGCCATTATGATTCAATCGGTGCGCTCAATAAAGCACTCGCTCAATTTATTCGGCGGGCTTAATGGCGTCGTTCAATCGTGCATCAATAATTATCAGTTAAGCTAAATAATTCATATGTGTATACTAATTATTTCATCTATACTAATGCCTTATTATGCTAAGCAGATATAAGATTTCATAACACCTTGTTTTCATATGTCTTATCGAATAATTGTACAATTAGTGCCCAAAAACTAATGTTCAAGAATGAGTGCGCAAAGACTCTGTTTATCAATGAAATGAAATAACACTATGACTATCAATCACTCCCGCCTGTTTGTCAGTTGCCCCAAAAGTATGGAATATCTGCTTGAAGATGAAATAAAAATAATTTGGGATCAAAGAAGTAAGGCAGGAAAGGCAGATGCGACCTGGGCGTATAAAACCTCCCCTTTGGGCGTGTCTGTTGAGTGCGATCAAGCTTTTGCCCTGACACTTTGTTTATGGAGCAGAATTGCCAACCGCGTGTTTTATCAACTCTGTGAAACACGCTGCCACTCCGTTGAGCAGTTATACGATGCGGTCTATTCGATAGACTGGTTATCGCATCTTGGCGAAAACGCGGTTATCGCGGTGGATTTTTCGGGTCAAAGCAGTTTTGTCAGAAATACTGTATTCGGCACCCAGAAAGTGAAAGATGCCATTGTCGATCATGTCAGGGATAAAACCGGAACAAGGCCCAGTGTTAACGCTGATAATCCTGATATTCGAATTCGCGCGCACTTGCGCAAAGGTATAGTGGCAATTTATATCGATATGGCAGGTTCCAGCCTTCATCAGAGAGGCTATCGCAGCGAATCCGGCCGGGCGCCGATGAAGGAAAATCTGGCCGCCGGGATTCTGCAACGTTGTCAATTTCAGCAATTGCTGGAGCGATGCAATCAAACCGGGTTTGCCGTTGTCGATCCGATGTGCGGTTCCGGCACCTTGCTCATCGAGGCAGCGTTGATCGCTTGTGACAGGGCGCCGGGGTTGCTGAGACGCAACTGGGGGTTTCAACGATGGCGACAGTTTGATACAGGCACCTGGTCAACTCTGGTGCAGGACGCAGAAAGCCGGTTTTTGATTGGCAAGGAAAAAGTCACAGCGGGTTTTTATGGTTATGATGTTGACCGCAAGGTGTTGGCGTCAGCGAAGCGTAACGCTGAACGGGCGGGCGTCGATGACTTGTTGCATCTGGTTCAGCGTGATATTCGGAAGTTTAAACGACCAGCGAAAGTGACCTCTGCACTGGTGGTCAGTAATCCTCCCTATGGTGAAAGGTTAGGTGCGCTTGCCGAGCTTGGCGAACTGTACGGCGTGTTAGGCAATACAGTTCAATCCGCGTTTTCAGCCGGGGAGGGTGATGCAAGCAATTTGGGTAGTCGGCCGCAAAGCCGGTTGGCTGTTTTTTCATCCAATCCGCAATTGATCAAAAACCTGGGCATACGAGTTGAGAAAAAGTACAAGTTTTTAAACGGGACCATTCCTTGTGAGCTGGTTGTTTCAAGTTTAAGCGACGCAAATCAGCTCTTTCAAGCCGATAATGCGTTTGTGCGAGGGGCCAATTGGCGAATCGCCAATCCTGAACGGGCTGCCATGTTTGGTAACCGGTTGCAGAAAAACCGAAAGTCGCTTGCCAAGTGGTTAAAGCGGGAAGGAATCAGCTGTTACCGACTTTATGACAGTGATATGCCCGAATACGCGGTTGCTATAGATGTCTACGATAGTTGGTATCATGTTCAGGAGTATGTCGCACCAAAAACCATCGACCCGCAAAGTGCCAGAGAACGATTTATGGAGGCTCTGGCAATGGTGCGTGATACCTTTGGGGTCGCTCCGGACAGGATTGTCTATAAGCGTCGCGAAAGGCAAAAAGGACTCAACCAATATCAAAAACTTGAGTTTGACTCAGAGCGAATCGAGGTGTCGGAATACAATGCGCGTTTTTATATCAAGCTTGGAAGTTATCTGGATACCGGGCTTTTTCTGGATCATCGGCCAATAAGAAAATGGCTGGGTCAAAATTCGGCGCAAAAAAGAGTGCTCAATCTTTATTGTTATACCGGGTCGGTGTCTGTTTATGCGGCGTTAGGCGGAGCGAACGAGGTAGTAAGCGTCGATATGTCAAACACTTACTTGAATTGGGCCAAAGACAATTTCAGGTTGAACCGCTTGTCGATTGATCGTCATGGTTTTGTGCGCGCAGATTGTTTTCAGTGGTTAAAGCAGTGTAAGGAAAAATTCGATCTTGTTTTTCTTGATCCACCGACCTTTTCCAATTCCAAAAGAATGGCAGGAAACCTGGATATTCAAAGAGACCATGTTGCGCTTATCAATCTATGTGTTCGTCGCTTGAGGCCGGGAGGCGTGTTGCTGTTTTCCAATAATCTGAGGAAGTTCAAAATGGATTGGCAGTCACTTTCTGGTTTGCTGATCGATGATATTTCCAAACAAACCATCGACCCGGACTTTAACAGAAACAACCGCGTTCATCATTGTTGGAAAATAACTCGGCCGGATTAGCCCGCCATTTTATGATGTCGAGTGCCGGTCTAGAATTCGTATAGAATTCCGAGGCCACAATGGGTGGTCTTGACTCCTGTTGTGGTGTCGTTATGCAGCCGCCCGTATTCTGCTGTGACGTAGAGGTCGTCGGTAATTGCCAGGTCGCCGCTGATCGCCCAGCTCATACTGAAGGTGCTTTGCAAAAAGTCTTTCGGTATATCCTTGAATTTTTTATTGGAATTGTCTCGGGAAGTGTCTGCCTGTACGTGGGAAAAACCGAATTTGCCATGAACGGTTGAATATTCAGTGATGGGATAGGCCAGACCCATATACCAGCTCAACCAGTAGACAATACCGACATCCAGCCCCGGTGTGGCCTGGTCTTTTCCATATCCCCATCCAGCGCGGCCTTCAACCGTCACATAATCAGAGATATAAGTGCCTAGGGTGAGTTCAGAAGCCAGTGTGTTGGCTTTGTATGCGTTATCGATTAACGCGTAATCCATAAGCTTGGTGGTGAATAAGGCGTAGTCTGTCGATTCTTTGCCAATCCCTTCTTCAGCTTGCTCACCCGGTTTCCCCCCGGCATGGGTGTCAATGGCAAAAGCGGCGAGTAAAGCGTATGAAAGTGCAGTGTATCGAATAGTCATGGCCAGGTTTCTACTTTATGCCCTAAATCATTTTAGCTTAATTTTAACTATGCGAGAGCCAATTTTGAATGACGCTGTTCGATTGAAGCTGGATGCAGGTCACAAATAGTACCTAATCTGACTACTTCATACGCTAACGAAAAACGCTAGTGACTCTGATCTGGCGAGTATTTCATCTTGGGAATCACTCGCCTTGGTTGCTATTTGATCAATTTGTGAATTCTGGGTGCAGTTTCCCCTTGCTCCATTGTTTGTCGACGTGCCGGGTAGTACTGGTTTCTCGTTAGCCTGGATTCAAACGAACAGCAATCAGTCGGAATAAATTTTGGTGTGGGTAAGCGCTGGATAACAAGAAGCGAATGCGTCTGGCATTACGCAATCGGACTGCACTTTTTTGCGATTTAAGGGGGAAAATCAAAATTAGTTTGGGTACAATGTGTGACGGGTAAAGTCTTGTTCGAAGCCGACTTAACTCATTGAATTATAATGAGCTGTAAGTGTTTTGCCTTCTTTTTTTACGAAATATTCAAGTTAGAGGCTTGGGCTTGCCGGAGTTGGCAGCACGATGAAATTGTTTAACTTGAAACGCCGTGGTACGCGACCCGTATGCCCGGTGTTCTGGGAAGAGGGCATTGTGAGATGCCTCTCTATCCCGATTCGGTAGATCCACAAGAGCAAAGGAGCATCAATATGAAAAAACTTATGACACTTATGGCAGCCGTTCTTCTTGTAGGGATGGTCGCCACCGGTGTAGCGGGTGAGCAGGTAACAAAATCGTCTAAGGATGGCGTATTCCTTCACATTAGCCATGGGAAAGACGACCCTCATCGGTTCTTGATGGCGCTGAATATGGCGAACATCATGGCCGATGACTATGACGTTCTTGTCTACTTCGACATCAATGCAGTGAACGCTGTGCTAAAGGACGCGGAAAACGTTGTGTTGGCGCATTTCCCCTCGTCTAAGGATGCTTTAGAAGCCCTCAAAGCTAAAAACGTGATTCTTATGGCTTGCCCGGGATGCCTGAAGGCGGCAGGGAAAACTAAAAATGATTTGGCCGAAGGCGTCCAGGTCGCAGACAAGAAGGTTTTCTTTTCCTTCACAGAAGGGCGAATAGTGACCCTCGACTACTAATCATTGTCGAACGAGTTCTTGCAGCCGACGCCAAAGACGGCTCGGCTGAAGGCTGTATTGGCACAATGGCAAGTCCAGGAAAACCATAAAGACAGGCGCAGGTTCGGCAATGGAATCCAGTGGTCAACAAGCGAAGCGCATTAGTGCGCTTCGACTGACACAGAATTTTGAACAGCCTCCACTGGTTATTGCGACATCCTAGTCTTCAAGGCCGGTTGAGCGGCTTGTTTTTCGTGCCAATCAATATGACTCACCGTATAGTGCTTGAAATGGTTATACGAGATAACGATGATCATGTGCATTGGTCGGACAGTTTTAATCGCCTGTCTGTGTTGCGAAAAAAGTACAACGACAAGCCAACCACGCTGGTACTGTGTCAGCTTAGTGTTGAGTGCAAGTCGTGTCTCTCTCCTTAATGGTTTGCCTTTAGCGTTTTGCTGCGCACCGGCAATAATGTAACGATATGTAAATATATTTAAGCCTTTGTAAGCAATTATGTGGAAGTGTTTCTGTTATTCCTGTTTACTATAAATATGGTCAGTTTTAAACAGAATAAAGTGTAAAAGAGATGTCACAAAGCTATTGACAAGAAAAAATATGCACAGCAGGCAGGTTGTACTTGACAATTGTTTGTCCTACTTGCTCGAAGTGATGCGGAGGCAGCGTATAAGTCTATAACTTATTGAAATATATATAAATATCCTTTCGAGGCTAAAAAAAGATCAAGTTAACTTCAGCCCTTGTATCTAGCGGGTTCTGGCTGGTTTCCCATCTTCTATCCACAAAGTTACCCACAGTTTCTGTGGAGAAAAATGGGTTGACAATTGTTTTGTAAGGTTGATTATTTTGAAACGAAAATATCTGGTGTTGTAGCCGTCTGCGATCACTTGTTGTTGAGTGCTGGAGGGATAGGGTGTACAAGCTTGTTTTCTTTGTACCTGAGTCACATTTGGAATCGGTCAAACGTTCAGTTTTTGAAGCAGGAGCAGGTTTGATCGGAAATTATGAAAATTGCTGTTGGCAAGTCAAGGGCGACGGTCAGTTTAGACCATTAAAAAACAGCAGCCCTTATATTGGAGAGTTGGACAAGCTGGAGGTTGTTGAAGAATATCGGGTGGAGCTGGTCTGTCAGGATGACAAAATCCTCGATGTAGTGACAGCGTTGAAAGAGACCCACCCCTATGAAGAGCCTGCTTATGATGTAGTGAAGTTGGCTAGTCTGGCTTGATATGCCATTCGGCAGGCGTGTTTCTGCGAATATCTTCAACTCGGACTCTAAAGTCGGATGTTGGGGATGAGCGTTCAGCGAAATAGTATTGCAGCGTTTTTTTAACGGTAGGGAAAGCGATGTAATCCCATGGAATGTTTTCTTCGCTAAACAGTCGGGTTTCCAGGCTTTCTGCGCCTGCACCAAACTTCTTCTCGGGAAGTGTGGCCAGGAAAAACAAATGCACCTGGTCAATCTGAGGCACGCTCAATACGGTAAAAAGGCGTTCAATGATTACGTTTGCCTGGGCTTCTTCGTGAGTTTCCCGAAGCGCGGCCTCGATCGTGGATTCCTGATTTTCCATAAATCCGGCTGGCAAAGTCCAGTAACCAAAGCGGGGTTCAATTGCACGTTTACACAGTAAAACCTTATCCTCGTAGATTGGAATCGTACCCGCTACCATGTTTGGATTTTGGTAGTGGATGGTGTTGCAGTTGACGCATACATGTCGTTTTCTATTGTCCCCCTCCGGTACGACTAGCCTTACGGGGTGCCCGCATTGGTTGCAATATTTCATCGAAAGAATTCTTGAATCGTGTAGAACCGAGAGATTATAGTAGGGTTAGCCAAAAGGGATAGCAACTGATTTATCTGTTGATTTGTCCACGAGTGTTATAGAGCATTAAAAGTTTGTATATGCGGGAAATCAATGAGTTAATCGATCGAGTTCGACAATATCGACCGCGCACCCTGTGTTTCGATTATCGTGAAGCCGCTGTCTTGGTGGCTGTAACCCGATCATCGAGTCCTGAAATAGTTTTTACCAGACGATCCCAGGCATTGGCCACTCATGCCGGGCAAGTCGCCTTTCCTGGTGGCAAAAAAGAAGATATCGACAAGAATTTGCTGGCAACTGCATTAAGAGAAAGCCGTGAAGAAATTGGTTTGCATGCCAGAGATGTTGAAATAGTCGGGCCGTTGAGTCAGGTGGTTTCGCGTTTTGGAATACTGGTCACGCCCTACGTCGGATTGATTGATCCGTCGCTGCAACTAGTGGCATGTGAGTCTGAACTGGAATCCATTTTCAAGGTGCCTGTCAACTTTTTCCTTTCGGAAAAACCGGCTCGTGTTGATCTGTTATCATTCAAGCAATATGTGTTGCATGTGCCTTGTTTTCAATATCAACAGTACGAAATTTGGGGGATGTCGTCGATTATCATGGTGGACTTTCTCAATGTCGCTTACGACGCAGAAATAAGCTTGTTCGCGTAACTATGGTGTTCTGGTAACGATTAAATAAGATATTGTCTTTTTTCTGTTGGCTTGGAGTACGAGGAGTATCAGCAGCTATGCTTTACCAATTACCCGGCAAACGAGTAACGATAGCCAAGGATTGTTTTGTTGCGAAAAATGCGATCGTTGTTGGACAAGTGGTATTAGGTCGGGGATCCAGCGTTTGGTTTAACGCTGTGATTCGGGCCGATAACGATTTAATTCAAATTGGAGCTGAGTCAAATATTCAAGAATCTGCGGTATTGCATACCGATGCCGGTTTTCAACTGGTTGTTGCAGAGCGTGTGAGCGTGGGGCACCACGCCACATTGCATGGATGCTCTGTTGGTGAAGGATCCTTGATTGGAATTAATTCAGTTGTGTTAAATGGTGCGAAAATTGGCAAAAATTGTTTGATTGGTGCCAATGCTTTAGTGCCGGAAGGTGTGCATATTCCTGATGGTTCTATGGTGCTGGGTTCGCCGGGTAAGGTTAGGCGTTCACTTACTGAAGCTGAAATTGTTTCCTTGCGGGAAAGTGCGGCGCATTATTGTGCCAAAGCACAGTTGTTCAAAAGTGAGCTTAAGCCTCAAACAGACGAATAACCGGCGCGAATTAAGCGAGTGAGCAAGAGCCAAGAGCAACAGGAGAGTTGAAATTGAATGGTTTGGATAGTAGTGATGTCAGTCGAAGATACAAAAACAAAGGGGTTGTGGCTTCGCCCTGTGTAGGAATTTGCGCGCTGGATGATGACGATATTTGCATAGGTTGCCAACGTTCAGGCGATGAAATTACCAACTGGGGTGTGATGGATGCTGACGAGAGGGTAGCCGTTCTTGTAAAAGTTGCGGAAAGAGAAAATGAGCTTAAAAAGCCGGAGCGCTAATAGCCAATGATTTAGAATTATTTTTGATAAGCCGGTTGACGGTTCAAGTTGGGAAGTTATGATTTTTGTTTTTTTT
>PDSQ01000052.1 GCA_002747055.1 Gammaproteobacteria bacterium
ACAACCAACCAACCGCGATAGTCGGCCTGTTTGAGTTCAGCAAACAAGCTGGCATAGTCGACACAACCATCGCCCGGTACGGTAAACACACCATTCAATACAGCATTCAAGAAGCTCAGATCGCGGTTCAAAGCATCCTTGAGTATTGCCGGACGCACATCCTTGCAGTGCACATGATTAATTCGTGTGGCATAACGCTGTTGTATCACTAGCGGATCGCTACCGGCATAAGTCAAATGCCCTGTATCCAACAATAAACCCACTTGCTCACCAGTATTTGCCATGAGTCGATCGATATCAACCTCGCTTTGTACAACCGTTCCCATATGATGGTGATAAGCTATTTTCACCCCTTGATCCAGTGTATAAGCGGCCAGTTCATTCAGACGTTTTCCCCAGGCTGCCCATTGATCGTCTGGCAATACAGGGCGCGTTGATAAAGGGGCGCTTTGATCACCATGAATACAATGCGTGACTTCACAATACACCATTGCCGTTGCACCCAGTGTTTTCAGCAAATTCAAATGCGGCTGAATCGCCTCAATCTCATCATTAACACTGCGCTCTAATAAGCGTCCGCTAAACCAGCCTGATACCAAGGCCAAACCATAAGATTGCAAAATGGGCTGTAAAATAGCCGGATCACGCGGAAACTTATTACCCAGCTCAAACCCTGCAAAACCTGCTTGCTTGCCTTCCGCCAAACAGGTTTCCAAAGGTGTCTCACCACCTAGCGCCAATAAATCATCATTCGACCACGTGATAGGATTAATACCCAGTTTTACGGCCATAAAAGTATTCTCTCAAGGAAATAATCTAAATCAATAAGGCTGTTGACCTTTGGCTTGCTTATAATCTGCATACGCATTACGCACTGCTTCGCGCTCCGATACCTCAGGCACGGCAACATCCCACCAATAGCCGCCTGCCGAAGTCATAAAGGGATCGGTTTTCAGGGCAATCACATACGATTGATCGGCCTTGCGCGCGCGCTTCAACGCAGCTTCCAGTTCAGCAATACCATGGACTTGCTCAGATTCAGCACCCAAAGCTTTGGCATGAGCGGCAAAGTCAATCACAGGTGCACCCTCATCAATACTCAGGCAGTCTTGCAATAAATTATTAAACGAAGCGCCACCTGTAGCATTTTGCAGACGGTTAATACAGCCAAAACCACGATTGTCCAGAACCACCACAATAAGCTTGTGGCCTAACATCACACTGGTGGCTAATTCCGAATTAAGCATGAGGTAAGAGCCATCCCCGACGACGACAATCACTTCGCGCTGTGGCTGTGCCATTTTTGCACCCATACCACCGGCTATCTCATAACCCATGCAAGAATAACCATACTCAACATGGTAAGCATTTGCTTGGTCGGTGCGCCATAGTTTATGGAGTTCGCCAGGTAAACCACCTGCGGCACAAACAATCATGTCGGAGGGTTGGCCTGTGCGTTTTATTGCGCCCAGCACTTGCGCATCTGAAGGTAAACCTGTCTGAGTCTTGGGGGCATCCGTGGCTGACGTGATTTCATCATAGTAGCGATTCCATGCCTGAGCCGCTTGTTGGCCTTGTTGCAACCAATGCGCTTCAGCCCGCCAATCTTGTAAGGCATCGTTTAATTGTTGCAAACCGACTTTGGCATCAGCCACCAAAGCTTGTGCCTGGTGTTTGCTGGCATCAAAAGCAGCAACATTTAATTGCAAGAGCTTGGTTTGACTCCGTTCAAATAAGGTACGCGAAGCCGTGGTAAAGTCTTGCAGGCGTGTTCCCACCGCGATAATGACATCGGCTTGTTGTGCCAATTCATTGGCTGCCTGACTCCCTGTTACTCCAATCGAACCGACATAACAGGTATGATTCCAAGGCAGTGAACCCTTGCCTGCTTGCGTTTCGGCCACAGGAATAGCATGTTTTTCGGCAAACACCTTGAGTTCATCCCATGCGCCAGCATACAGCACGCCCCCTCCGGCAATAAGCAAGGGTTTTTGAGCTGATTGAATCAATTGAATGGCGGCTTGCAGCTCAGTGGCATCAGCCGGTGGATGACGCTGGCGGTGTATAAACGGTTTAAACCACTCCAATGGATAATCATAAGCTTCCGCTTGTACATCTTGAGGCAAAGCGAGTGTGACCGGCCCGCAATGAACAGGGTCTAGCAAGGTTTGCATCGCAAGCGGCAAGCTACTGATTAATTGCTCGGGACGATTAATCCGATCAAAATAGCGGCTGACTGGCCGAAAGCAATCATTAGCAGTGATATTCAAGTCACCGAAGACTTCCACTTGTTGCAAAACAGGATCAGGTCGGCGACTTGCAAATACATCGCCTGGCAGTAATAAAACAGGTAAACGATTCACATGCGCCAAAGCAGCGGCAGTAACCATATTGGTTGCACCTGGACCAATCGAGGTCGTACAGGCCATAATACGGCGGCGATTCATGGCCTTGGCATAGGCGATTGCAGCATGAGCCATACCTTGTTCATTATGTGCGCGGTAAGTGGGAAGTTGCGCTCGAACTTGATATAAAGCTTCGCCTAAACCCGCTACATTGCCATGCCCAAAGATCGCAAACACGCCTGCAAATAAAGGCGAGATGTCCCCCTGATGATCCACCTGTTGAGCGGCCAAATAACGTACCAGGGCTTGTGCCATTGTTAAACGAATCGTCTGTCTCATGCCACTTCCTCCTGCAAGGCAGCCAAGGGACGACATTGCCGCCAGGCTTCGATTAATTGCACATAATTAGCCGCAACGGCTTGCACCAGCGCGGCATTATCCTTCTCGCCTGCCAGCCACTGCCGTGCAGGCTGCGCAAATAAAGTGCGCCCTACGGTAAAGCCTTTGCAAACAGGAAACGGTGCTGCTGTAACAAAGGCTTGTTTCATCGCCGCTATGCTGGCTGCCAGACCCAGCAAAACCACGCCCTGACAATAAGGATCTCGCGCCTGAATAATCTCAGTCACCGCCTGCCAGCTTGCAGCATCCAGCGGTGGTAACTTCCACCAATCAGGATAAATACCCAGGTTATATAAACGCTGCAAAGTACGTGCAAAACTATCGCTATTCACTGGTATACTGGGTGGCGGAATCACTTCAATCAGTAATTGATGCCCCGTTTGCAAACAGGATTGATATAACTCTTTGAGTTGACGTTCCTGTTGCAAACGCAAGTCGATAGGCTCATCGGGATGGAAAAAAACCAAACATTTGACCACATGCTCTAAGGGCCAAGTTTCCAAACGGGCGGCGATGGAACGCCCACCCTCCAGCTCCAAAGGCTGGGAAGCTGGCAACTCTACAGGCCGACCAATCCACCAGCCACGCCCGGTCACTGCGTTTAAAGCCGTCTGTCCATAAGTATCATCAATCAGTACACCCGCACGCTCGGCAGGCAGGCCAGTTTGTTGCAAAGCTGACTCGACCGCATCAAGCAGTAATTGTTTTAAGGTCTCAATGCGTGCAGGATCTGCACCCACGTCTTGTGCTGCCTCGTACAATTGCTTACGGTGATCAAAAGCGAGTGCGCAAATTTCAGGGCGTTGTGCTGGAACGCGCGTTGTTACGCGATGCAAACGATTCAATGTCTCATCCTGATCTGGGCGTGGAATCGTCTTGGCATGTTGCAGATAATAAAACAGTTCAGTTTCAGTCGGTATGGCGGGGGCACAACCATGACGCGATACCACTAAAGCGCCACAAGCGTTTGCATAGGCTGCACTATCAGTGTGATTTTCTCCACGCAAGTAACCGCGCAAGAAGCCTGACATAAAGGCATCACCCGCACCCAACACATTTAATACCTCGACCTGCACACCGCGCTGCACCACAAAATTTTGCTCAGAAGCTGGAATATCATGCTCCAATACAGTACAACCCAAAGAACCTAATTTGAGCACAATAGTCGCATCGGTCAGTTGACGAATGGTTTGTAAAGCCTGAATAGTATCGGTACTGCCACCCGCAATATGAATTTCCTCCTCCGTCCCGACAATCAAGTCACAATGCGGTAAAACGGTCTGAAGATGGGAAGTCACATTGGCGGAAGAGATAAAACGTGTCTCTCCATCCCCCAAATGGGTCAAACCCCATAAAACCGGACGGTAATCAATGTCGACGATCACTTTCGTGCCTGCCTGACGAGCATATTCAATCGCCTGCATACTGGTACGATAAGTAGACTCAGTAGAAAAATGTGTGCCTGTAATCAATAAAGCCTGACTGGATGCAATAAAATCAGCATCAAAATCGCTGCTACTCACCGCCATATCAGCACAATCCGTGCGATAAAAAATGAGTGGAAAAGTCTCTCTATCCTTAATCCCTAAAATCACCAAGCCAGTCAGTCGCTTGGGATCTGTGACAACGTGCGAGACATCCACCCCGACACGCTGCAACGCTTCACGCACAAATCGTCCCATATGCTCATCCCCGACACGGGTGAGCATGGCAGACTTTAAACCCAAACGAGCGCAACCGTAGGCAATATTTGCAGAAGAACCCCCTAAATACTTGGCAAAACTTCCCATGTCTTCTAAACGGCTGCCAATTTGTTCGCCATACAAATCCACCGCTGCTCGCCCAAGACAAATGACATCCAATGATTTAGTGGCTTTCTTCATTTCAACATCCATTCATGGTCAGGGTGATTTTTAAAAATCCAGCGTCGCGTGGGTCCCGCCATCACATTCAGGTAATAAGAGTCATAACCATATGGTACGCCCACCGGGTGATAGCCACGCGGCACCAGAACCACGCACTTGTCAGTGACACTGAGCGTTTCATCCAGACTTAAATCATCAGTAAACACGCGCTGGAAACAAAAACCTTGCGAGGGATTCAGTCGGTGGTAATAGGTTTCCTCCAGAAAAGACTCTTCAGGAATATTGTCCACATCATGCTTATGCGGCGGATAGCTCGACCAGTGACCGCCGGGTGTTTTTACTTCCACCACGAGTAAGCTGTCAGCAGGCTCATCTTGTGGCAGAATATTGCACACATGACGTGTATTACTGCCTTGTCCACGTGTTTCGCGGCTCATGGCGTCAGGCGCAATATGGCGCGTCTTATAATTGCCCTGCGCAGGCGCACTGCATACAGCCAGCTCGACGGGGGTATTCGCCTTGATCTGCATGGCCTCACCAGGTGTTACATAGACCGCATGGGGGGCTTGATCTTCAAAGACACTCATGCGCTCACCCATTGCGGTAAACACTTGTGTACCTGCTTGAATATCCGCCTTGCCAGACAATAAAACCAAACAGGTTTCTGTTGTTCTGGCAGCTAGTGATAGTGCTTGCCCTGCTTGTAAATCCCAAACGGCAAAACCCACATAGTGCCAATGTGCATTTTCGGGTGTCACCCACTGATAACGCCCATCCGCTTGAGGATCAGGACGACGTAACAAGTTCATATCGAATCCTCTTTTAAGCTATTCCATCTTATCAAGCTGAATAGCTTGTCCTGTTTGTAAAGATTGCAAGGCTGCTTCTGCCAATCTCAAGGCCGCCAAACCATCCTGTTCCGTAGCAGGCATGGCTTTGCCCTGTTGTAAGGCTTCTACAAACTGCGTTAATTCAATCCGATAAGCATCCGCATAACGCTCCAGGAAAAAATGCTGCGGCTTAGCCGCGACGCAGCCCTGGTTTCCAACAAACTGCACGGTGTTTTCTAATTGATTATTGGCTAATAGCATGCCTTTCTCTCCAAAGGCTTCAATGCGCTGGTCATAACCATAGCTGGCTCGGCGACTATTGCTAATCACAGCAATCGCACCACTGCGAGTGCTTAAGGTGACGCTTGCGGTATCAATATCACCAGCAGCACCAATGGCAGGGTCAACCAATGCACTCCCTGTGGCATACACTTTGGTGGGCTCTTCGTCGAGCAACCAACGCGCCATATCAAAGTCATGAATCATCATGTCACGAAACAATCCACCCGATACTTTAATGTATTCAATGGGAGGTGGCGCAGGATCACGGCTGGTAATCATCAGCGTTTCCAGTTTACCAATCGCCCCTGCGTCCAATTGTTGTTTGAGTGCATTAAACTGTGGGTCAAAACGGCGATTGAATCCCAACATACAAGGAATACCCACCGCTTGTATGGCGGCACTGCATGCACTGGCACGTTCATAGCTTAAGTCAATAGGCTTTTCACAAAAGACCGCTTTACCTGCTGCGGCACAGCGTTCCAGTAAAGGGGCATGGGTATCTGTTGAGCTGGCGATAATATAAGCATCCACTCGATCACTAGTAAAAATGTCCTCCAAAGTGCTGACCTTTGCCCCCAGCCTGGCGGCTAACTGCCCGGCAGCAGCAGGTACAATATCGACCACTTCTGTAATACATGCCCCAGGCACATCCTGAACCGCCAGCGCGTGTACCTGCCCAATCCGTCCCGCGCCAATTAAACCAAAACGTATCATGCTGTTTCCCCCAGCGCATCATTATCAAATTTCACCCAGCGCGAACCGTGGTCGGCTGATTCTACACAACAGGCTAACCAGCGCACCCCACTGACTCCATCCGCTACATCTGGATACCATAGCTCAGCCAAAGTGGCATGATCACCGCGCTGCATGGCATCTATGGCTAAAGCAAAACGATGATACACATTTGCCCAAGCTTCAAAAAAACCTTCGGCATGTCCACCACCAATACGACTACAAATACCCGGTACATCACGGTATAAATACGGCATGCCACGCTCCAGGACCTGAGCAGCTTGTCCCTGGATTTCATAATGCAATTGATTCGGGTATTCGTCCCACCATTCAAGGCTGGCCTTATCACCGATCACACGAATTTTTTGCTGGTGCATTGAGCCTGCATTCACTGCACTAGCCCATAAAGTGCCAACTGCACCCCCTTTGAATTTAAACCAGACATGTGCATTGTCTTCGAGTGGCGCACGGCTTTTTACAAAGCTCTGACGCATACAACTCAGTTCATCTACTTGCAAATCAGTAAGAAACTGCATCATATGAAAGCAATGCGTACCTAAATCACCCAGTACATAGCTTGGCCCCGAAATAGCTGGATTCATGCGCCATTGAGTACCTGCACAATGTTCTTCAATGGCTTGTGTATGGAAGCCATGAGCAAACTGCATAGTGACAATACGCATCTCACCCAAGTCACCACGCCGAATCATCTCCCGTGCCTGATGCAGCATGGGATAACCCGAGTAACCATACATGACACCAAATACCTTGCCCTGTTGCTGCGCGAGGCTTTGTAATTCCTGCGCCTCAGCGACTGTAAATGTCAGTGGCTTTTCACAAATGACATGCAGCCCGGCTTCCAGTGCGGCTTTACTAATGGCGTAGTGTGTGCCATTGGGTGTAGCAATACTCACGGCTTGCAAACCATCACTGCGCTGAGCTTCCTGGGCAAACAGGCTTTGATAATCTGCATAGCAACGCTGAGCTTCCAGACCAAGCTGGCTGGCAAACTCGCGCCCACGTGCTGCATCCAGATCGAAAGCACCTGCTACTAGCTGAAACAAGCCATCTCGCGTTGCAGCACTGCGGTGGGCATAACCAATTTCACTACCACGTCCGCCGCCTACCATGCCCCAGCGGATGGGAGAGGACAAACGGAACTCTTCATTGAACATTATGCTCCTTTCAACTTAAGCAGGGTAAATTGCGGTCAAGATGACGCAGACAAATCGCATACATAGCGGGAAATTTTGTAAAAATATAGCTATTCTCACGCTGCCTTGTTCTGCTCTCCACGATTAAATTCAGCCAGTTCAGACTCCAGGCTTTCCAGCTCTTGACCACCCGCCATCATACTTAACACTTCTTCACGAGTGACTTCAGATTTATGAAATGTTCCGTAGCTCTGACCACGTTTCAAAATGGTGAAGGCATCACCGACAGGGTAAGCGTGGTGGACATTGTGAGTAATAAAAATAACACCAAGATTTCGCGCCCGTGCTTGAGCAATATACTTCAAGACAACCGAGGCTTGTTTCACACCCAGGGCAGAGGTAGGCTCGTCCAGAATCAACACTTTTGCCCCAAAATAAACTGCCCGCGCAATCGCCACGCATTGACGCTCACCGCCTGATAATGTGCCAACGGGCTGTGAAGGATCACGTACATCAATGCCAATTTTGGCCATTTCTTCCTTGGCAATGTGATTGGCCTTATCCCAATCGACTTGCTTGAAAGGCCCAAAACCGGTTAAGGGTTCGCGCCCCATAAAGAAGTTACGTGTAATACTCATCAGTGGAATCATCGCCAAATCCTGATAGACGGTTGCAATACCTGCATCAAGTGCCTCAGAAGGTGAATTAAAACTCACCTTTTTACCACTGACATACAACTCGCCTGCACTCGGTTTATGTACCCCGGACAAGGTTTTGATCAAGGTGGATTTGCCTGCGCCATTATCACCGAGTAAGCACATAACCTCACCGGCATGTACCTTCAAGCTAACACCATTAAGAGCAATAATATTACCGAAGAACTTTTTCACATCGCACATTTCAACCAGCGCAGCATCTTGCCTGTTTTCTTGAGCCATGATTCACTCCCTAGCGTGAGGACAACGCTTTTTTACGCACCCAATTATTCAAAACCACCGCAATTAACAGGATGACACCCATAAATACTTGAAACCAATCCTGATTAATACTGGTATAAGTAATACCTATCTGTACCATGCCAAAGATAATCGCTCCGATCATGGCACCAATGGCTGAGCCATAGCCTCCCGTCAATAAACAGCCGCCAATGACCGCAGCAATAATAGCGTGAAACTCTTTGAGCAAACCTCGGCTGGCATCGGCTGTACCAAACTCCAAAACCGTAATCATTGCGACTAAGGTTGCCGCCATTGCCGTGAAAATAAATAAAATGATCTTGACGCGAGTTACAGGCACGCCCACATTACGTGCGGCTACTGCATCGCCCCCAACCGCAAAAATCCAGTTACCAAAGCGCGTTTTGGTCAATACCCAATTGGCTACTAGGGCAAGCGCAATGAACCATAAAATTTCAACAGGAATCCCTTTGACCTTGGGCACGCCATTGGCAAAGGTGTCAACCCAACCCTGACTGGCTAACCAGGCAAATACGCCCTCGAAAGCATCTCCAGAAAATACTTGCATTAACCAACTGTCTGCACCTGCATCTTTAATACCGCGTAACTGCGTTGTTCCTGTTTCAGCTTTAAGCATTACCAGCGTTAAACCGCGCAGAATAAACAAAAAAGCAAGGGTGACAATAAAAGAAGGCAAACCAGAGCGCAGCACAATTAAACCATTCAAGCTACCCACGACTGCCGCCACGCCGAAAGCAAACACGATACATGCCCATAAAGGCCAGCCCCACATAACCAGAGGAATCCCCAAGGCCACACCTGCAAAGGCAATCATTGAGCCGATGGACAAATCGAACTCACCACCAATCATTAAGAGTGCCGCAGCAATGGCTAAAATACCTAATTGCGCGGCAGGTTCCATGAAATTCATAATGCCAGCCAATGTAAACATGCTGCCACTGGCATAGAATGCAAAGAACAGAATTACTACCAATAAACCAAACACCGCCCCCACTTCAGGACGTTGCAACCATTGTTTTACATGACCGGTTTGTGCCAAACGCTCATCTTCACTGGCTGTCTTGGCTGTAGATGCCGCAACAGAAGCATTATTTACAGACATTATTTCCCCTCCTCAATGTAAGGCCGATGCTTACTTCCTCCTTCATATCAAGGCTCCATCGACCCCAC
>PDSQ01000061.1 GCA_002747055.1 Gammaproteobacteria bacterium
TTTCGCGTTCTCCAGCAGGGTTGAGGCAATACCGCCCAGTCCGCCGGCGGAACTGTTGACGTTTTCTGTTTCCCCCTGAACGCCGCGCAGCAGTTTTTGCAGTTTTTCAAGAAAGACATTAAACCACTTTGCCAGTTCGCCGATCTCATCCTTGCTCTGCACCTTGAAGCGCATGGTAAGATCACCTTCAAAGGCGGCCAGATCTTTCATCATGCTGTTGATGGGCTTCAACAGTCGTGAGGCAGCAAAAAGACTGAGCAGGCAAGCCACCAGCACTACCAGTACCGTAATGACAAGGAGCCTGTTCCTCACTGAGACTGATGCCGCACGTAACTCCTTATGATCCATAAAGACCATAACAATCCAGTCACTCTCTTCAGAGCTTACAGAGTGGACATTATATTCGGTATCATCAATGGCTATATTGTATTCAACCTCTTTCCCTCTCAGAATTTCTTTACTGCTGCTTCCGGCAAAATCAGTTTCGGAGAGCTTTTTCATATTATTATATGGATGTCTGGCGTCGGCAATAACGGTCCCGCTTTTATGCAGCAATACGATATAGCCGTTCTTCCCCACTCTGGCTTTTTTCACCGTCTGCTCCAGAAAATCGTTATTGATATCAAAGGCAATTACTCCGGCTACCTGTCCATCTGGCCCTGGTACAGCCTGCGCAAGAGAGATCACCAGTTTCTGGGAACCATTGATAATATAGGGGTCTGTCTGGATCGCCCTGCCCTGATTTGCAACTGCTTGCTGGTACCAGCCACGTTTGCGGGGATCAAAGTTGGTTCGCTCTTCTTCCGGATAACCGATAAAGCCGCCATAACGAGTACCAAAAAAAGTGGCGTCCTCTCCTTTATTGCTTTCTCCAAATTCCTTGAATTTTTCATAAATATGTTGTTGCAGGCCGCCCCTTGTAGATGAATCCATTTTTACGTTCCGGGCAGTAATATATTTCTGTACTGAATCGTCGACATTTCGTAATAATGGTGAGCGACTGAACATTTCAAGATTCTGTCTGAAGCTGTCATAATAGCTTTCAATCAGAGAAATTATCGATGAAGCTTCCTGTTCAACCTGTTCTTTATGTTTTTTTTTCACTGTTTCATCCATCATCCAGGTAGTGGTGAAAAGCAGTGGAATTACTGTGACCAGTACCAGCGCCACGCCCATAAGTGTCAGTTTCCAACGCAGTGACTTCAACATGTTAAGTTCTCCTTGAGAAGATAGCCCCTATTCCGGGGCATGGATATATATAACCGGGCGGCCAGAAAGCAGAACCCGGGGCCTTGTGTTTAAAAAGACAGACAAGTGTGTCTGATGTAAAACACCAGGGGCAGAGTTCAGGAGGAATTGATCCAATAATGGAACATCAAGGGTCTGGTAATCCTGTTTAAATCTTGAACACTCCGACCAGTTTCTGTAAACTGTCAGCAAGCGTGGCAAGAGCTTTTGAATGGTTGTTTAACTCCTCGCCATGAGCAACAAATTCGTTGGATGCAGTATTAACTTCAGCAATCTCCTTGCTGATTGAGGCGGAGACAACCGAACTCTGGTTGACATTCTCGTTTACTTCATTCAAGCCAAGGGAGGCTTGGTTGATATTTTCGGCAATTTCCCGGGTGGTTGTTGACTGCTGATCAATAGCGTCGGTGACCTTGGTAATAATCTCGTTGATCTTATTGATAATACCGACAATATCATTGATTGCCCCGATGGAGGCATTGGAGGTCTGCTGTACCCCGTTGATCTTGTCACGGATATTATCGGTCGCCTCGGCAGTCTGCCTTGCCAGCTCCTTGATTTCATTGGCAACCACGGCAAAGCCTTTACCGGCTTCTCCGGCCCGCGCCGCCTCAATTGTGGCGTTAAGGGCCAGCAGGTTGGTCTGTTCGCTGATCTCGGTGATGGTGTTGGTTACTTCATTGATC
>PDSQ01000065.1 GCA_002747055.1 Gammaproteobacteria bacterium
GGGTATATGTCGGATATTATGCCGGTGGTGCAGGAAGAAATATTCAAGGCACAACAAAGGGCACTGCGGGATAAACAGGTCAGGTAACTGAACCACAAATTTGACATGAAATGATTTTAAACCTGATGAAATGCGCTAAGATTGAACTGCTGGTGTCTCTTAACCAGCTAAACTAAACCAAGGAATAATCATGAAAAACCTGAAACACATTGCAATCACCGTTACAACGGTTCTGACACTCAGCGTTGCCAGTCACAGCCTGTGGGCTAAAAATACACCGGAAGAGGATGCGATTGAGTATCGTCAGAGTGCCTTTAAAATGATCAAACAGCATTTCGGCCCAATGGCCGCCATGGTCAAGGGCAAGATAGATTTTGATGCCGAAACTTTCAAAAAGAATGCTGAAGCGGTCGCTGCATTAAGCCAGCTGGTCGGTAATGGCTTCATTGACGGCAGCTATGAAGGTGATACTGATGCCAGGCCTGAGATTGCGGAAAACGCGGCTGATTTCAAGGAAAAAGGAGAAACCTTCCAGATTGAGGCCGCCAATCTGGCCAAAATAGCCGCTGACGGCGGGGATCTGAGCGCACTGAAACCGGCTTTTGGTAAGGTCGGTGGTTCCTGTAAAGCCTGTCATGATGATTATCGCAAGGAATAATATCGGCTAATAGACCGATCATTCCACCGGATGAGTTGTAACTGAACACTCATCCGGCACTGTAAAAACCTGTCGGTGCCGGGTCATACACTCGTACGCACCTGCACCCTTCAGGCTTATTTTCCGTTTCCCTCACCCCAGTGCCCGGATTCCGAAATAAACCGCTGCATAACAGGCCGCAAAGATGACTGCCGCCAACCCGGAACTACGGAAGCTCAGTGGTGCCGGAACCGGCTCATGCTCCGGCCAGGGCGCACTGCCCGTAACCATTGCCGGAACCAGGTCGGTTTTCTTGAACAGCCTGTAGTACACAATCACTGCGACATGTAATGCAATCAGCACCGACAGAATATTAAACAGCAGATGGTGGATGCTGATCATCACATCAGCAACATCTTCAGAAACCAGCGCATACAACGGCCCCTCAACCATAATGTCATCGGAAGCAAATAAACCGCTGACCGCCTGCAATAACACGACCGTCAGCAACACCAGCACCATCCAGCCCCCTGCCGGATTATGACCCGCATGCCAGGAAGACTGTCTGGAAAACAAGGTACGTGCATAACGCAGTACAGCACCGGGGGAACGGATAAACGATGTAAAGCGGGAACTTTCACTGCCGACAAGGCCCCAGATCACCCGGAACAACAGCAATGACAGCAAAAACTCACCGACCTGCGCATGGCGCTCCATCAGATTGTCTGACATTTCTGCGGAAAACCACATAAAGATGATTCCGACGACCAGTGTCCAGTGGAAAAAACGGGTCGGTAAATCCCAGATTCTAACTTGTTGTGTCTTCATCGCATAGTCCCTGAATCATTGTAGATGTAGTGTAGCAGTGCCAGTGTACTTTGAAAAATGATATTGAATCCCGTTTGTTTGGCAGTATTTTATGCCACTTATCGGTTAAACTAGACCAAACCTCAGTTTTAGGAGTAGCCCCATGACCCGTTCCAAGCATGCTGCTTATGGCCGTTGGATTTTTGGTTTTATTTTATTGGTGAAGCTCAATTCAGCGGCTGGGATTGCTTTGTTTGTGATGCTCTTGGCTTGGTGGCAAACGTCTTCTGCTGCTGTGCAAACCGCTGATCAAGTTGCTAGTACTTCTGATTTGGCGAGTACTTTGCCTGCCGCCAGTCCTGCCATTGCTCCGCCTGAAAGCACTACTTCCGCAGCTTTATTCATCGCAATCTTGCAACAAGCGGAAGTGCCGATTGAGGATTGGGATAAAAAGCTACTTCA
>PDSQ01000060.1 GCA_002747055.1 Gammaproteobacteria bacterium
GATAACGGCAGTGAGACCCTCTCCTTTGTGATTAAGGATCTTGATCTGTCAGCAGGGCATATCGAATCCATTAAGGGAGTTACCCAGTATAGTTATCAGGAAGAAGGCGTAACGAAAACCGCGTATCGCATTGATGTCCCGGGTACAGAGCCGGATGCCGCTGCCATTAAAACGGCCCTTGAACAGGTGATTATAACTCCTGAAGCCAACTATAGCGGTGATATCACTTTTACCCTGGAGGCGATTGCCAATGAACCAACCGCCTCTGCCGGGCAGCAGTTTGCGGTTACAAGTCAGCCGGTGACTATCACTGTACAGCCTCAGGCGGAAGAGACCCTGATCGCTACCGCGACAGGAGATCTGGCCGCGGCGGTGGAAGAGGACCATATTACCCCGGTAACCCTGAAACTCTCCAATGAGGATACCTCCAATCCTGAGACCTTCAGTAATATACGGCTCTCGCTGGATACAGGAAACGGCAAGTTTGTTGATGCCAGTGGTAATACGCTGGGAGATGGCACCGGTCTGAGCGGGTTGAACTATGATTCAGATACCGGCATACTCTCTACCGGTGATAATATTCAGGTGCATTATCAGCCGCCCCAGGATGAAGGGGGAGCCTTCTCTATTAATGTTACTGCTGATATGACTGATGGTGAAGATACCACATTAAATGCTTCGGCAACAATTGATGTTGAGGTGACCTCCATTCCTGATGGCGGAGATTTTACACTGCAGGATGAAGGCGGCAATGTGGTGGATGCAGAGCATAATCTGAAGGTGGCAGAAGATGGTAAGGTGAAGTTGAATATTCACTCCAACTCGTTTACTGATAGTGATAATTCAGAGTTCCAGACTGTATTGATTAAAAATGTTCCGGCAGGAATGCTCTTCTATAACGGCACTGATAAGCTGGTTGGAGAGATCAATGAAACCGCAGAGAGTGGTAATACCTGGAAATTGCCCGTATCTGTGCTGGATGGCAATCTTTTTATCCAGCCGCCGCTGCATTATACCGGAGATATTCAATTAACGGTAAAAGGGGTAGCGATGGAGCAGGATAATATGGGCAGTGATCAGGGGCATGAGACCTCCTTTACCCTTGATATTGAGCCGGTTGCCAATGGCGCACTAATCTTCCCGGTAACGGCTGAAGGGGAGGAGGATCTTCCTGTTGCCGTTGATCTGCAGGCCAAACTTGTTGCTGATGAAGAGATTAAGACCGTGGGGTTGACCCATGAAAGCAATGAACTCTATAATCTGAATTTCAAGGGTGCAGGAGATGATATTACTCTCTTCTATAAGGGTAGTGACGGAAATCTCCATGCCCTTGATAACGATGATAATTCTGGCAGGGATTATACTGTTACCAAATTGAGCCAGGAGCAGGTTGATGGCCTGCATATACAGGTTAATAATAACGAGACCGGTAACTTCCAGTGGCAGGTGGAGGTATCTACCACAGATGGTGACAGTACCTCCGGCTCTGTTTCGGCAACACTCAGTATGGTGGTTAAACCTGCCAGTGAGACCGCAACCGTAAATATTGACGGAGCAGAGGCGAGCTATGGTCGCTCCGGCGATGATGTGCTGACCGGAACAGATAGTGCCGATATCCTTGATGGCGGTACCGGTGATGATACCTTAAGCGGTGCCGCAGGCAATGATACCCTGGATGGCGGTGCGGGCACAGACAGTGTTGCTGGTGGCGCTGGTGACGATACCATTGTCTTTGATGCAAATGATGCCGCTATTGACGGTGGTGCTGGCAAAGACAGCCTGAAGGTAACAGAAGATGTTAATTTCACTCAGCTTGGCTCTGAATTGATTACCGATATTGAGGTTATTAATCTGGAGGGC
>PDSQ01000035.1 GCA_002747055.1 Gammaproteobacteria bacterium
CGAGCAACTCTGCATTCGAAAGTTCACTCCCCGGATCAAGAACTATTTCAAAATCCTGGATAATGATATAGGCAGGCCACTGAGCCATATTTCCCATGACTTTCGTGATATAGACATTATGCAGGTCATCCAGGACGTTCAGATGAATGGACAAACCGTGGAGAAAAGAATTTGCCTGAATGAAAATCAGTGGTTCATGGTTCGCATTGTGCCGTACCGGGTTGCGCCAAGGATGTTTTCAGGAATCGTGGTGGTTTTTGTCGATTTGGACTGGATGCATCATTTCCTGAAAGAGGCCGATCGGCTTGGTTAGTGGCTAAATCGTTCAGAATATCTCGATCTTATCGCACAGGGCATGGCTCTGTACCGGAATCAGGGTGAAGTATGGATGAGCAGTTTTGGCATGACAGATGGAAATATCGGGATTCGGGTTTTCATCTTTGCTTTTTACTGAGTTGTTTAATCGCGTATTCTCTTTGGCTTGCCAAACTTCGGTTGGTCTGGGGTTCCAGAAATGCCAGTGCCAGCGGTGCCCTGCTTCTAAAATACTTGGCTCCACGACGTTCTTTGTGCTCCTGTCAGCGTCGGCATATATTAGTGGTAATGCCGGTGTAGAGTGTGTTGGCTGAACACAATACCATATAGACATACCAGGTTGTCCCCGCTGATCGGGAGCGTGCCATTTGTTGCTTCCGTTTTGATGGCGTGGGGTGCGTTTCTGACTGGTTTGGGTAGGCGATACCCAAGTGATCTGACACTTGCTGGTACCGCCTTTTGATGACTGCCATCGATAAATGGCGCTCAGTCAAGAGTGGCAGCGTTGTCACTCCGGTTATTTGGCAGAGTTCTCGATCATGAATGCTTCAACCTTTTCAACCATGTTTTTAGAGCCGACAAACAGCGGGCAACGCTGATGCAACTCGGTGGGGTTGATTTCCATTACTCGCCGGTTCGGTTCGTAAGAGGCTTTACCGCCTGCCTGTTCCGCAATAAATGCGATGGGGTTACACTCATAGAGCAACCTGAGTTTGCCATTCAGGTACCGGCTCGATGGTGGATAAAGGTAAATGCCGCCTTTGATCAGGTTACGGTGAAAGTCGGAAACCAGTGACCCGATATAGCGTGATGTGTAAGGGCGGCCGGTTGCATCATCTTCGACCTGGCAGTACTTGATGTATTGTTTCACCCCTTCAGGAAAATGCACGTAGTTTCCTTCATTGACGGAGTACAACACGCCATCTTCTGGAATACGCATATTTTCGTGGGATAAGCAGAATACACCCAGGGTGGGATCATAGGTGAAGCCATTGACACCGTTGCCAGTGGTATATACCAGCATGGTGGACGAGCCATAGATGATGTAGCCGGCTGCCACCTGGTTAACTCCGGGTTGTAAGAAATCGCGTTGTTCCACTGGCTGACCAGTTGGAGAAAGACGCTTGTAGATGGAAAAGATGGTACCGACGGACACATTGACATCGATGTTCGACGAACCGTCCAGTGGGTCAATCAGGACGACATATTTCGCATCCAGGTTAATTCCTTCGCCAAAGTGAACATAGTCATCTTCTTCTTCGGATGCCAATCCGCAGACAACGCCACGAGCGGCCAAAGCGGTTTTGAACCGATCATTCGCGTATACGTCCAGTTTTTGTTGCTGCTCGCCTTGAACATTGTCTGCTCCGGCTGCGCCTGTGATATCTACCAGTCCGGCCTTGTTTATTTCCCTGTGAACCACTTTAGCTGCCAGTCGCAGCGCCGAAAATAGGGCAGAGAGTTCACCTGATGCGCCAGGGTAGTCGGTTTGGCGGTCAATGATAAATTCGCCAAGTGTTTGAATCAGTTTCATGTGGCCTCTCGTTTGTATGTTTTAATTGTAGGGTGCTCAAATTTGAGCTCAATTATTGACTGTCATGCCATTTAGAACTCTTCCCTCAAGAGTTCCGCCTGCACCTCACATTGTACCTGGTTTTTGTCCATACGGTTTGGTTAACGACCATTCTACTGACTTTCGTCAAGCTCTGGCGGATTCTTGCGCTCAAAACACAATATGTTTGCCTTTGGCAGGTTAACTATTTGATACCTAATCGGGTTTCTGGCTTCTTTTTTGCGCGCTCCTTTTGCGGATACAGGTTTCTCAGAGCTGTTTTGGCAGATCCATTGGGTAAGCTGGGAATAAACTGCTAAATTTAGTTTATAAATAAAAAAAATAGGGAGGATCCGCAGTGAAAAAGATTGCACTCATTGTTGCGTTGTTGCCCACTATCGTCAGCGCAGCCAGGATGGTTGAACTTGGCATCGATGTACGACTGGAGCTGGCCAAGGCGCAAATGAATGCCCTCGCCACGCCGGCAGAGCCGAAGTTTTCTCAAGAACTTCAGCACGACCGCCAAAAGGTTTATTTGGATACGCTCAACCGTTTAATTCAAATTGAACAGATAAATCGCTTGCCTGCGACAGCCTCGGGAGCCACCGGCAACCCTTTGAATAGTTGTAACTACGCACGAAATGTATTGCTGGAGTATCGGCTGGAGCTGGACAGTGCCAAGGCAAAAGGAAAAACAGACAAAAAATTGAAGAGTGTGAAAAAGCGCATTGCCAATTGGAAAAAAAATGTTCGACAACGATGCCGCTAAGGTTGTGCTTGATTTGATGCCCAGCTAATACATTGTTTTTATTGTGTAAACTTATATATCAGTTTTGTCCATCCGGTACCAAAGTCACATTATCGCGTGAAACGATGGCCTACAGTAAGGAAGAGTCGATGGAAAAGTGACATTTTATGATTGACGATCGAGATGCACTGGACAAGAATCGAATATCGACGTGTGCCAGTAAGGACACCAGTCGTTATTTGTTCGACACTGATTATTGTGAGGCTGGCCCGTCAAGCAATACTCCATGCGTTGGATCGGTTATTTCACGCTCCCTTGTCACTGCCGCACATGATGCACTGAAAACCGAAATCTCCGGCCTTCAGGTTATTCCGGCCGTTGCCGTTAAACTATTGCAGCTGACCAACGATGAACACTCTTCGTTTGATGAATTGATTCGCGTTATCGAAACTGAGCCAAGCCTGTCTGCGGAAGTGCTTCGATTGGTCAATTCTGCATTTTATGGACTTCCCCATAAAGTGAATTCGATCAAGCGGGCGGTCACGCTGGTCGGCTTTTCCATGGTACGACAACTCGCTTTAAATCTGATGTTTTTCAAAAAGCTGAAAGGTGGCGCCAGGGGGCGCAGGCTCGATCAGATGTGCTTCTGGCAACATAGCCTGTTCGTTGCCGCGATGAGCAAGATTATCGCTATAGATATTTGTCACCCCGAACCAGATCGAGCCTACTCCGCCGGGTTGTTACATGATATTGGCAAGATGCTTCTGGAAAGCTTTGGCAAGGTCTCTTACAGCGATTTTCTTCAATCCTTTGAAAAAAGCGAAAACTCCCTTCTGGATAATGAACTATGCTTTTTCGGTATCAACCACGCGCAAATGGGCGCGGTTTTTTGTAATGAATACAAGTTACCTGATTCGATTACCCAGGCTGTGCTCAACCATCACAGCTTGTTGACAGATAAGTTTGAACCCGAACTTCAGAAAGATATTGCCATCGTGTCGTTCGCCAATTTTATTGCCTCGATCCAGGGAATGGGTTCGACAGGAGCGAATCACTGTGTTTTGCCGCAGCCTGGTTTGCTGGAATGTATCGGTAAAATGAACCTGAATATGGAATCCATTCTGGAGAAAGTCGATCATGAAATTCGTGGTCTCAGCAACTTCTACAACGTGCCGTTTCCCAGTTTGAGCCGACTTCGGGCCAATACGGTTAATTCGGTGTTCAGTCTCGGTAAGCCATTGTCACAGCGTGGCGGAGAAATCTCAGGCTCAGTGCCAGGGTCGGCCAGTTGTTTGACAGTTCCGCATCATAGTTTGAATCCCGATGAATTTATTCCCTGGACACTCGAGGCAATACAGCATGACTTTCATTGTGATCGTTTGTTTATGCTGTATATGGAGCCAAAAAAGCGTTCGCTGGTTGCCAGGTTTCAATGGCCAGAGCAGCCAATCACCGGTGCCAGTAAAACCTTTGAGCTGCACATCTCATCGTTGACTGGCAGAATGGTGCGTTGTCTGCGGCGTCGGCAGGTGGTTCATATTGATCGTGAAAGCCAGCCGGATATTCCTCTTCTCGATGCGCTTTCGGTGGACGAGTTTTTTGCCGTACCTGTGTCAACCCACAATCGCTTGTCTGCTGTACTGTATATCGACAATGCGCTGAGCCATAACCAGTTGAATGTTGAAATGCTTCCGGAGTTAAGTAAAGTGGCAGCGGAGTTAGGGATTGCGTTGGTGAATGCGAAGCAGTATGAGCGAGAGAGGAAAAAAGCCCAATTTGATGCGTTGACCGGTCTGAACAATCGACGTGTGATCAATCGTTTTCTCAATTACTTGTTTGCCGAAGCAAAGGCGAAGCTGAAGGGGTTGGCCATCGGTTTTATCGATGTCGACCATTTCAAACAATTCAACGACCGCTATGGCCATCAATCTGGGGATGATGTACTTCGTCTCATCGCGGATACCATGAAAAGTCTGACTCGCCCGGGCGATTTCATAGGTCGTTTTGGCGGGGAAGAATTTTTGTTTGTGCTACTGCATACTGACGAAAGAGGGGCAGTCCACTATGCAGAACGAATTCGCAATGAAATTGCAGAAAGGGGAAAACTGTTGCAGCGCCGTTTCCCCGATCAGCAATTGACCGCCAGTATCGGTGTCGCACTCTACAGAGACTCCTATGATGACTACCAGAAGATGGTCGAGGTGGCGGACGAAGCGATGTATCAGGCTAAAAGTAATGGGCGTAATCAAGTGGTGGTGCGTTAGTTTGTCTTTGTTGGTTTTTCATGGTCAGCCTGTGGCGGTCATGAAACACTAAATTCGTAGCGAGTCAACAGCACCCGCCTTGCTTTGACCCGGGTTCTACAAGCTGATTCCGTTTCCACCACGGCGATAATAAAGGCAAGGGCGGCATTTGTTTTGATTGAGCCTTCCTGAATTAATCTGATAGAGGGATAAGGCTCGGGCTGTTTTGAGTCAGGTATCGGGGCTGAGGGCGGAGAGTGGTCAAGGGGGCCGGTTTCGGGC
This sequence comes from Gammaproteobacteria bacterium, assembly GCA_002747055.1. Lineage (GTDB taxonomy): Bacteria > Pseudomonadota > Gammaproteobacteria > Pseudomonadales > Oleiphilaceae > LZORAL124-50-18. The sequence continues at coordinate 5,141 of PDSQ01000035.1, forward strand.
TCAGCGCTGCCGTTTTGTTTTGGTGCTGTAATGGTGGTTTGAGGGGGTTGCTGATTCGTTGTCTGTTCAATCAGCCGACTGGTCAATAAGGCCGCCAGGCTTATTGCAAAAATGGTCAGCACAATAAGCGTGGATTTATCTGGGATAAAAGTATCTGGAATGATATTCCTGAGTTTAAGCCTTGGCATATTAATGAGCACCATGTCATGTTTTTGCTGATTATACATTGACCAGGCGCCAGTTATTTTTGAACTTGGTAATAGATTGTTAAATAGCGTGACAACTATGTCATCATGTGGTCGGTTGTGCGTATCATTTGATAAAAGTCAGGCACATTGCAGCCTTGACAATTTGTTTTTCCCGGGTTCTCTATTTCCGTGTGATCTGTCGAATCAAAGCTGTTATATTGGGCAGGCTCTCGTTGTTTTTTATTTCGGCTTGTTATTTCGAATCATTTTTCTAGTTCAATGAATTATAGAACTGGTCTTCAGTTTTTCTGAATGTCGCTTTACAAACATGATTGATCGCTATGATATATAGTTGGAAGCGAGTGTTTCAGCTTGCATTGAGACACAAAGCACAACTTTTTAAAGCCAATTTGATCGCGATACTGGCCACGGTTGCCGCCGTGCCGGTACCTTTATTGTTACCACTTTTGGTGGATGAAGTACTGTTAGGGCATCCAGGATCAGTGCTGCCTCGCATCGATGTTTTTTTCCCTGCTTCCATGCAGACCCCTGCATTCTATATCGGGGCGATGGTAGTTGTCGCCATTCTGTTGCGGACACTCACTCTCGGCTTGAATGTCTGGCAAGGAAGGCAGTTCGCGATCATTGCGAAAGATGTGGTGTGTTCTATCCGGTTGCACTTGATCGAGAGGCTTAACCGAATCTCCATGGCTGAGTATGAAACCCTTGGCAGTGGTACCGTAGCCTCTTATTTCGTTACCGATTTAGATACGGTGGATAATTTTCTTGGCAGTACCATCAGTCGCTTCCTGGTAGCCGTTTTGACGATTCTCGGTACCGCCATCATACTGCTTTGGATGCATTGGCAATTGGCCATGCTGATTCTGATTTTTAATCCGGTCGTTATTTACTTCACGACATTGTTGGGTAAAAAAGTCAAGGAGCTCAAGCGAGCGGAAAATACCGCATATCAGGTTTTTCAGCAGGCTTTGATGGAAACCCTGGATGCGATTTATCAAATTCGAGCGGCAAACAGAGAGCGGCATTACTTGTCCAGGCTGTCTGATCAGGCCAGAGGTGTTCGAGATCATTCGGTTCAATTTCAATGGAAAAGTGATGCAGCCAACCGTTCCAGTTTCGTGTTGTTTCTATGTGGCGTTGATATTTTTCGCGCGGCAGCAATGCTGTTCGTAGTTTTCTCGGATCTCAGTGTCGGGATGATGTTCGCTTTTTTTGGCTACCTTTGGTTTATGATGGGGCCCGTACAGGAAATATTGAGTATTCAATACAGTTATTATGCTGCGAAGGCGGCCTTGGAGAGAATCAATACCCTGTTCGCGCTCAGTCTGGAGCCGGCTTACGAATCGAAAATCAATCCATTCAACAAATCGAACCGAATTTCGGTGACCGCAGAGAAGATCTATTTTTCTTATGGTGATGGCGAGGAGGTATTGAAGGGATTGTCACTGCATATTCAGCCGGGCGAAAAAGTCGCTTTGGTGGGAGCGAGTGGTGGCGGGAAGTCGACACTGGTTCAGGTGATTCTGGGGCTTTATATTCCGCAATCGGGGACAATCAGTTTTAGTGGGGTGCCGGTTTCCGAGATTGGACTCGATGTGGTGAGAGAGAATGTGTCGACGGTGCTTCAGCACCCGGCTTTATTTAACGATACGGTTAGAAACAATCTGACTCTTGGTCGCGATTTACCAGACGACAAACTATGGCAGGCGTTGGCAATCGCGCAACTGGACGCAACGGTGAGGGAGTTGCCTGATGCGTTGAATACCATAGTCGGACGACAAGGTATCAGGCTGTCCGGGGGGCAAAGACAACGATTGGCGGTAGCCAGAATGGTACTTGCCAACCCGTCGGTAGTCATTCTCGACGAAGCGACTTCGGCTCTGGATGCAGAAACAGAGTTCAGGTTACATGAAGCATTGTCTGACTTTTTACATGGGCGCACCACCATCATTATCGCGCATAGACTGAGTGCGGTGAAACAGGCAGATCGGGTCTACGTGTTTGAAGACGGCAGAGTGAGTGAGGAGGGGGAGCACGCCGAATTGATTGCTCAGGGGGGGCTGTATGCACAGCTTTATGGCGAGCGTCAGAGATAGGTTTAGTTGCCGGCGGCCATGCGACTGTCATCGATTACCTTATCGGGCTTGAGCCGGTAGCGGCGGCTAAGCGATATTGACAGTAAGGACAGCGATAACCATTGCGCTTTATCGCGGGTATTTTGTTATAATTCTTGTTCGCTCGACTCTTTACCTATATGCGGTTATCGATTGCTCACTGTTTTGAGATCGACTCGGCCATCTATTTCCGGCATCTCGCTTGAATTCGTGGGGCCGGTTTCTTGCCCGGCGGAGATAGCTGGATACGATCCGGCTACAGACAAAACGAATGATTCTTATTTAGGGCTATACACTTTGAGTTTTCCACAAATACCTGGTTACCAAATCAAAAGTGTCCTCGGTCGCGGAGGAATGGCTACGGTTTATCTCGCGGTTCAGGAAACTTTTGACAGGGAGGTCGCTCTCAAGGTGATGGCAGAACACTTGGTGAAGGATGAGTCTTATGCCGCTCGATTCCTTCGGGAAGCACGCCTGGTTGCAAAGATGTCGCACCAGAACATTGTACCGGTATTCGATGTGGGAGCGGCAGGCAATTACCATTATATGGCCATGGAGCACTTGCCGGGCGGTGATTTAAAGAAAAAAATGAGAGCGGGCCTCGCGTTGCGGGACTCAGTCAATATCGTCGAGGCTATCGCTCTTGGTCTCAGCTATGCTGGATCCAAAAACCTGGTTCACCGCGACATTAAACCTGAAAATATCCTGTTTCGAGACGATGGTAGCCCGGTAATCTCTGATTTCGGTATCGCTCGCCAGGCCGACTCGAAGACCAACATGACCATGGCTGGAGCGGTTATCGGTACGCCGCATTATATGAGTCCGGAACAGGCTGAAGGAGTCGAAGTAGACCCACGTTCAGATTTGTACTCTCTCGGCATTATCGTCTATGAAATGTTGACCGGGCATGTACCATTTCAGGGTGACTCTGCCGTATCAATCGGGATCAAACACATTACTGAAGCGCCGCCGCCTTTACCTTCTCAAGTGGCTGAATTTCAGGAATTTATTGATATTGCCCTGGCCAAACATCCAGAGGATCGTTTTCAGACGGGCGCAGATTTCGCCGAGGATCTGGTAATGGTTGCCGAAGATCTGGCAGAAGCCGGTGCGACGGTCATTATAGCTCAAAGCGATGTAAAAAGGAGTTCTCGGGACGCCGCACGTGTGGCCAGAACGTCGGCAAATCGCAGCCGGCGGACACGAGCGTCCAGAATTCGTCGGGCTGAACCTGCGCCGGTTTCGGCGTTGTCTCACCTGCGCATAATTGCCGTTGTCGCGGCTGCCATCAGTATTTTGGCCATCGCGAGCATTGTACTGCTAGATCCGTTCGATACAGATCGCACCGATAATGCTCCGTTACCGAGTGTCGAGACGCCCCGAACGGATAAGGTGGCGAGCACTATTTTTGGATCCAAGGCGGCCCGGTTAATCGAAAACGCGGAAAAGGCCATGCAGGAAAACCGCTTGTTTCAGCCGGCACAAGACAATGCCCAATACTATCTGACCACCTTGCTTGCGCTGATTCCGAACAACCAGGAGGGCAAAACGGCTATCACCCGTTTATTTGTCAAGTATCTCGACTTGGGTCAAGAGGCAGTTGAGCAGAAGCGGTTAAGGGAAGCTTCGTTATATTTGAACCAGGCATCTCAAATCGCTTTTTATATTACCGATCAGGATTTAACCGAACGGTATTCTGAATTGCATCGAAAACTGAATTCGCAAAAGCAGAGAATCCTGATCAATCAAGAAAACAGTAAACTGATTGACGACCTGATAAGCAAGGCCAATGAAGCATTGGAAAACGATGCTCTGACCATGCCCAGTGACAACAATGCCTACGCCTTATTTCTGCAGGTACTGGTCAAAGATCCAGACAATAAGGTGGCTAAATCGGGTATCAGTCGAGTGGCTGAGCGTTTGCTGGAGAAAGCCAAAGCCAAAGCGTCAGAAAGTGCGTTCGGCGTAGCGAAAGCCTTCGTCGCAGCGGCGATCCAGGTAGCCCCTCAGCATGCCGTTATCCAGGATGTTCAAGCATTTATAGCGCAAGCAGAGGAAACTGCAGCGGCTAAGGCCTTGGATGCTGAAAATGACCAAATGGCCGAACGTGTGTTGCAATCGGCTCCCGCTGGCCTCGAAGCAATTCAGGACAAGGAAAAAATAGCGATACGCTATGTCGAGTTGTCTCGTAAGGCTATCGGGGAGAATAAATTCGGGGAAGCTGATCAATATTTAAGTCAGGCCAAAAAAGTGTCATCGGCTCAAGCAGAAATAGCGACAGTCGAACGCTTATTGAGAGAAACTCGAAAAACCGCCCAACTCAATAGCTTGCTGGCCAAAGCCGAGTCGGCAATGAAGCGCGGTCGACTGACCAGGCCGGATGGTGATAGCGCGCTGAATTATTATCGTCAGGTGTTTGCTATTGAGCCACAGAATGCGAAAGCTAGCGAGGGTATGAGGGCGCTGGAATCCCGGTTTGAAAAACTGGTGATGCGGGCGATAGATAACAAAAAGTTTGCCCAGGCCGATGCTTATCTGGAAACATGGAAGACATTTTCGGCCAGTCCGAAACACCTTCAATCGGTAATGGATCAGGTGCGTAAGGCCGCAGCGAAACGCGATGAAAAGGTGGCATCCCTGTTAGCTGAAGCGGGTGATATTGCAGCCAGAAAGATAACACCTAAGCGTAATGATCGGCTGCGTGCTATCTACCAGCAAGCGCTCCGCATGAATGGTCGTTCTCGTGTCGCTAGAAAAGGGTTGTATAAAACCAGCGTCTTTGAAGCGAAACTGGCTCGTGACGCGATCGATAATAAAAAGTTTGATCAGGCACGCAACCACATTTCGATAATTGCCGAAACAACGCCGCGTTTTTCAGATTTGACCAGACTCAGAGTCGAGTTGGACGCCGCGTTGGTCGATGCATTGGCTGATAATGACGAAGTTAACGCCTTGGTCACTGAGGCGGAAGACTTGATAAGCCGGCCTTACCGAAAACCGGGCTTTTTGGGTAGCAATGACAAGGCGCGTTCGGTGTTGGTGGCAGCTTATGGCAAGATCGATCGTGCTCGCAGTCTGTTACCTTGGCATGCGTCTGTTCTGCACGCGCTGGGCGAACTGGAGCGAAAGTACAGTTCGATTATAAGTCTTCTCATGGAAGACGGCGATTTCGAGGAAGCTGAAAAGTTTGTCCGCGATACACGTCAGTTCAATTGGAGTGGTAATCGGGTCACGGCACTCGAAAAACAGCTCGCTCGGAAAAAAAGTCTGGAAGAAAAAACATTGCCGCGAGCGATTGGCGCTTTTTGATTGTGCTGCAAACAAGCCAAAAAGCCAATAGTGATAAACGAGGGGGGGCAAATAACCCCTTTGTTTATCCGCTGTACTCGTTGACCCGGTAAACTGTTTAGAAGTACATTTGCATGCCCACAGTCGCTGTTGTCATCGTTTCTTCGGTCTCCGCGTTGCCACCAAACAATCCTGTTTTATCGTCAGCATCCATATCATAGTTTTGGCGCCTCAGATCGAAAAAGTAGCCCGATTTCCTGGTTAGGGCGGCAGACCATGTCAAGCCTAAACTATATCCTTTGGAATCCCCTTTATACCGGAATGTTCTTGGGGTGTCTGTGCCTGCTAAATAATTATCGGTATACTCACCATCCATCAGTGCATAAGCTAGACTGAAAGAAAGTGTACCTTTTTGTTTGATCGGCAGACCGTAGCTGGCGCCCAGGAAATAACCCGACTCCGTGTACTTTTGCTGATAGGGGCTTAAATTACGTAGCTCGTGATCTTGTGCCGGGTTGGAAATGACGGTAGGAAAGCAGGGGGCCGTGTCAACACATTGTTCATTGTTTTGTTGGGCGCCTGGATAGTCTATGTACTTCGCGTCGGGGGTGATTTTGGTATTACCCTTCATATAGCCGCCAAAAACATGTAGCGCTTTCCATACGTCGTACCCTAAGGTGACACTGAAGTCATTGCGTTCGATTTCAGAGTTGGCTTTAGTGAAGCCGTTGTCCGCATAGGTAAAGTTATTGCCGAAGCTGGTGTCGTATTTGATAGACAGATAGGCTTTTTGATACAGGGTGGTAATGGCAAGATCGAGAGTCGGCAGAGTGGCTTCGAAACTACCTTTAACATCAGCGTTTTCACCGCCCTTGAAGGATTGGCTAAAATCCAGATTTTTGTGCTGAAAAGCAATTTGGGGAACGATGGTAAGCCCTTCGATTGCACTGGAACAAGGTGTGTAGGCGGTAAGGATGCCTGTAGCCAGCATGCCTGCCAAGCGAATAGCTGAGGTTGAATTCATGAGGTGCTCCTCGTCGGGATAGTACGGAAACTTGGTTTGGGTTGATGCACACAGCAGACAGCCAGTTTAGCATGCATTGTAGCTATAATTGAATTGTGTCTGTTTTGTTCCGTGATTATTCCGTAATGGAAAGTGCGTTTCCAAGGTTTACAATTTAGAATTAGCTGGTACAGTTTTTGTTATTTTTTAGATAATTCAGGAAACTAGAATTAGTACGCAGGTTTCATGTGGCAAAATATCCAGATATACCCGGTTATAAAATTGAAAAAGTTCTGGGAAAGGGGGGAATGGCAACGGTCTATCTTGCTATTCAGGAAAACTTTGGTCGGCAGGTTGCCCTCAAGGTCATGCATAAAACCCTGATGGAAGATGAGAGCTGGGCGAAACGTTTTCAGCGCGAAGCCAAAACCGTTGCCAAGCTCTGCCACCAGTCAATTGTGCCGGTTTACGATGTCGGCTGCTTTGAGCAGCTACATTATATGTCTATGGAATATCTCCCGGGCGGTGATCTGAAAGACAAAATGCGTAAGGGGCTGACTGTCTTGGACTCGATCATCATTATGAAAAAAATTGCCAGGGGGCTCGATCACGCCGGATCGAAAGGCTTGGTGCACCGGGATATCAAGCCGGAAAATATTCTTTTTAGGGATGACGGCAGCCCGGTGATATCGGACTTCGGAATCTCTCGGCTCACCGACTCGAATACCAATATCACCGTTACCGGTTCGATGGTCGGAACACCTCATTATATGAGTCCGGAGCAGGCTCGAGGAGTCGAGGTCGATCCCAGGTCGGATCTCTATAGTCTGGGGGTTATGCTGTACGAATTACTGACCGGAGACGTGCCCTTTACCGGAACCTCTGCGATCAATATCGGAATCAAGCACATTTCCGAACAGCCCAAGAGATTGCCCGAGAGATTGCACGGGTTCCAAAAGTTGCTTGACAAGGCGATGGCAAAAAATCCTGATGATCGTTTTCAGACCGGAGAAGAGTTCAATGCAGCGCTGGCATTGATAGAGTGTAGCCTTTCCGATGAAGGTGAGGCGACGGTGGTGATGTCTCAGGCAGAGATACAAAGATTGAGCGGCGCCAGTGAACGGCGAGTGACGGCGTCGGTGGATCCTCGTTCTACCGTTGCGACCCGCAGAATAGCCAGAGTCAGGCAGAACAATGCGAATAAGAGTGCAGGCGTGCCACTGTCCGCTTTTTTGAATGATCCCAAAAAACTGTTTCTGGCCATAGTTGGAGTAGGCGTTATTGTTATTGGTGCGATTTATCTGACTAGGCCTGATTTGAACGACAACACCCCGTCGCCAGTGGTTGACCGTGATATGCAGGCTGTGCTTCAAGCAAAAACCGAAAAGCTACTGGAGCAGGCGAGAACGGCGATGGCAGAGAAACGGTATTTCAGTGACGATCAAAACAATGCGCAGTACTATATTACCAGTTTATTGACCATCGATCCCCATCACGCTGAAGGAAGACGCTTATTGCAGGAATTGTTTTCCCACTACATGACAGTATCCAGCCAGAAAATAAACCAAAAAGACCTGGCAGCGGCCGAACAAATACTTAAGAGAGCCTCTGCGATTGCCTATTTTGTTGAGGATCAGGTGCAGTCGGCCCGCCTGATAAAAAACAATAACGCGCTCAATTTGTTGCGTCAGCAACAACTTGTTCGACAGGTAAATGAGCCGTTAAACGATGTGGTATCAATTGAAGACGAAGTCAAAGATCGGCAGGAAACGGTAACGCGTGAAGTGGAATCCGGTCGCGACGCTGAGGATACTGAGGGCGCGGCTGGTGATGATGGTATCAGCTTGTCGGAATCGAGCCGGGTTGCCGAAACGTTATCTGACGCTGAAACAGCGGGCGAGGCAGCTGTAGCGGATAAAGCGAATCAGGATGCCGCCTCGGTAGAGACCCTAAGTGCGGAGGAACAGGCCGAGATCGACAAGCTTTTGTGGTTGGCCCGCAAAGCCTATAAGCGGGGGAGATTGTCCAAGCCGGCAAATGACAATGCGTCTATGTATTATTTTCAGGTTCTGGCTAAAGACGGTTCGAATCAGAAGGCGTTGGCAGGCATGAAAGAAGTGTTTGATAAATATGGCTTGTTTATCAATGGAATGCTGGCTGAAAAAGACTATGCCAGAGCTAATCGCTTTTATGCTGGGTTAAGTTATGTACTGTCCAGAAAGGCAGAGCTAGATAACCCGTCAAAAAATGTCGAGCAGCTTTTTTTAGATTACGAAATAATTAAAAAGAGTCTTAAATTGGCGATAGACAATGCACTGACTGAGCGCGACGAGCGGCTGTCAGCCTTGCTTGCCAAGGCTGACAGACTGAAGAGAAAATGGCTTGATAACTCTGTCAACGCAAGCGTCAGAGCTATTTATCAGGAGGCGCTGCGATTGAGTCCTTCCAGTCGAGAAGCAAAGAAAGGTCTTATGGCAACGAGTGACTATGAGTTCACTCAGGCGATAGGGCAACTGGAACAGGGCAACCAAACCCAGGCTCACCAGCATATGGCTATTATTTCACAAACGACCCCTGACTATCCAAAACTGGACGAGCTGAGGGAAGCCATACGGCAAGCCGAAATCAATGCCAGAAAATCAAAAGTATTTACTGAGCAGGCCGCCGAGCTAATTGATTTTAACTACGAGCGTCCGGGTTTTTTTGGATCTAACCGGGAATCGCGAAAAAGACTGCGGGATGCCTATGAGTTGATCGCGAAGGCCAGAAGAGTGCATCCCTTTGACCCGACCGTCAAACTATTGCTGGGCAGGCTCGAAGATAAATATGTATCCATCGTGCGCGTACTGATCAAGGCCGGCGATAAAACAGAAGCCAGGAAATTTGGCCAAGACACGTACAGCTTTGTATGGGATGGATCTGAACTGGCTCGATTGCTAAACCGAATATAGACCCTTTAGTAACTAAACTTGATGCCGAATAGTGCCAGAGCAAGAACGGAGATACCAATCAGCAAGATGCCTATCAATTTGGCTTTTTGGGCGGTTTTGCTGGGTGCGACGGGAGTGGATTTCAGCGGCAAATTTGCGTCGATCATTTGATCGAGCACTTCTCTTCGCTTCACTCTGTAGTCTGTGATATTCAAAGCGCCGCTGTGGTATTGGTTGGTCAGCTTTTGCAAATCAGAATTCAGTTCGTGGGATGAGGTCATGGCACAGGACCTGTCAGTACGATTGAATAACGATAAAGGTGAAGTTATCACGTGCAGGTGTACTCAGGCAAGCTGTCGTCAACTTGTCAGTGATCTTGTTGAAATTCTTGCATTTGGTTAACTCGATCAACTGCGCTTCTTCAAGCTCGTTGTAGACGCCATCCGAACAAAGCAGGTATCTGTCTCCCTCTTTTACATCAAAAGCGTTGATGTCGATTTCCACTACGTCGTGCGCCCCCATGGCGCGTGTCAACACGTTTTTGAAGGCGCTTTTTTCTGCTTGCTCGCGGCTGATGACTCCTTCATCAACTAATCGCTGAACTTCGCTGTGGTCTTTTGTCAGCTGAACGAAGTCATCACCGCGTAACCGATATAGTCTGGAGTCACCAACCCACAGTGCAACCCCAAGGTTACCTCTTGCAATCATGCAGACGACGGTGGAACCTATTGTCAGGCCATTTAGCTCGGTACGACTGTATTCGAGCAGTTCGCGATTGATTTCCAGCAGGCAGTCTTCCACTAGGTCGGTATAGTCTGAAATATAAGCTCTGGGAGTCAACTCATTCAGCCTTTTTACAATGGTTTGGCTGGCGACATCCCCCGCTTCATGACCACCCATGCCATCCGCGATGGCCCAAATACCTGATTCTGTTTTGTCCAGAAACGAGTCCTCATTGCACTGCCGGACTTTGCCGACATTGGAATAAGATGCGGATCGCCACCGAATAGCTGTGTCATCCATTGTAGATAGTCTTACCATTTAACTCGTTGTTATGCAGACGTTATACTGATGTTTCTATAACTATACGTCAAATCCTGAAAATATCCTGCTTTTTCTAGGTATTTGCGGGAAATTAATTCAACTCCTGCCAATACCAGTTTTGCCATTGACCGGTCAGCATGGCGCTATAGCTGGCAGGTCTCGGCAGCTTGTTGGAGGCCAGCATAACAGGAGGAACTTGCTGGCTTCCAGTCGACCACCACAGGCATACGGGTTGATTCAGCCGGGCAAGCAGGAAGTCGCTGAAAGCGGGTGTCGTATGTAGTAATCTGTCTTCGGGGTTATCAATATGAATAACCGTCTGGAAGTCTTTCTCCGAAGCGACGTCTTCTGTGGTTCGAAATTGTTCGGTTCCCAGGCCGGGATCGCTCAACTTGTAGGCGATGTGTTCGAGAGTCCAGCCCATCTCCATGGCCTCAATAATGATATTTTCCATTTCAGTGAACCAAGCGCCTGCCCTATTCATAAATACGGATACTGCGGTGTCATAAGGTAGTGGTGTCGCCACGGTGAGCGGGTAATATCGATATACCTTGTCGACACTGGGGACCATGATCCCGGTCCAACAGGCGTTTTCGTCTATCACTCCGCGGGATAGGGTAAATCGCCAAATCGGGCCTACCAGGTAGAGATCCAGCCAGCTTTCTTGAAGGTCTTGCTGGCTTGCCAAAAGTGATTTTTGTAACCAGTTATCCCACACGCTGACGAAAGTCGGATCAAGATTATGTTGTACAAAGTCACCATGAGCCGGTAGCTTTCCATAGAGTCCTGTCATGTCAACCGCTCCTCGCTGATTCGGTGCTAGAGAGTTTCTGGGCACGCGTATTGTCTCATCCAACTTGATCTAAATGGATTTAGAAAACTGTTCGCTTTCAGTTCATACTGAATTTTTCGTTTCTCCACTTCGAGTGTGACATAGAACAGACTGGCCTGGTTGGTGGTTTGGATTTTCGAATCGTCCAATACCCTGAACAAGGACCAGTCTCCAGTATAGATTTTATCTCTCAGAGTCTCGTTGATATCCTCGAACAACAGTTGAATACTGCTGCCTGAACTGACCGGCCAAGCGAGTGACTTGCTCAGTTTGGGGCCATGAGTGTAGCGTATTCTGATGTCTCCCAGGCGAATTTCGAAGCGCCGCACACTGGAATCCATTTGCCTCGGTTTTATTTTGAAATCAATTTCTGGCTGGGAGGCACTTTTTCTGAAAAATACTTTTCTTATGGTGTCAGCTCGCTTCATTTGTGACAAGGCGTTTTTTGCTATTGCCATCGATCTGCCATTCAAGGAGCGTTGTGACCAGTTGTTTCCTTGGCTAATAAAAGGAGCCAAGTGTGAATTGATAAAGCGATCTTCGATGCCGCCGGGTTTGAAGAACTCGGTGAAATCGATTAGAGCGGCGTCATCGGATGTATTTCCCGAGAATGGATAGCGGCCGCGAAGCGATGATTGATAAAGTGCATACACTTCGTTGTGCCACAGCTGGTTGAGATGCTGCTTGCCTGAGCTCAGGGTGACCTTCCAGCTTTGGTCGGCAATTTTTTTCAGCCAGCGATTGATGGGGGCCGGCACTTGGCCTGCTGCAACGAGCAGGTTTCTTATCGGATCGTTGCCGGAGCCGGAAAAACGTTCTCTGGAGAAGTCAAATGCAGCGGCCTGTTGGTTCGGAGCCAAAGCAAAACCGTTGAGCAATTCACTGAGTGACGTGAGTTTTTTCTGTATAGTCTCCAGCTCGTGATCGTCGGTGAGTCTGTGGATATCGGCAAAGTGCTGGTCGACCGTGGTCGGCGGCAGAGCCTGGTTTTTTATTGCCTGTTTGGCCTCAGCCAGTAATCCCTGATCGCCCTCTTTGGCTGCGAGTAATTTGATACGAGGCGTCAGGCTGGTTTCCGTGCTGGCGATTTCGATTATTTTGTCAATCGGTGATGACGTCGAGGAGGTGGCCACTTTGAGTGCGGCTCTTGCATCAGGCAGGTTTGCAAAGTTGCGTATATTCAATACAGCCAGAGCCTGCTTCCAAACCTCACTGTATTCGGCCAGATAAATCGTTTTAACTTTGGCTCCGATATTCTCGATATCTTGATCGCTGAAGTCTTCGCTTACCTCGGTGCCTAGAATCCACTGCTCTGAAGCATACTGCCTGATCAACGGAGAGTCCTTGGAAAAGTCGAGCGCGTCATACCCCGCTTTTGTGAACATAGAGGGAATAGTGAGTTTGTTGCCAATCTTGCGTAGGTTGAAAATGTCCTTGAGTTCTCTGCCGACTTCGTTCACCAGATTGACTGTTCGTGAGTACTCGGGGTGATTCCGAATCTGGTTGTAAATACGCCGCTCTATGGGCACTTCACGGGCTTTGATTCTGGCCTGCTCAACGACGCCAGGGTCGAGCCGGGCCGGGATAAACGTGTTACCCAGTGTCTCGTTCAAGCCCAATGTGTCATCCATATAAACGGCCAGAGTCTTTTGCAAGGTGGCTTTTGATGGAAGCTGTTTGATCCAGTCTTCTTTGAACCATCTTTTTACACTGTCCGGTTGCATGCGCGTTTTGTCACCCAGCATCAGGTAGATCCGCAAAGCATTGTATAGCTCATCGTCACTGGGGTTGGAGTCGATCACTTTTTGTAAACGATAGGACAAGGCTGGAAGGTAGTAGTTTTGCAAGCTGGAGAGATAGGCCTGGGTCGAAGCCTGGGATACCGAGTTGTCATACATGCCTAGACTGGCAAGCCAGGGTGTCGAAAGTTGGTTGTAAACTGTGCGCGATTCGTCAAGCGGTGTAATTATCTCCGCTACTTTTTCCAAGTCATGGCTCTGGTCAAGGTCATGATCCTTGTCCGCTGCGGCTGCAACCGCTTGGTTATGGGCGGTAATTTTGTTTTCGACTTGGGCCATAAGCTGTTTGTTGTGAAACAACGAAGCTCCCCAAACGCCTATGATGCCGATTGTGATTGCCAACATGCTGACGGTGGCGATTCGGCGTACCAGTTTTAGCTTACGCTCGAAGGCTCGATTCAAACCGACAATGCCGGATTCCCTGAATATGATTTCAGTCAGCAGTCGCTGGATAAAGTAGGCTTTGCCTTGACCTGGTGCTGAGGTCAGTGATTTGACGTCAAGGCCGTAATTTGAGGACAGTGAGGATAGGATTCGGTCGATTGGCGTGCCTTCCTGGGTGCCGCTGGTAAGATAGACGCCGCGCAGCAAAGGCGCCGATTGATATCTGTTGTCAGAAAACACGTCGTTGACAAACTGGTTTAACATGACTTTAAGTGTTTCGAACTGAGTCGGAAAGTTCTGTATCTTGCCCAGGCGAGTGGCATCTCTTTCATTGTGCATCCGCCATATCAGTCGTTCGTTGATACGTTTTACCAAAGCGTCGAATTCGCCACTGAAGTAATCCAGGATAACCCGACCACTGTTTTCATCATAGGGAAAACTGATCCCCCAAACCTGTTCTCTTGCCGCTTGCCCCAGGTCTTCAAAATACTCATTGAAGCCAGCGATAAGGTCGCATTTGGTGATGACAAAATAAATCGGGAAGTTAATTTCCAGCTTTGTCCGCAGTTCGTGAATGCGATCTCTAATGGTATCTGCATGCTGGTGCCGCTCGGAACGACTGAGCATAAGCAGTTCAGAGACGCTAATGGCGACGATGACTCCGTTTATCGCTTTGCGGGGGCGATGTTTTTTCAGCAATTCAAGAAAGTTTTGCCAGGCTGATTTGTCAACCTGTTGCTGGCTATCCTGGGTCGTATAGCGCCCTGCGGTGTCGATCAATACCGCTTGATCGGTAAACCACCAGTCGCAATTGCGGGTTCCCCCTATTCCACCAATACCCTTCAGGCCAAACTTTTCCTTGAGTGGAAAGTTCAGTCCGGAATTGGCCAGAATAGTTGTTTTACCTGATCCGGGAGGACCGATAATCAGATACCAGGGTAGTTCGTAGACCGTTTTCTTGTGCTTGCCTTTTTCGCCAAACCGAAGAGTCTTTATTGTGCTCAGTGCCTCTTTAAATCGAGCCTGTAACGCAGCCATTTCTTCCGTGGTGGCGGTGTCACTTGTTTCTTTGGCCTCGGTTTCTTTGTCTATTTCCGCAATAAAACTGTCATTCCGGTTTTTGTCTCTGATCTGTATGCGAAGATTGTTGAGTCCCCAGAGAACCAGTATGATGATGATCATCACCAGGCGTATCATCGGTGTCAGGGGTTCGGGTGGTGAGCCAAATGCGATATACGCGCCACCAAACCAGACAGCCAGCGACAGAGCGATGATTCCTACAATGCTGAGAAACAGGGGGTTTTTAAACAGTGCAACCACACGCATCAGTTTGATTCCTTATATAACAATTTCAATTCTGTTGGGTGCCGTTTTTGTTCGTTTGCGCTGCCGGGATTGCCGAACTGTTATCGAGCGAGGCAATTTGTGCCAGTTGCGCGGCGACGGGTTCGGTTGCGTGGCTTTGCCATAGCCTGAATCCAGCATAGGTTACAACCAGAATAAACAGACATACGCTCAGGTAAACCCAGAGTGGGATGTATTCCGAAATACTTTTTTCCTGCTGATCCATTCCCTGCCATCTGGGCGATAGGTCTCGTTCAAATTCACCTCGTTGTCTGCGAATAGCCTGGTAAAGATTGTCTTTGATCTTTTCCAGTTGCAGGTGGCCCCGCTGTTCGAGTCGGTACTTGCCTGAAAAGCCCTGGGCCAGGATCAGGTATAGCAACTCCAGCGCATCGATATATTTGGCCGGTGTTTCCAGCAGGCGAGATAAAATCAGAAAAAACTTTTCGCCGCCAAAGGTTTCATTGTGGAATGTACTCAGCATGGAATGCTGTGCCCAGCCACATTCCACTCCCCATGGAGTGTTCAAAATGGCTTCGTCCAGCGCCGTACATAAGCAATAACGCGCCGATACAACGATTTCATTCGGTGTGTCAATTTCACGCAATCGATTTTCAAACAGCTTGATCTCATCGATCAGCTGATTTCGCAAGCCATTGGCGTCGGGGTGCTCGCTCAGGTTACGTAACTCCGCCAACAACGCCAATAAGTCTGAGGCTGCCGCTGTGATTCGGTTGAGGCCAGTCAGGTTGCCAGTTTCCGATCTATCTATCGCAAAATGAGGTGCAGGTGCTGAACGGTTAGGTCTCGACGGGGATCGCACCCGGGGTGGCTGCCCCCGTCTTCCTGGCGGTTGTCGGTGATTCCGACCTGGTGTCGGGATGACCAGTGTCCGGTCATTGCCACCTGTTCCAATGGCCGGAGCAATGACGGTTTTGTCATCATTATGCATGATTGTGTCCTAGTCTCTAATGGCCCAAAACTCCATTTCCAATCCTGGAAACTCGCCGGCAACGTGCACTGCGAATCCACCGGAATTCGACATGGCCTGCCAATATCCGCTGCTTCTGTCCAGTTGAAAATAAGTGAAGCCGGCGTGGTAGGGAATTTGACGAGGCGCGACCGGCATCGCCTGCAGAGCGATGCCCGGCAATTGGGCGTTAATGAGTTCGCGTATCTGTTCGACAGGGCCAATTTTCACTTGCGAAGGGAAACCGCTTCGCACTTTGTCGGGGTGTGTGTTGGCCTTGACGGCGAGAATAAACGATGCGTTTTTCAACAACTTGCGATCCGATATCGGGGAGACATGGATACCATACTTTCTTTCCGCCAGCTCCAGCGAAATTGCTGATTGTTCGAGCACTGTACTCAGGCTTCTCCTGAGTTCCCGGAGCAGTGGTGGATAAATATCCGTGAGTTGATCATGCAGATAGGTGGCGAAGCCGGGCGGGCGATGGCTTGGAGCGGTAAAGGTTGCCAGCTCACCGGCCATTTGAATCAATTCGTAATAGAGGTGATAAGGGTGCAAAAGTGGTGCTGACAACAGAAAGTCGGCGGCGGGCTGCAATCGGTTTAACAGTTGCAGGAGCAAGTAGTCGTTGATTTCTGCCGAACTTCCTCTGCCGCTGTCTTTCATGCGCGCGGCCAGGGTTTCAGCCCGTTGTCTGATCAAGCCGGAAAACTCTTTTAGAAAACTGGCGCAGCCTGAATTGATTTGAGTGTTCAGCAAGGGCGGAATATAGCTTTCATCCAGCACAACGGCGTTGTCCTCCGTGCACTCCTTGATTCTTACCACGCCCAGGGTGACGAATCCGCTCCGATCCTCGTTTTCCAGAAGCAGCCTGAGCTGCAATTCCCCGACTTGAATGGCCCCCTCGTCACCTTCGCCAGTGACACTGTCGATCAGATGCCGGTCTGACGCCTTAAACCGCGTGATGCCCTGGTTTCCTTCGCCGATCTGAACATCAACGACGCCGGGTCGGCGAATGGGCAGGCCCAGGTACAGGGTTTGTTCCCGGGTGTCTGGCGAGATATCCCTTGCCTGTAGTCCAGTGTCCACCTCTGGTACCTGCACGGGCGTTCCGTCTGGCAAAACGGCTTTGCAGCGGTTTATCGCTATTTTGCCGAGTTTCAGCAATTGGCTATCCAGTTCGAGTTCCTGAAAGCCCCATTGATAATTGCCCAGGCCCTGAATTCGGCCTTCCAGCAAGTTTTCGACATAGCGATCCTGCTGTTGGAAATGCTGAGGTCTGAGAAACATTCCCTCAGACCAAACCACCTTGTTGCCTGTTGACACAATCTTGCCCCTGAAGTAAAAACGGCACCGTCATTCTTTCCGCTACAACTCTTTGAGTGACATTGACAGCTTGTTAACCCGCACTACGTAGTCGTTATCCGACTCAGGTCTAATGACAATTAATTGTTTGGCCTCTGCATCCTGATATTCTATGTATTCAGTCACAATCCCGATATGGGTTATCTCGGGAGCCAGTTGTTGGAACTTTTCGGTACGAACTTCCCCTGGGATAAATTCTTTGAGCCGGATCATATTGATGAGATCTTTGCCCAGCCTTTCTTCAGCATCCTGCATCAACGAGATCAAATCTTCCTGTTCAAACTGACGGTTACTGCCAAGAAACAGCAGGTTGATAACAACCGGAGAAGGGCGTCCATAGCTGTCTGGATTGACGCTTTCTGAAACGACGAATTTCAAGCGGACGTTAGTATCAAATTTGAAGGATGCACAACTGGATAAAACTATTGCGCAACTGAACAAAATGACGGCACTTCTAGCGAACTTGGCTATACTGTTCCAGCGAGGCAAGGCGGCAATTTTTGAAAGTGCTGTAATTTTTGGAACTAATGGTTTGAACGCCAAATATTGCATAAATTCCTCTGGGCCAGTTAACCCCGGCGCATTGATGAATGGCATGGTATCCGCCCATGAAAGTGAGCGGGTTTCACGATTTAAACGCTAATGATAGATGATTCTGGCCATATTGTTGAAGGTTTAATTTTTTCGGTTAGTCTTTAGTTCGTTAATTCGTTTTTCGTAGGCTTCTGTGAAAACATCCGCGAACAGCTTTTTGAAGCTGTCCTCCTTGTCCGCAATCAGACTGGCATAGAAATCTTTATAGCTCTTCCAGGTTTGTTTCTTCCTGACGCCGAAAAACCCTCTGCGTTTAGCCGCGCCTATTTTGTCTTCAAGAACCAAAGGGTCGAAATTCTCGATCAGCTTTTCGTAGGCAAAGCGCATTGCGTCAAACAGTGCGACCTGATGATCGGCCAGGTCGGCAAATCCTTCGCTTATCGCATCGGCGGCGGGCAGATAGGCTTTACCGGTTTTTGCAAACATGCTTTCCAACGCATCTTCGACGGTGACAGAAAACTTCAGCGGATTGTTTTCGGCTGCCTGGATCATTGTCATGTTCATCCGAAGCTCGTTTTTGATCCGGTCTCGTGCTCGCAATGACGTAATCAAACCTCTTACCGCCTCTTTTACGACTTTGGCGACCGTCGTCGGGAGTACACTGAGTTGTGTCGAGGACAAGTTGTCCAGACCCAAACTGGCAGCCAAGGCATCGGCTGTTCTCGGTTTGGTTCCGGAGTCTGGTGTGGCTTTCCAGTGGGTTGCCTGTTTTTCTAACAAAGTGGACGGCATCTTGGTTATTGGTGCGTCAAATCCAGACAGGAACTGGGCGTTGATGATCTTTTCATCGCTGCTGTCTGCGTTGCTTGGCCGGTACTTGGTGGTATTGTCAGCCATGTTGAAATCAGACAAGATGTCTTTCGAGGTGAGCGGGATTTCGTCAGAATCTGAAGGTAGATGCGTTTTTTGTGTGACAATAGGCACGACAGGTATTTTTGCAGCATGGCCTGTTTTCTGGGTATCGGGGAAGTCATCTTGTGCGTGACTCGGTATGGGCTTGTCTTTCACTGATGGCGTTACCGGAGCGCTAGCCGACTTACCTCCGGCGTTGTCTGATTTGGAGCTGGGGGTGAACAGCTCTTTGCCAGGCTGGTCAATACCGAAACTGACGCTTTCCGTGGTAGAGACATGTTCGGCGCCGGCAAGTTTTGACACGGGCGGGATACCTTTGTCCAATCCGAGAAATTCGTCCAGACCGTCACTTTCTTTTTTTGCAGTGGCCAATGGTTTCGCTGGCGAAGCAGTCGGGATCGCCGCAGGATTTGCCAGTGACGCCAGCGGATCATCGGTTTTCTGCACAAGTTTCGATGTCGGTTTAGGCGGGGCTTGGTTTTCGGGTAGATTGCCGTCACCCGGAATTGGGTGGGGAAGATCCAGACGGTTAAAATTGGCCCCTTGTGAGGTGTGGCTTGGCTTGGCTAAATCATTCAGTGCGAAGTCGAAGTTATCTGCTGGCGACGTTTTGTTGGACAGCGCATCGAGCGGATCCAGGCTGTTCGCTGAATGTTCCAGATCAGTGAAAACAGGAGATTGTCGCTGACCGTCCGGCCTTGCCGACGAATCGAATACTGGCTTGGCAGATGCGGTGGGTTGTGGCACGGGGTCAAGCCAGCGGTCTAAATCATCGAAAGATTTTTCAAGCGCAGCCGATTCAGCAGGACTCAGAGCGAAGCCAAGGGTTTCGTTTGATGCAATGGGTTGCTCGGATTCCTCGATCAGCTCTACCTGGAGTGTGTAGTCGCCAAATAACAGAATGTCGCCAGACACCAGCTCACGCTTGTTGCCGGGCCCGATAGGGAACTCCTCATCATTGAGGTAAGTGCCGTTAGTGCTGACATCCTCAAGATAGAATTTACCGGAATCATATGCTACACGGCCATGTGTGGATGAAACATGGCGGCTTGGATCGGGAAGAATCCACTGATTGGCAGGTCCTCGGCCGAAGGAACCTCCTGACACTGAAAACTCTTCCTGTTGTCCTTCCATGCCACAGCCATCGGGTGCTGTTGTAACGGATAATACCAGTTTCATCGATTTGTCCTTGTTTGACTTTCTATGGTGATCTCGGCGCGAGTCGCTAACTTGTTTGCGCTGCAATTGTGTTGTTTACAGTATAGTAATTTGTCTCAGTATCGTTATTGTGATGGTATTGCTTTTTTTACCAGGTTTTCAATCCGGCTCAGCTTGGCTTTCAGCTGGCTTGATTGCATGTATTTGTTGGCAGTGAAATCGAAAACGGCGCGATAGCGAAATAGCTTGTTGTGTGAACTTTCATTTTTGATGACGATGATGACGTCTGTAATGAAAATTTCGATATGATCAATTTGCAACAATATCTGCATTGTGAGTACCTGGCCTGTGCGAAACCTACGGGGCACCTGGAAAGCAACGCCGGTTTTACTATAATCCAGCAGCCTGACTTGTTGCCATCTTGGGAAAAACTCACAGCCCCTCTTCACTTCGGTTTTTATTTGATAAACTGGCCGTCGCCCATAGATCCGTCGATCGCCTTCCAGTGCTTGGAAAGCGACCAATGGATTTCGTGCGTATTCGGGCAATGTTTTATCTAAATCCATTTTCTGGACACTCCATATCGGCAGTAAACGCTATGTTAGCATTTATCTGTTTTTAACCGTAAACCCTATTTTCCCAGCCAAGCGGATTAAGTTGCGCTTGGCCGGCCAATTATCAGGATGAGCCGGAGTGTGGCAGGGTGCACGTTTTCGTCTTCAGTCACTCCTTTGTATCAGTCAGTGCTATTGGCCTAACTAGTAATTGTGTTACAGTGTGACCTTCCATTTCGTGGAAAACGAAGGAATGGCCTGGTTTGTCGGTGCAGAGGTCTGGTCCGGGCATTCAGGTTTCGTCTCTATTGTGATCTGACGGAATTAAATTTTGACTAAATAAAGGACTATATTGTCATGCATCAAACTCTTTTCAACTCCGTTATCTTCTCTGTTTTGGTTGTTTTTTCCCTGTTGACCAGTCAATCATCGCTAGCCGAAGACGGTTACAAAGTGGTTGCCTCCAAAACTTTTTCAACACGACTGAAAACTCAACAACCTATTGATATTGGCCTGGAAGTCAATGGGGTCAGATTAAACTCGATTTTCTTTGACAAAGATAAAATGGAAGCGTTTCTGATTTTTCGAAATCGCACACCGGTAAAGGTGACCACCGAGGTTGGTGTCGCCTTGTTTGATAGCAGTGGTAAGCTGGTTGCAACGGGAATTGACGTGACTGGCTTTAGCTTTAGCGGAGATAGTGTCGGAGCCGGTGAGCAGAAAAATGTGAAGCTCGCTTTTGCCAGGTTTATCAACGACTACAGTGAAGCCCGCTCATTCCAGTTGGTGTTTACCATTGTGGAAGCGGATGCCAAGAAACGAAACTACCGATCTCATCGTAATGTAGACTAATTTGTGTTGCAGCATCGACCATTTGATCAAACCGAAGGCAACTAGACAAATACAACCAGGTAAGTACAGTTATGCTCGGTGTTTGTGGTAATCTGGCGATCAATCACCTCTGGCGGCTCGACCAATCGGTCGCCCTGATCGCTGCCACTTTCATTGTCGCCTTGCTTTCAGCGAATGCCTCCGCACTGATCACCTCTGATAAAAGCTCTACCACGTCAACGGGGCAAGTTGTCGAGTTATACGATTGGGTGGATGACTATCCGCTTGACCAGAAGCTGCAATTCCTGGAAGACCAGAAGGGAGAGCTGACAGCCCAAGATATATTGAGCGGCGCGCTCAATGATCGATTTGCCTCTCAGCAAGAAGGATCGCTCAATTTTGGTTATACCGACAGTACTATCTGGATTAAAGTCCCGGTTCATTACCGTGGTCAGGAACAAAATGCAAAGTTCTGGCTCGAGATCAACACTCCGCTGTTAGGCCATGCCACCCTGTTTATCAAAAACAAAGATAACATTGCAAATGAAAACAGCCTAACGGAAAAAAATGCTGGCTACGCCACCCCGTTGTCAGAACGCGATGTGTCCTACCCGACTCAGGTTTTTCGACTGACCTTGCAACCAAACCAGAAGGTCGAACTTCTGGTGCGAATATCCAGTCAGTTGTCGTTGCATATTCCTATGAGAATATACTCGACAAAAGGCATGACCGAGCAATTCAATAGGGTCACTTTACTCTATGCCCTGTGTTTGGGGGCTACCCTGATCATGGTCGCCTACAATATTTTCGTATTTATATCGGTACGGGAAAAAGCGTATTTTTATTATGTACTGTACATTCTGTTTTACTTGATCGCACTTCTGTCAGAACGGCTGCATGGGCTGCAACTATTGGGTTTTATTCCGGCGTTGTTGGAGCAAAGTTACTTACCCAGCTATATATGGATCACCTTCTTTTTCGCGTTTACCATGGCCAGGTACTTTCTCGGTGCCAAACAGGTAAGCGAAAACCTGGATTGGTTTATAAAAGTGTATGCCTGCAGTTGCCTGGCTTCTGCCGTCATCTCACTATTCGCCAATTTTGTCGTTGCGGTTCAATGGGCAGTGATAGGTACTCATATCAGCACCCTCGTGGTCTGCGCCTGTGGTTTGTTCGCCATTATCAAAAAGCTGCCTGGTAGTGGTACCTTTTTTATTGCCTGGCTGCTCAATTTTACTGGCCTGATGCTCTATGCTTTGGCGGTTACCGGAAAAATTCCGCTCAACCTGGTGACTTGGAATGCACCGCAATTTGGCATCATTTGCCAGGTGTTGTTGCTATCATTTGCATTGTCGAACCGAATCAAAACTGCCCAGAATAACGCTCTCAGAGCCAATGCATTGGCCATGAACCATCTCCAGAGGTATCAATCGCTATTCGACAATGCGGTGGAGGGGATTTTCCAGATTTCGCTGCAGCGCCGGTTTATCGATGTCAATCCTGCTATGGTAAAACTGCTCGGATACGAGTCACGCCAACATTTGATCGAAGATACACCGGATGCTCTGGCGGTCTGTTACAACGATCCTGAAATTGTTCAGAAGGTCATCGATCGGTTGGAAATGGGCAGCCCGATTGTCAATCTCGAAGCCGGGTACAGCACGCAAAGTGGCGAGAGGAGGTGGGCGACCTCTTCCCTTAGGGTAGTCAACCAGGACGGAGATACCGCTTGCCTGGAGGGTTCGCTTGTCGATATCACGGAAGAAAAAGAACAGATGGCGAAAGAAAGGCAGCATGATCGAGTTCAGCGAAAAATTGCCGAAGCTTCCGCCAATGCCAAGACTCAGTTTCTGGCCAATATGAGCCATGAAATCAGAACCCCATTGACAGCGATCATCGGGTACAGCGAATCCATGCTGGATGACACCATGAGTGAGAAAGAAAAGAAATTCTCGCTGAATACCGTGATCAGGTCAGGCAAGCATTTGTTAGAACTGATCAATGATATTCTCGATTACTCGAAAATTGATGCCAATAAATTGGAAGTCGAAATAGTTCCCGTTTCGATTATCGAAATCCTGGATGAAGCCAAAGACTACTTGCGTCCCCGGGCTCAGAAGAAAGGCCTGGAGTTTGTCGTGCAATACGAATTTCCTTTGCCAGAAAACATACTGACAGACCCAACCAGGCTGAAACAAATTCTGATAAACCTGTGTAGTAATGCAATTAAGTTTACTGACAGGGGCAGTATCCGGATCAATATCCGGTGCGATCGGGATGACGAAAAAATTTATATTCGAGTAGCGGATACCGGTATTGGTCTGAAGCCTGAACAGATGTCACGGTTGTTCAATCCGTTCGCTCAAGCCGCACCGTCGATCGCCAGAGAGTATGGTGGTACCGGATTAGGGCTGAATATATCGAAGCGACTTGCCGAGTTGCTGGGCGGCACCATCAGAGCAAGCAGCACATACGGTCAGGGCAGTGAATTCGAGGTATCGATTGCCACAGGGCCGTTGGCAGGGAACAGGTTCGTTCAGGATACGAACGAATTGAACGGAAATCAAGTCAGTATGCAGGTATTCAATGCGCCAAAGCTGAGAGGTGCGATATTGTATGCGGAAGACAATGAGGTTAACCGGAAGCTGGTGCAGCTATTGGTCGCAAAAACCGGTGCCAGCTTGACCACCGCCGTGAATGGCGCGGAAGCATTGAAAATTGCCTCCGATCAACCATTTGATCTGATTTTAATGGATATGCAAATGCCTGTGATGGACGGCAAGGATGCAACAGAAGCTATTCGTAAATCAGGCAATGCCACGCCGATCGTCGCACTTACCGCCAATATCATGACCGACGATATCCGCGAGTATAAAGCAGCAGGATGTAATGATTACTTGTCGAAACCGGTCGATAAGAAACGATTCTATGAAATCCTGTCGCGCTACTTGAAAACAGCGGAAGTGGAAGAAGCGGAAGTGGAAGAAGCGGAAGTGGAAGATAGTTTGCCTCGATTCTCAGGGGCGGTTCTGCTTGCGGAAGACAATCGCGACAACCAAATGCTGATAAACCGTTACCTGAAAAAAGTCGGTGTCAAAGTCGTGCTTGCTGAAAATGGCCGGGAGGCTGTTCAAAAGGCACTTCAGGAGCCCATTGATCTTATATTGATGGACAATTATATGCCGGAGATGGAAGGCCCGGAGGCTATAAAAATGCTGAGAAAAGCGGGCTTTCGCCGACCCATTTACTGCTTCACGGCCACAGATGCGAAAGATGACCTTGATGAATTGAAAGCCGCAGGCAGTGATGGCGTACTTAAAAAACCGGTGAATGGTTCGCGACTTTACGAAATTGTTGGCAGATATCTGAATCGAGCCGAATAGTGGCTGCTGGTTTACCGTTATTGTTGACGCTTCTCAGGTAGTTTGTCGGCGACAAATTGATACAAAAAGGCAGCGAATAAAATAATGGTCATTGGCAGAAGCAACGTATAGTAGCCGACTTTGGCGTAACAAAAGGCACCGATTACGGCGCCACCACAAAAACAATACCAAATGATGGCCTGAAACGCCAAGGTGGGTTTGTTAACCTCACGACCGGCAAGCCAATTACCAATACTTGCCCCCATATCCGAAGTTAGCCCGGTCAAGTGGGTGGTGCGGATAACGGCCCCACTGTAGGTGGCCACCATCGCATTTTGCAGGCCACACGCCATCGCGGCGGTCAGCTGACCGAGATAGTCATGATGTAGAAAGAGGAAAAGGCTGACGGCTAACAAGGCAGATTCGATAAACAGTGCCAGACCATAATGATTGCCGAGTTTGAGCGAGGCCTGCCCGACGACAAAACCACTGATCACTGCGCCAGCCAGAAATGCCAGCAATGAGCCGGTAACAAATAATAGATTCTGCCAGTTACCATCAGCGATGGCTACTGAAAACAGGGTGACATTTCCCGTCACATGAGAGATGGATAAATGAGTGAAGCCCATTAGCCCGGTGACGTTGACACAACCTGCACTGAAGGCAAGCACGCCACCACCGATAAGTATCCATCCAGGAAGCCTGTCAATCATTGGTGTCGGAGTTAGTTCGGTTATTGAATTGGTCGCTGGCCGGAATGCAGTGTAACACAATGATTATCTGTTTGCCGTGCAAAACCTGACGATATCGCTTGTGTGTAAACTGGAACGCTTATCAATTTGTCATTGAAATTTTTGATCGGCAACAGGGAGGGCAAGAGTACAGATTGTCTTGCCACTATCCCGTTTGACCGAATTGGAATACTATAAGGTAGGAATAGTAAGCGAGCAGATCCGCAATGGATACGACAGAATTGTCTCTGGTGTCATCGATACAACGAGTCAACGAAAAAAACCTGTTGGATCATAAAGCAATTAGTGGGAACTTTCTGTATATTTCGAGTCTGACTTTGAGGTTGCTTCTTTATCGGCCGGCTTCGGCTGATTTCCTGGCGAATGAATCAACCCAATCGACCTTAAATCTAACCAACAGCGATCTGAAGAAGGCAGTGACAGCCCATGCATGAAGAAGTACAGGATTACTACGGAAAAACACTCAATAACTCGGCGGACTTGCAAACCAACGCATGCTGTACCTCGGCGTCAGCCACTCCCCGACTGAAAAGCGTATTGTCAAAAATACATGATGAAGTGATGTCCCGCTACTATGGGTGTGGCCTGATAGCGCCAGACCAGCTAACCGGAGCGCACATTCTCGATCTAGGCAGTGGTGCCGGTCGTGATTGCTACGCGCTCAGTGCGCTTGTCGGAGAAACGGGTTCGGTCACTGGCGTCGATATGACGGCTGAACAACTGGCCGTGGCCAACCGCTATATTGCCTATCATCAGAAAGTTTTCGGCTTTAGCAAGCCGAATGTCCGCTTTGTCGAAGGGTATCTCGAAAAGCTCGATGAACTGGATCTGGCAAGCAGCCAGTTCGATATTATCGTATCCAACTGTGTACTGAATTTATGTATGGATAAACAAGCTGTATTCAATCACGCATGGCGTTTGCTAAAGCCCGGCGGAGAAATGTACTTTTCCGATGTTTATGCTGATCGACGTATCCCCGAGAGCCTGGCCAAAGATCCGGTTCTCTATGGCGAGTGCTTGTCTGGCGCATTGTACTGGAACGACTTTCTTGAAATTGCCAAAAAAGCCGGTTTTGCCGACCCCAGGTTGGTTGAAGATCGTCCGTTGATTATCGATAACCCGAAAATCGAAGAAAGACTGGGTAATATCAGTTTCTATTCGGCAACCTATCGGTTATTCAAGATTGCTCAGCTCGAGCCACAGTGCGAAGATTATGGCCAGGCGGTTCGTTACAAAGGTACCATGGAAGCCGCCCCTGATGCGTTTATTTTGGACAAACACCATATTATTGAAACCGGAAAGGTGTTCCCTGTGTGCGGTAATACCTACCGAATGTTACATGCTAGCCGATTTAAACAACACTTCGATTTTTACGGGGACTGGAATACACACTACGGGGTTTTCCAAGGCTGTGGTACTGACCTGCCCTTTGAGCAATCGGTATGGGTGAATTCAGGAGAGAGTGGCGGCTGTTGTTAAGGCTGGGTTTTTGGCGTTTCTGTGCAGGGTAATATTTTTCCATGAAGTTCCTAGTTAAACTTTTTCCTGAAATTACGATCAAGAGTAAACCGGTGCGCAGACAACAAGTGAACCGGTTACGTGACAACATAATGAAAATTCTGACTCAAGTGAATCCCGACATCAGGGTGCTGAGTCAGTGGGATCGAATCGATGTCGATATTGCCAGGGCGATGGCTTCACTGGCAGGCGCTGAAGCGAAAGCTTCTGAGTTTGTTGCACGTGTCGCCGAGATGCTTCAGCGTATTCCGGGCATCGCCAATATTATTCTCGTCGAACAGCATAAACTGGTTGATTTTGATCAGGTCGCCAGGCTGGCTATCGAGAACTACGCCGAAGAGGTTGCCGGCAAATCTTTTGTGGTTCGTGTTCGCCGAACCGGCAAGCATAGTTTCACTTCCACTCAGATGGAGCAGTATGTGGGTGGTGGTCTGTTGCAGCATACCGGCGCCGCTCGTGTCGATTTGAACCACCCTGATGTGACGATCAAAATTGAAGTGCGGGACGATGACCTGTTTATGGTTAAAAAAAGGTATGAAGGACTCGGTGGTTTCCCGATCGGATCGCAAGAGCCGGTATTAGCGTTGATTTCAGGTGGTTTTGATTCGGTCGCGGCCAGTTACCTGACCATGAAACGGGGTTTGAAAACCCATTTTTGTTTTTTTAATTTGGGTGGTGCCGCTCATGAAATTGCTGTCAAACAGGTTGCACTGTATTTGTGGCAGCGCTATGGCGCATCTCATCGGGTTAAATTTGTCTCAGTTCCGTTCGAAGCGGTGGTGTCGGAAATTCTTACTTCGATCCATCATTCTCAAATGGGGGTGGTGCTAAAGCGCCTGATGTTGAGAGCGGCAGCTGAGGTGGCGAAAGAGTTGCAGTTGTATGCGCTGGTGACTGGAGAGAGTGTCGCCCAAGTATCCAGCCAGACCCTGCCCAATCTGTCGGTGATCGATCGGGTGACCGATACCTTGGTATTGCGTCCTCTGATTACCATGCATAAGCAGGATATTATTCGGCTTTGCGCTGATATCGGGGCGGAGGAGTTTGCGGCTAACATGCCGGAATACTGTGGTGTGATCTCTGATCGGCCCACGACAAGAGCCAAGCTGGCCAAGGTGCTGGCTGAAGAAGAGAAATTTGATTTTTCGGTGCTGGATAAAGCCTTGGCAGAACGAAAAACTGTCAATGTGGATGAAGTGATGGACTCGACAGTCGCCGCCGGAGTGGTTGAGGTGGTCACCACTCCCAGTGTCGAGGATGTTATTGTGGATATCCGCCATCCGGATGAACGACAGAAATCCCCGCTGAGTCTGATCAATAACCAGATTATTGCGTTACCGTTTTACGAGCTGATGACCAAGGCTGCTGAATTCGACCCGGATAAACGCTACTTACTCTACTGCAAAAAAGGCACGATGAGTCAGTTGCATGCCAGGCATCTGAACAGTATGGGGCGAAATAATGTCCTGGTTTATCAAGAACGCTAGGGGCTGTGCTGATGAACTTTGATATAGCTCCCATCTATAAAGCCGCATTCTAAATCCGGCTCGACCACCAGAAAATCAACTACCTTTACCCAAATTCCTATGGCAGACCATGAGTTAACTCTTTGTAAACTAAAATTCCAATGACCGAAGTATTCAGGCAAATCCGGTACGCAAGGGATACAGCATTCCTTCCACTGTGGTTCGAAGATTGCGCCTGTTATAGACACCAAATTCAGCAAGATTAACCTTAGCTTCGTTTGGCGGATGTGTTAGAGGTTTCCAGTGATTATTTACTGGAAGGGGCCACCGATGATGCCGCAAAAGCCCGCATTATGGCAAGGAGTAAAACCGCTCAATGGAAATTGTATGATCAGAACCCGCCGAATGGAATTTAGGTGATATTTACGAGTATATTGCCAGGGATGTCCCACTCTATGCCGAGCAATTTGTTGATCAGGTTCTCGTACAACCACACTGGCGTGGCCACGATGAATTCATCGAACAACACGTCGCTCAAAGCGCAAACCATGATGAAACAAACTGACCTTAAAACCCATTGGACGCCAGAAGAGGCCCATTTCATTCTTGGTTTTCTCGATGAATTGCGGAACCATATCTGGAAATCCTATGGCTGCTTTACCATTAACCGTGAGAATCTCCGTTTGCTTGTTAGCACTAAGACGTTTGATGTGTTCAGCCGGCTCTTGGTTGAATTCAGTTACTGAAGGTCTTTACTGTTTGGTATAAAAACGACCTGTAACAGAGAATAATAGGATTATTCTCTGTTTAATCTGTTTTACGTTTTTCAGCAAATCAATAACATAATTTGTTATTGCCATCCGGATTAGGATGAATTCTTACGCGAACCCTGCCAATCAATTATTGTTAACAAAGAGCGCTATCAGTTTATTGGCGCCTTCAACACAAGCATCACGCATATCGTCAAGATAGGGTTGGCTTTGTCGATCGCCAATAAATACGAATTCATAGCCAGTATCGTCATTGCTGTAATACACGCCAAATCCGCCTGCCAATGTGGGAACAAAAATAACTCTTATGATGGGGGATCGATTACCTAACGAAGAGGTGGACACAAAATCACCACCTGTCAGTGCCTTATATCCAGGGCTGGTAAAAAAGGCGTCAATACAGTCTTTGTCGTCATCTGGCTGAATCATCGCTTGCAGCCCGGACAGGTGACGATCATAGGCTTGCCCGGATTTACAGGCGATGACGCGAACTCTATGTTCGGCGAATGCGGCATCTAATAGTTCTTTGTTGGCTTCGTCTTTTAACAGTGCCCGACAAAGTGCAATGGCCTGACTGCTATTTGGCCTCATCGCTTCTGTGCGGCCTGCCTTGAAGTGACTGGTATCGACAGCCTCGTAGGTCATACGAACCTGATCGAACACTTTGAGTTGGGCGTACATGAGAGAAAACTGGATGATGGCATCATGACTGACTTTGCCAGTAATGGCACTATTATCGACAAGGCATTGAACCAACTGGAATTGACTGGCCTGGTCGGTAACGGCTTCGATATCTCGTTGAATGCGGGTCGAAGTGGTTTGGTCGCATTGCCAGTCCAATGGTGTAATGGTGGGTTGTCCTGTGGCTTGATCATTTGGTTCAAGCTGGAATGCCCGGGTGAACATAATACTCAACGCTCCGCCGTCGATTTCAGTGTGTTCGAAATGTAGGCAGGTAAAGTTGGAATCCAGATCTACCTGGTAGGTAAAGGGTTTATATTGCCAGGCAAAGCCGGGCATAAAGCTTTGTTCGCGCACTTGGTCGAATTCTTCTTTATTGGAATGGTAGAGCGAAAAACAAAACAGACTGTCGCGCAATGCCTCGTAAATACGCTGGTTATGGGGAATGTTACATAGCGTTCTGAGATAGGCTCCGGTTTTTTCGCTGCCCAGTGCGCTAAGCGCCATAAAATTGAAAGCTGGCTGTTCATATTGACCGTCGACAATGCTTTGTAGCGCATCTGTCAGGGTTTTGACCGAAAAGACGTTGCCGTTATCATCAGTTACCTGCAATGTAAAATGGTGCTCCTGCCAGATAACATTGATAATACGGTTGGCGGTTTGCGGTGCTGCAAAATGGTAGCGATCGCCATCTGCCAGTGGTTCCCGCATCGCACCGGAGAATACGCGCCAGCTATGCATGGAGATGGGCTGACCCCTTGCATCAACGGGCTGTTCAATATCGCCATTCAGGTAATCGATATGAACGCGTGCAATACGATGAATTAATGATGCTGCGCGCTGTATGCCCTGGTCATTTGACCGGTAGTCGAATTGCATACCGGGGTTACTGCATAGTGCCAATGGCCGGATATCCTGTAAATAAGCGGCTAATTTAATATCCGTCATCCAGCTTAGGTCTTTTTTATCCTGCTGTTGCGCATAGCTGAGTAAACGCTGTTGCAGTACCTCGCCACAATGGCTTTCAAATTGGGCGGCGGCGGCTTTGGTCTGGTCGATCTCATCTTCTGTAAGAAAGGGCAATACACTGGTGATAAAGCGTTCCAATGTTTGGCCAAGTGGTGGAATGGGAAGCAGCTCCATAGTATATCCTCATTTTTTATTGGGCGAGTGTATCAGACGACGTCGCTGGTTTGCTAAAACGGCACACAGTTATGGCAAGGGTGCTGTTGTGGCGACGCCGTGAATAGCTTGTTATTGTGCTATCAGTCATTTTGATTTTCCAGCCAGTCGGCAAGTTCTTGTGCAGACGGATACGAGAAAATGCAGGCCAACGTCAGTTGTGCGCTGTATGCTTTGATGGCTCGGCGGAGTTTGAGCAGGATTTGGCTCGCCAGCAAGCTATCGCCACCGGCGGCGAAGAAATTATCATCGGGCGATAAATCCGGCACACCCAGTACCTCGCGGTAAATATCGCTAATGCGCGATAGTAGAGACGGGCTGTTCGCTGTGTTGGCCGATGTTTCTCCTTTGTTGTCTGCGTTATCGGTTGCGTCGTTTTCTGTGTTCTCTGTACCCTGGTGCAGCCATTGCTCGACTCTGGGCTGGAGCATGCGCGTTGAGACCAGTATTTGCTGTGGTTCCGGTAAAGACACAATCCGTTCGATGGTTTCTATGCCGTCAGAGGCAGACATCGCAAAGCGGGCAACGGTTTGTTCGTAAGCGCCGACTTGTTCTTTATCGTAGTCGAAATCCCAATCATCCCAATTGACACCGTACCAGCGGATACCGTGTCGCCACGGATTGACCTGGACAAAGGTGTCCATAAAGCGGTTGGCGGCGGTATAGGCTGTCATACCGTAGCCACCGAGAATCGCGGCCAGTGATGAAAACAACATGACAAAATCAGGTTTTATTTCATGTGATTTGACGTATTCACCCAATACTTGCTCCAGATGGAGCAAGGCATCGATTTTTGGCTGAAATTCCTGTTTGGAAATTGCCTCCGTCATCTCAGGCAAGTAGCGAAGATCGGCCAGACCAGCCAGATGGAAAACTCCATGCAGCGCGCCAAATCGGGATACAGCGGTATCGACCAGGGTTCGTACCGCATCTGCATTATCCAGTTGGCTTGTCACGACCGTGACTTGGGCGCCGGCGCGTTCGATTTCGCGCAATCGTTCGATTGCCGCAACCACACGCGGATTGGCCGTCGGCTGATCGGGATAATCCAGCCATTGCTCTTGATCGGGAAAATCCATGGTTGTCGACACGACCAGGCGGGCTTGGATGCTGGCCAGTTTTTGGCACAGCTTACCGCCTATTCGACCCAGGCCGCCGGTAATCAGGTAGCTGCCGCCTTCGCGTAGACCACTGGCAGAGGCTGAAACCGGCACAATCGGGAAGGGTTCATGACGTTCTATCCAGCGTCGGTTGCCTCGCAACGCGACAAATGGTTCCACATCCGGCACCGCAACGGTGATTTCATTGAGCAAGCGTCGTCGGGTTGCCTGGTCTTCCAGGTCTTCTGGCTGGATATCGATGATACGGCAGGCAATTTGTGGGCATTCCTGGGGCAAGACAATCGCCGATCCCAACAGGGTTGATTTTATTGGTGCGACTGGCTCTGCCTCTATCTGAAAAGTTTGGTCAGTCACCAGCCAAAGCTGTAAAGGATCGAGACAGCCTTGGGTTGCAAGACCTTTCGCCAAAGCCAGTGCCGGATAATATGTGTTGGCCAGTGTTGGTGTGTCGCTCATTGGTTCATCGGTCAAACTGCACAGATAAAGGACACGGTTGGGGTAGTTGCCGGTTTCTGCGAGGGCATTGAACAAATCGGTGTAGGCTTGTGCGTCATCGATCTTGAATTCAGCCGCGTTAACAGCCGTCACCTTGGCCCCTGTCCGTTGCAGAGACTGGATAACAACCTGGCCGAATTGTGCGACCCGTGCAGAAACGTCGCTGGCAAAAACCAGCCAGCGTTGTGCGCTTGGATCGGGGTTGACGGCCGGGAAGGCGGTACGTGACCACGACGGAATAAAGCCGCGCTCGGTCAGGTCGGCAATGATGGCATGGTCAGCCGTTTGTGCCTTGGCTGTGTTACCTTCGGCCGCCGCCAGCGCACCTTGATCCAGCCAACAGCGCTGGGGTTCAAAGGCATAGCCCGGCAGCCCGATCCGGCGACCGGATGGATTGCCGCGATAAGCCGCCCAGTCAAGGGCCTGACCGGCCGCCCATAGTTGTCCGATCGCCCTGTCCAAAGCTATGCTATCGGTAATGTTGGTGTCTTTCGGGTGACGCGAGCAGGCAACGACCAGAGGTCTTTCTTGTGCCTCTATCTGGGTGGTAAAGGTGCGTAGCAACTGGCTCAATATGGTATGCGCTCCGACTTCCAGGATGACACTGGGATACCCTTGTAACACTGTGGCCAGGTTGTCGGCAAAGCGTACCGTGGCACACATATGTCGCGCCCAGTAGTGATCATCGAATACCTGCTGCTGAGTTAACCAGGTTCCGGTGACATTGGACATCACAGCCATTGCGGGCGCATGTCGTTTGAGCGGCTTGACGGCATCGACCAGTGCCTGCGAGGCTTCCTGCATCATGGCCGAATGAAATGCCTGACGCACATTGACTGGTTGAGCCGCAATGCCATCCGCCTTTAACGCGCGGCTGAGTGCGTCTATCGCATCGACCGGCCCGGAAAACACCATACGCTTGGGCGCATTGATCACGCCAAGCGAAACCGTCGGGTAGTCTTGTAACCAGGCTCGAGCTTCGTTTTCAGTTAGTGTTGCCGATAACATGCGGCCTTGCCCGGCTTTTTCCATCGCCCGTCCCCGGGCGACAATCAGCTTTAACGTATCCGGCAAACTGAAAATACCGGCGATGTAGGCTGCCGTATATTCGCCGATACTGTGCCCGACCAGCGCATCGGGTTGAATGCCCCAGTCGATTAGCGTTCGGGCCATTGCAATTTGGTGACTGACGATGGCAGGCTGTGTGTAATAGGCGTAGGCAAAGGCTTGATCGGCCTCCTGACTGTCAGTCGGGGCGAATAGCAAATGACGTAAATCGACACCCAGTTCGGGCAGCAGCCAATCGCAGCATTCATCAAAATAGTGTTTGAATACCGGCTCGGTTTGATAGAGGTCGAAGCCCATTCGATGGTATTGGGAACCCTGCCCTGGGAATAAAAAGACTGTTTTATTGGCGGAGGCCGCTTGTTTTGCCGTCACTATATGAACCGGCTCTGGCTTGGCGGGCGCCTGTAAACTGGCAACTGCTGATTCCAGGTCGCTACAAGCCACCGCCGAGCGATAATCGAACTGACAACGCCCTGTCTGCAGGGTAAATTCGACATCGCGCAAATC
Organism: Gammaproteobacteria bacterium; assembly: GCA_002747055.1. Classification (GTDB taxonomy): domain Bacteria; phylum Pseudomonadota; class Gammaproteobacteria; order Pseudomonadales; family Oleiphilaceae; genus LZORAL124-50-18. The sequence continues at coordinate 39,334 of PDSQ01000035.1, forward strand.
CAGCTCGGGGTGTTTTTCCAGATAATTTGCCAAGGCTGTGCGGTTGCGCTGCACGGCCTCGGGTGTCTTGCCGCTGAGCAGTAGTAAGTGATGGCCTCGGTCAGCCGATTTGTTTGCCTGTGCAGGCTCGGTTGTCGGCGCCTGTTGTAAAACAAAATGATTGTTGGTGCCGCCGATACCCAGGCAGGATACGCCCGCGCATCTTGGCGTATCTGCCGGTGTCTGCCAGGGAATCGTCTTGGTGTTGATATAGAATGGGCTGGATTCAATGGCCATCACCGGATTCGGAGTATCATAGTGAATGGTTGCCGGAATTTCGCGGTGGTGCAAGCTCAGCGCGACTTTGATCAAGCTCGCCATACCGGCAGCGATATTGCTATGACCGATATTGGGTTTGACCGACCCGAGAGCACAGTAATTGGTGCGTTGTGAATATTGTCGAAAGACCTCGGTCAATGCGGTGGTCTCGATCGGATCACCGACCAGAGTTCCGGTACCGTGGGCTTCGACAAAGGAAATGTCGTCAGCCGAGACCGCAGCGGCTTGCAATGCCTGATTGACGACTGTTTTTTGACCATTGACACTAGGCGCGGAGTAACCGGCTTTTTCGTTGCCATCGTTATTGGTGGCATACCCTTTGATAACGGCATAGATGGTGTCCTTCGCCGCGATCGCATCACGCAATCGTTTCAATACCACAACGCCGACACCGTCGCCAAGAATCGTGCCGCTGGCTTTGGCATCAAAAGTACGCACCTTGCCGTCTTTGGAGTTGATATGCCCTTCAACATATTGATAGCCCGCCTGCGGGAAGGTAATACTGGCTGCGCCCGCCAGGGCAAGATCACAATGATGGCCCTGCAACGACTGGCAGGCACTGGCTACCACCGACAATGCGGTCGAGCACGAGCTTTGCACGGCAATACTCGGGCCTTGCAGATTCAGCAAATAAGAGACTCGGGTAGTGATGTAGTCTTTGTCGTTGCCCGTTTCAGTTAGGTGATAGTCCATCGGATCGGTAGCATCCATAAAGCCGCCGCCGGCTAAATGATGTAATAGATAAAGCGGTGAATAACAGCCGCCAAAGACCCCGGTGCGCGTTCCTTGTTGATCGGGCACATAACCGGCGTGCTCCAGTGCGTGCCAACAGGTTTCCAGGAACAGTCGTTGCTGGGGGTCCATCAAGCTGGCTTCCTTTTGGCTGAGCTGCCAGAACTGCGGATCGAATAAATCGACATTATCCAGAAGCGCTCCGACTCGACGATAGTTTTCGTCGCTGTAAACTGATTTCGGCACACCGTTTTTATCCAGCTCTTGAGTGCTTATTTCTCTGATTGAACAGATACCCGAGCGAATATTGAACCAAAAATCATCGACGTTATCTGCGCCGGGGAAGCGACCGGCCAGGCCGATAATGGCGATCTCGTCAAAACCGTCCCGGTTATCTGTCTGATAGGTTCCTGGTGTCGGTATCTGCCTGTCAGTTTTTTCGTTATCGTTACGGGCATCGATTCGCGCTGCCAGTGTTTCTATGGTTGGATTGTCAAAAATATCGACAACAGATACTTCTTTACCCAGTTGCTCCGACAACGCACGACAAACCTGTATCGCCAATAGTGAATGGCCACCCAGATCAAAGAAGTTGTCCGTACTTGCAGCGGGGCGAATACCCAGGGCCGTTTCCCAGGCAGCGAAGATAATTTGTTCGGTTTCGCTGATTGCGCTGACTGGTGTGTCATCTATCGGTTGAATTCTTGTCTCCGGTTTCGGCAGTTGTTTACGGTTCAGCTTGCCTGTCCCCGGATTCAGCGGCAGCTCGTCGAGGATTGTCAGGTAAGCGGGTACTGCGTAATGCGGCAGATTGTCTTTCAGGTGTTGCCGCAGTGAACGCTGCAGTTCGTCGTCTGGCAACAGGCCATTGCCAACAATGTAGGCCACCAGCGCTTCGGGTTGCCCCGTTTCTTCGTCATCTTTACTGACAACGACCGAGGAATCGACTGCCTGATGCGCGTTGATTGTCGCTTCAATCGCACCGGGCACAACACTGTAACCGCGCAGTTTAATCATAAACTCGATGCGACCGGTTACTTCCAACTCACCGTTGGGTAAAACACGCCCTAAATCACCTGTCCGGAAAATCAGCGATCCATCGTTACGCAGCGGGTCGGCAATAAAACGTTCCGCAGTTTTTTCAGGCGCCTGCCAATAGCCGTGCGCGAGTGAATCACCGCCAACATATATTTCAGCGACAACTCCCTGAGGCGCCGGAGTCAGTCGTTCATCCAGCAAATAAATTCGCACATTCGACATGGGCAGCCCCAACGGGGCAAATCGCGGTGAATAATCGGTATTTAAGCGGGTCAGATCGTGGGTACAGACATCGTGAGTTTCAGAAATGCTGTAGTCATTTAGCAGTTTGGTATTGGGCAGGCGAGCAAAGAAGCGTTGGCACAGTGCCGTTGGCACCACTTCCCCATTGAGCCAGACAATGGCGAGTTTAGCTAGGCGTCGGTGCAACGACATATCGGTAGTATTGAGAATCTGCTCCAATAACGATGGGGTAAACAGGACGCGGGTAATTGCGTTGGTTTCGAGAAAATCCACCAGTTTCCACGGATCGTAAATGACATCATCGGGAATGACATAAGCGGGTACGCCTTGCAATAATGGCCGAATCACTTCCCAGACAAAAAACACGTTAGCCGCTTCTCTGTCGCCTGGCCGATAGGGGTAGTGCAGATAGCGCCAGTAGTAGGAATTTACGGCACCACGATGTGGACAGACAATGCCTTTGGGTTCGCCTGTGGTACCGGATGTCATAACGCAATAAGCCAGATTGTCGGGCTCAGGCAGTGTTTTGCCGGCATTCAGTGCCGGTAAGTCTTGCGCCAGTAAAGACGCAAGCCAGCCATCATCCAGCGACAGCGTGCGGGTCTCGGATTGCCAGTCGTCGGGTAATAAATCCCGATAGGCTTGGGTGGTCAGGACGCTGACGGGGGCGGTTTTGTCCAGTACTTTTTGCAGCATCGCCCTGGGATAGGCCACCTCCAGTGGCATATAGGCACCCCCAGCCTTTAGTATCGCCAAATAAGCGATAACATACTCAACCGAACTTGCCATAAAAATACTGACGATACTATCGACAACCACGCCTCGGCGTTGCAGTTCACGCGCCAGCACATCGGTTTGCTCATCGAGTTCGGCAAAGGTCAGCGATTGCTGAATATCGACGATCGCGATGCGTTGCGGGTATTGCTCGGCTTGCTCGTGAAACAATTCGTGTAGACATTTTTCTGGATAAGCATGCGTTTCACCTTCCAGGATCGAAGGGGGCAGGTTGTGTAAATCCTCTGCCAGTTCAGTGACGATATCGCTCAGTACCTGCTGCTGTGCCGATAGGGTATAGAAATGATCACCATCGTAGCCGCGCAGGGTAAAGTTTGCGTTGGTGTATTTTGCCCATTGCCGCATAGCGTTTTGATCGACCAGGGTATCTGCGGTGCCGAGCAGTGCCGTCAAAGGCATTGTCAAGGTTGCGCCGGGCTGGTAAACATAGGTTTCTGAAAGCTCAAAGTCCGCTCTCAGTGCCGGTAAAATAAACTGCACCAGCTCGGTGTTTTGCAACGCGTCGTCAGGCACCAGCCCCAGCTCACCGATTTTGCCGAGTAATGCCTGATCGGGTAATCGATACATGGGTTGGTCGGTATGGGAGTTTTCCGGTGTTTCGTGGGCCGATACCATTACCCGCATCGGCGGCATCAGCCCTGCCGCCTGGATACGACAAGCTATTTCATAAGCGATCAACGCACCAACGCTGTGACCAAATAGCGCGTAGGGCTTGTTGAGGTAGGGCTTGAGGGCTTCGGTGATCGCATCGGCCAGCTGGGTCATCGAACGAATGGCCGGTTCGGCATGACGACTGCCGCGCCCCGGAAAATTCAATGCCAAAACTTCGATATGTTTCGGCAATTGCTCCGCCCATACCTTGTAACTCTGTGGCCCGCCGCCGCCGTGAGGGATGCAAATCAAGCGTACAACAGCATTGGGACGTGGGGCGTAACAAGTTACCCAAGGTGATACGGTATAGTTTATCGACACGGCTTGCCTGTCTCCTTATTGCGCAAAACGGCAAAAAATAAATAGTAATTGAGTGGTATTGCGCTCTGTAATAGTTAATGACTCACACTGTTCGCCAGCCATACTGACTGTCGACGAAACAAACGATCCATTGCGCTAGATTGAAGTACGGTAGACTAAAATATAGCTCGACGTTTGTCGCCATAATTGGTTTGCCAAATCGAGTAGCTTGCATGAGTTGATCCGCTAGAGCGATGCCTGGTCACTTCAGCACCCGTTTTAACAATGATCCGGCCAGCAAGCAACGCATTTATATCGAGAAAGTGTCCAGAATATGTCCAACTAATCCTTCTGTGACGGTTCCTGGGCTATTGGGCGGGTAAGCGTACATCGCTTATGGTGAAAATCTGAGATGATTTAGGGAAAAACAAAATATCCTGCAAATAAAGCCGACGACATCCGGCTCGGTTCTCTGCTAAGACCGAACCTGGCCAGGCTATGAGGAAACGCTCTTGACAAAACCCGAATTGCAGCCCTTCAGACGAGCAGCTCTTCAGAAAAGAGATGGCAGTTGCCACGAGATAGTGGTCGTCTTTAAGCCTTGACTCAGCGCTGTACCGCAAATCCCACCAGTTTCCGATGCGTCAACTATCCCGGGGATTGATATCGTTAACGTTACCAACAACCTTACCATCTTTTTTCATGTCACCCTCTCCCGCAGTTTTGGTGTTTCAAGCTTAACGCCTTAGGGGGCAGATTTCCACCATAATACTGTTTTTGTGTTCAGTGTTTTATCGTGGCTCTAAATGTGCCAATATGGCGAACGTATTTGAATTACAGAAGCCCGGTTCTTTAGCGCATGAGATGAGTGGTTGAGCAGAAGTAGCTTGACTGCCGGGTACAAATTTTGTTGATCACTTCATTGATTTTTGATTGCTATGTCGTTTAGTTCAGTATGGTATCAATCCAGGAGGAGTTTCAATATGTCCACTCACCACCTACTCGAATGTCTTAGAGCGGGTTATTCACGTTTTGATGTTTCATTGAAGCCGACTTCCGTTACTCTAGTTACGCAAATCGGCTTTTTTGTTCGTAGCGCGGAAAGGAAATGATTCGTTTCCGATAATTCAAACATTTAACCAAGAGATAGAAAATTGAAAAACAATAATAAAATGTACTGGACAGGTTTATCTCCTGACGAGGCCAGAAAAGCTCTCGTAAACAAGGACAAATCCATGCGAGACAAGCGCATGAACCTGAAGGAGGCGGTAGATCAGTTTATCAAGGATGGTGATAACATAGGAATTGGTGGTTTTGTAAACAATCGCGAGCCTATTTCCATCACTCATGAAATGATACGTCATGGCTTTAAAGATATTACGCTGTCCTGGCAGTCGGCAGGGCTTGGTCCCGAATATCTGGCAGCAGGAATGGTTGTCGCACCAGATCATTTTTCTTTAAAACGAGTTGAATTTGCGTACTGGGCCCATGAATCTTTTGGCATTTCCCAGGCGTTCCGTTATCTCGCGGAACGAGGTCTGATTGAAATAGAAGACTGGTCAAACTTCAATATGTCCGCCCGCTTCAAGGCCGGGGCGATAGGCTTACCTTTTATTCCCACTCGCAGTCCACTTGTAGGAGATATTCCGCGAAGCTGCCGGACAAAAATCATTGATTGCCCGTTTACCGGACGACCCGTAGCCCTGCTTCCAGCAAGCAACCCTGATGTTGCGATCATACACGTCCAGGCTGCCGATAAATATGGAAATTGCGTTATCCGCGGTTCCGAATGTACCTGCCCGGAAATCTCGATGGCAGCAAACAGAACGATTATCACCTGTGAACAGCTCGTTTCTCACGAGCTCATTACTCGCTTACCAAGAGACATCGCGATCCCTTTTCTCGGCGTTGATGCAGTGGTCGAAGTGCCATACGGGGCCTACCCGGGCGCTTGTCGTCGTCACTACTACTTCAATGGCGATCATATCGAAGAGTTTTATGGGGCTGCGAGAACGGCGACTAAAACTGGATCCGTTGATGCGCTCAAAGCCTACTATGACAAATATATCTTCGGTGTAGAGGACTTCGAGGGGTTTCTTTCTCAAATTCCATTAGCAAAGGTACTGGCAGACAAAAAAGCAGAAACTAGCAATTGTGAACGTTTCGCCTGAGATGGCGTTCTACTCATATAAATAAAACGATAAGAGGATATATATATGGATGTTTCGACTGACTACACCCCTCAGGAAATCATTGTTTTGGCTGGTGCCAAAGTACTGGAAGATAAAAAAGTTGTTTTCGTCGGCACCGGCTTGCCCATGGTTGCCTCGCTGCTCGCCAAACTCACCCATGCACCCAATCTCATTCTTGTTTTCGAAGCAGGTGCGGTGGGTCCGCCGCTAGAGGTAGGCTTGCCAATTTCTGTCGGAGACTCAAAGACATGCGCCCGCGCTTCTTATATCAAAGGCTTGAATGGTGCTTTTGAAATGACACAGCGAGGCTTTGCTGATTTTGGTTTTATTGGTGGAGCAGAAATCGATATGTATGGAAATATCAATTCGACAATGATGGGTGATTTTCCAGCTGGTTATCAAAAACCAGTAGTGCGTCTCCCTGGTTCAGGTGGTGCCAGTGATATGGCCGCATCTTGCGAACGAACTATTCTGATTCTTCCCCATGAAAAGCGTAAATTCAGTGAAAAACTGCAATATTTCACCAGTCCAGGCTATATTGACGGCAGCAAGGACGCACGTTGGAAGGCAGGTCTCCAAGGTAAAGGTCCGTATAGAGTCATCACCACCAAAGGAGTCTTCGATTTTGCGGAAGAAAGCAAAAGAATGCGTCTCATTCAAGTCTTCCCTGGTGAAACAAAAGAATCCATCCAGAACGAAACTGGTTTTGAATTGCTCTTTGCCGATAATGTCATAGAATTCGCGCCACCAAAAGTGGCAGAAATCCGGCTCATTCGAGAAAAGATTGATCCCGGCCAGGCATTTATCAAATGGAGCTGACATTTTTTAGTGCTGCTGAGTGCCTCAATTTCTGTCAAGAAACGTCATTGCCTGCGCTCTGTTTCTCCAGCAAGTGCCATGGTCTAAAGGTAACTGGATTTACGTCAATAAATACGTGCATGGCCAGCAGAGTACTTTCTCTCGGTGCCGAAATTGTCGAAAGGGTGGGGAGGTAGGTAACGATGGAAGTACCAAGCAAATATCGATTCTGTGTCATAGGTTCGATACGTTCCGATTGTGAAGAAAAAGAGAATGTGCGGGAGTAGTAAAAAATTGCTTGATTCACCGTCAGGCTAAAATTGAATCAATAATGCGTATAATAATTGGAGGAAGCAGATATGAATCCCTGGTTATTTCCGTGGTGGGGGGTGTTTAATGGCCCATTAAGTGGTGATGTGATTCAAGATGTTTTTCCTGGTACCACTTGGCTGTCACCGCAGTTTGAGTTTAACTTCGCCGGTAACCGCAAGATAGAGGCAGAAGTTGTCGCAGATGTTGCCAGTTTCGGTAAGCAAATCGGCATTCTGACGGACGCGGTGATGGAACTTGCTGATGGTGACAGCGGTGCAGCTGTCGATAGATTGAAGAGGCTGGCAAGTCAAATCGAGAAGGTCAAGAACCAGCATAAAGATAGGCTCGAGCGGAGACTAAAAACAGAGCTGGAGCAACTGAAGCGGCAAGATCCGGAAGCATTGGAAAGGTTGCTAGATATATACCGATAAGGTTATTAGCTGCTTTTGATAATTCAGCGGGTTGTCGCTTAAATTGAACAGGGTTATGTATCATTTTCGCTTGTGATGGCGACGATGCCGAGTCAAGGAGTATTTATGAAAAGTCGGGTGTCCAGTTTTTTATTTGCAATATTTATTAGTTTATTTTGTTCGTTTTGCTTAGCTTCCTCTAAACAAAGCAATCTGGACAAGCTTATTCTTTTATCCGGTTTGCCCAAGCAGACCAACGAGTTTCCAGAGTTAGTGAAATCCAGTTTCAAGCAAGGTGTTCAGCAAGGTGGTTCGATACCTGAAGATGAAATGTCATTGTTGCTCGATAGTATTGATAAGGCGATCTTGCCATCAGTTATCTTAAATGAAGTTCAGCTATCCCTTGAAAAATCTCTGAGCAATAGAGATATTGAAACCTTGTTGCAATGGTATGAATCTGACATCGGCGAAAGAATTACCAAAGCGGAAGAAAAAGCATCAACGCCTCAGGCCTATCAGGATATGATCCATAGTGCTCAACAATTGTTGGCGAATACCAAGCGCGTCGAAGTGGCAAAACGATTAGATAATCTTCTTGGTACTACAGACATGACAATGGAAATACAAAAATTTAGTAGTATTGCTGTTTACTCTGCAATTATGACCACGCTGACTCCTGATCAAGAACTTGATTTAGCTACGTATAAAGCGCAGATGGCGAAAATAGAACCTCAAATGAGAGCAAGCATACAGCAGTTTGTGATTGTGTCATTTGTATATTCTTACCGGTCTATAGATGATGGCAGCTTGGCTCGATATGAGCAGTTTTTAAATCGTCCAGTAACGAAGAAATTTAACAGTTCTGTAGTTGCGGGTTTGATGAGTGGCCTTAAAAAGGTTTTGGCTAACTGGGCTGACGATATCGCTGCATTTTTGAAAGACAAAGTTACCAGGCAAAGCCTGTCGGGCGCGTAAATGTGCCGCTGGTCGGGGCATGGCAAACTCGTTGTTGTTTGTGTGGGCACTACAATATTGCGCGTTTGGATGATTCTAAAGAAACAACCTTCAGGCAGTTGGCCATTGATGGTGAACAGAAGTACCTAAAGCCTTTGAACTCCCAATACCCAGCAATGCCGATCAACGGCAATTGCACCATCGTTGGTGTAGTTCGACAAGCTATCATCGATTTTTGGTGGCGAAGGAATTTGTGGTTTAGCCACAGTTGTTCACTAGCTGAAGAAGCGACGATTGCAAACAGCTGCAACTGGGCATTGGCGTACGCTGAGAGTAAATGGTAACCGATTAGACCAGGGCAATCGGGCTTAAATCATCCCAATAATTTTAAGCAGGTATTTATTATCCCAGCCTGCCTTCATTCGTTTCGTTTTTACACCAACCTTGGCT
>PDSQ01000062.1 GCA_002747055.1 Gammaproteobacteria bacterium
CGCTGCTTTGGAGTTAGTTGCTCCCTGAGCGATTTCCTGACCCGCTCCAAGGCATCATTGGCCATCCTGACTACATGAAACTTATCGATCACGATCTGCGCGTCCGGAATGACCGTTTCCACGGCATCCCGATAGGGCTTCCACATGTCCATAGCCACGCAATGAACCTGATCAAGCCCCTTGAGCTGACTCAAGTAACGTATCACGGTTGGCTTGTTGCGGTCTTTCAGGATCTCCACGATAGTGTTGTTCTGGATGTTGCTGACGACACAGCGTGGTTTGATCAGGTGGATCTCATCGATGCCCATCCACCGAGGAATTTCAAATCGAACGGTCTTTTCGAGATCGTTGATGTAATCACGGAAGATTGAGCGTACTGTACCTTCGACGACTCCAACCTCATCTGCGATACTGGTGAAGGTGCGAGTGATTGCTTGCCTGCCGATCCAGTCGAGCAGGCGCTTGGTCATCTTTCGCTTTTCGTCTGCGTCAGGTAGTGGCTCGTAAAACGTCTTGTTACAACTCTGGCACTGGTAGCGGCGTGTATCTACGTAAATGCCGACGCGCTTACCATGCATCGGCAAATCCTTGAGCATTTGTTCACGACGACCAAAACCTCGAATGCTGTCTGCCTTGCAGTTAATACACTGATGAGGAGGATTGGCTGTGGTGGCTGAGATATGGTAATCGTGTTCGTCTTCCGTTATCTGGTTAATAACATAAGAAGATAAGTTCAGGATGTTTACAGGCACATTTATTTCTCTACAACTGTCAAACCAATTCCCACCAAAAAATCTCACCCGCCGCAACCCCAAGAGGTAGGTTGCCCAACCGTTCCATTCTAGCCATGCTGACGCTGACTTTTAACACCAAAAATTTGCCAAAATCGAATTAATTTTTTCCCAAGTTACCGACATCGATAGAGCCTTATCTTTTTCCTTCGTCCACATTTCGCGACTGGTCAATGCTTACGCTGCGACCCTTCTGTACAATGCATCTGGAGCCAGATCCGCATCGTTCGGCCAGCATACCGCGCCAAACTCATCAACTCGCGCCTGAGCGAAAAACGCTGGGTCTTTCAATGGCTCGAACATTGGCCCGAACAGCCGATCCGCAAGGCATACCTCACCATAGGTACCATCATCGAAAGTGATCGCGAGGGTGTATTCAGGTTTGGTTTCAACATTGGTTACTCGTCGCATGGTGCTCACTCCAATGGTTCAATCTTGTTGAGTGGCTGATGTTGCTCGGCTAGTTTCCAGTCATTTAGCAGCTCTTGTCTGTGCTCGACTGCCCACTCAATCACCAAGGCTTTAGCCCGCTTTGGCAACGAGCCTTCCATGATCTCCAGAGTCTCAATCGAGATAATGACTTCATGCCCGCTGTAGTAGGCATGGAAATGAGGCGGATTGTGATCGTCGTAGTACATCCTAATCAGAATGCCAAAAAACTCACTAATGGTTGGCATATTTGCTCCTAACGCTTAATCCTGATGCCACGATAGATTGCAGAGGGCGAGAGCTAAGCTCTAACTCTCTAGCAAGCTGCTCTGGCGTGTAGAGCTGATTGGGTTTGCCTACGTTTTTATGGCTTGCACCATTCAGATAACCCACCCAAACACCAACCTCTCCACCAACCACGCGGTAAGATGCCTTGACGCAGAAGCGAGTATCCAACATTCTGATAGCGGTTTCAACAATGGATTTGATTCTGCTTGGCTTCTGTTTCATAACTCGTTCATCTTTCACACATCAATCACTAGATACGAAATATAATAGTAGCGTCT